>NZ_JAXCIQ010000014.1:0-148668 GCF_046540455.1 Pseudomonas sp. W5-36 | reverse complement strand
TACTTTTGATCGTATGCTTTTTCATGGGCTCGCCCTCGCTGTCGTTGGCTTCTTAAGAATGCCACCGTGGCGCTACTGACGCCTCGGCTTGGGCGAGTCCATCCAATTACTGTCGAACTCGGTGTGTCAGTGGGACCTGCTTCAGCCGGGAAGAGGCCAGTGAGAACGCCATCAGTTTGCGGCGTGACGCCTGATGCCTTCCCGGCTAAAGCCGGTCCTACTGTCGAACTCGGTGTGTCAGTGGGACCTGCTTCCGCCGGGAAGAGGCCAGTGAGAACGCCATCAGTTTGCGGCGTGACGCCTGATGCCTTCCCGGCTAAAACCGGTCCTACTGTCGAACTCGGTGTGTTAGTGGGACCGGCTTCAGCCGGGAAGAGGCCTGTGTGAGCACCATCAGTTTCTCGGTGTCGCTCTAGACAAACCGCCGTCACCGCCCGTATCTTCCGCCTCAGGCCACCGCAGTGGCCAGCGTCGCTCGGACGGTTCCGGGCGCTTACGTCTTCAGAGGTTTCCATGGCAGACCAAGGTTCGCCGCGCCGCTTTGCGCGCATCGATCGACTCCCCCCTTACGTGTTCAACATCACCGCCGAGCTGAAAATGGCTGCGCGTCGTCGTGGTGAGGACATCATCGACCTGAGCATGGGCAACCCCGACGGGGCAACGCCGCCGCACATCGTCGAGAAACTGGTCACCGTCGCCCAACGTGAAGACACTCACGGCTACTCGACTTCGCGTGGCATCCCGCGCCTGCGTCGGGCGATTTCCAGCTGGTATAAAAAACGCTACGACGTCGACATCGACCCAGAAGATGAAGCCATCGTCACCATCGGCTCCAAGGAAGGCCTGGCGCACTTGATGCTCGCCACGCTGGATCAGGGCGACACCGTCCTGGTGCCGAACCCCAGTTACCCGATTCACATCTACGGCGCCGTGATCGCCGGCGCCCAGGTGCGCTCCGTGCCACTGGTGCCGGGCGTGGACTTCTTCGCCGAGCTGGAGAAAGCCATTCGCGGCTCGATCCCCAAACCGAAGATGATGATTCTGGGTTTCCCGTCCAATCCGACCGCTCAATGCGTCGAGCTGGATTTTTTCGAGCGCGTCGTTGCCCTTGCCAAACAGTACGACGTGCTGGTGGTTCACGACCTTGCCTACGCCGACATTGTCTACGACGGCTGGAAAGCCCCGTCGATCATGCAGGTCCCAGGCGCCAAGGACATTGCGGTGGAGTTTTTCACCCTGTCCAAGAGCTACAACATGGCCGGCTGGCGCATCGGCTTCATGGTCGGCAATCCCGAGCTGGTCAATGCGCTGGCGCGGATCAAGAGCTACCACGACTACGGCACGTTCACGCCGCTGCAAGTCGCCGCCATCGCTGCGCTGGAAGGCGATCAACAGTGCGTGCTCGACATCGCCGAGCAGTACCGCCAACGTCGTAACGTGCTGGTCAAAGGCCTGCACGAACTGGGCTGGATGGTCGAAAACCCGAAAGCGTCGATGTACGTCTGGGCCAAGATTCCCGAGGCTTATGCGCACCTGGGGTCACTTGAGTTCGCGAAGAAACTGCTGGCCGAAGCCAAAGTCTGCGTGTCGCCTGGCGTCGGTTTTGGTGAATATGGCGACGACCATGTGCGCTTTGCGCTTATCGAGAATCAGGACCGCATCCGTCAGGCTGTACGCGGTATTCGCGGGATGTTCAGGGCGGATGGACTGCTGCCTGGGAAGTTGCTCTGATTCAATTATCAACTCTCCCTTGCAGTAGCAGGGGAGAGCTTAGGTTTTGCAAGCGTTTACACTTCATCGGTGACTCGTCGATCCTGTGAGGGTGGCGAAGTGGCGGTCACGATTTGGCCGGATCCTCCACGGTCTCAACGAGAAGCCTGACGACTGCCGTGTCTGTGCGTTCATCAAAAATAACTGTTTTATTGTAGACTTTATATTTGGTCGTAAAGTCGATGTGAATGTAGTCCTCGGCCTGAACCTGAAAGTAAAAGCCGTCAGTGATGCGATCAACCTCTGGTTTTTCGGTCGTCTTTTTTTGGCCTCCGGGTGTAGTGGCGTTATAGGCTACAGCGACTTCCCCTGTTGACGGGATGTAGGTGAAAACTCTGTATAAAACTACTTGTTCTCCGCCTCCGCCACCTTCAGGGTCTATCCATGAGTACCAGTCGCCAGGATAAACATAAAACAAGCCCTCATTGATCGAGAGGGGGGCCGCTGTTAGCTCTATATACTGTTTTTTATCGTTATTTGTGCCAGTCATGTCGTCAGTCCTTTTGAGCTTGGATGAATATCAAATTCACATGCGTTAATAAGTCTGGCGCTTTGTTCAGACTTAACTTAGTGGATCAAGCAGTAATTTTCAGCTTTGAAGCGGGTCATTCCAAATCGATGCACTTCCAACGTAGGCCGATGCGCCAAGCACGTCTACTGTCAGAAATGACAGGTGATGCCGCCGCTGGTAGCGCCGCTGGGCGCAACGAGAGTGAATTTGCGGTGCCCCAGAAGTATTGCCGAGCGTTGCCAAAAAGGTCTGATTGCGACATTTGGTGCACATGTTCCGGGATGCGGATGGATTACGCCTAAAAACGGCATGTCGTCACTCATTTGCCGAGGTCATGGCGGGACCTCGGCACATCCGGTAGCGGCATATGCTTGAGAATCGGTGATGAGGGTAATTCGGGATGTGTGGTGATGCCATAGACGACCGACAGCTTATTGGAACTGTTCTCTGCATAGTAATCACCGGGCGCGGCACATCGAGTTGCTTCGGCTTCCGTGACTGTTTTTGAGTAACTACGTCCCTCAACAGTACGGATGTTGACCGAGACTTGGCGGTCTTCGGACACTCTGAAAGTTCTGTCCATCACAATGTCTTCTTCAGAGGGACTTACGTAAAAAGTCGAGCCTTTTGGAAGATACAGCGCAAGGTCGGATTCGACGGACTGCGGTGCCGCGATGGGCGGTAGTTCCCATAAGTAGATATCGGCGACCACTTCTGCGTCCGGATAGGAAATGATCTTGAGAATGACCGAATAGTACCCGCCGTCCTGATGAACGATGTCTTGCGGGGTCGCATAAAGCCTGGCATCGCCCACTGCGACTGTGGCCGAAAGAACTTCGTCCGAATCCTCGACGTAGACGGCAATCAGCGCCTCAGCTGAGTTCAGTTCGCGAATAATCCTCAGCTTGACCGAGCCTTCTATATCCACCGTATGAAACACGCCTTGAGTCAGAAAGAGCAACGGCTCAGTAGCAGGCCCCTGCCGACTGACGTGTTTCCCCCTCAGGCTTTTCCACAACTGGGGAGTTAGCGTATGCGACCTTGCGATTGTGCCCATGATCATTCCCTTGATTGAGTAGCTGGCATTCCGTTTACCCAAAAGTAAGCCCGTCATCGCTATTTGAATACTGTCAGTTTTGACAGTCCCCGTGCCCATTGGGCTGAGGTGTTTTAGAGCGCTGATGATTCGCAGGATGTTCCGGGCGGATGGGTTGTTGTCTGTAAAACCGGCCTGATTAGCTGAAAAACTCTCCCCCGACAGTAAGCGAGAGAGTTCGCAAGATGCAAAATTCTACGATGAGCTCGTCTGCGAGGACCGTCACTTAATGCTAATAATTTCATTGCTTTAGTTAAGGAGTGGTAATTGTAATCGCAGTGGGCTTGTTCGCAGAAGGTTGCCCAATTTTAACTATGTTTCTTATTGCCTAGTGAGCCAGGAGGGCGGCTCGGCTCACGCAGCCTTTTACGGATGAGCAATAACTTGAGGAGATGAAGTCAAGTACACGAAGTACTGTGTTGTGATGGAGCTATCACCTTCTATATGCGCCAACCCTTTTCGTATTACCGTGTACACGTCGGGGCTCACAAAGGAAACTGTCAGGAGATCACCTTGGCTGAGCGCCGCAAAGGTCCAGTCTTGCAAAGGTGCTTCGCCTTTATACACATCATTTACATAAATTTTCGCAGGGATATTAGCCATGGTGGTTATCCTTCTTACAGTGTGGTGATGCCCAGATACGGGTATGCGTCAGGGGATAGTTTTCGAAAGCATTTTGGCGCAGAGTGCTGTTGTTGATTGGGGCAGGGCTAATATGAGCCAGCCGTGCTTTATCAAGTTTGCTTCATAGCTATCGTGAAGCTTTGCCGCGATTCAACGACTTACGCCTGAGCTGCAATTTGACTTTAGGCCTGCGGGTAAGGCGCGTCTACTGTCAGAAATGACAGGTATTGTGGCCGTTCGTCGGATGTCGAGTGGGCTTGAAGTTGAAAATTTGAACACCCGGTCGCGCAACCGCTTCTAGTCAACAACCGCTTCTAACTGTGAAATCGTTCGACCAAGACTTCCCGGCTCAGCCGGGGCTTTCACGTGCACTGCGCATCCTCGCAGGAGCATTACCTATCCTGCGCAACCAATGCTCCTGCCTAACCCATGTCGTAAACGCGCCTTTGTGTGGCGTGCGTAGGCATCTGGGCTGTCAGCGTCAGCCATACCATCGTGGCCAAAGGGCAGTTCAAGGCCCTGTCGATCATTCAGGCGCCGCGCCGCCGCTGGGAGAACCGCGATGTTCAGCAAGCAAGACCAGATTCAGGGTTATGACGATGCACTGTTGGCCGCGATCAGTGCCGAGGAGCAGCGTCAGGAAGACCACATCGAGCTGATCGCCTCGGAGAACTACACCAGCAAGCGCGTGATGCAGGCTCAGGGCAGCGGCCTGACCAACAAATACGCCGAGGGTTATCCCGGCAAACGTTATTACGGCGGCTGCGAGCACGTCGATAAGGTCGAGCAACTGGCGATCGATCGCGCCAAGCTCCTGTTCGGCGCCGATTACGCCAACGTCCAGCCGCATTCCGGTTCGTCGGCCAACAGCGCGGTTTACCTGGCGCTGCTGCAAGCGGGTGACACCTTGCTGGGCATGAGTCTGGCCCATGGCGGTCACCTGACCCACGGCGCCAAAGTGTCGTCCTCGGGCAAGCTGTACAACGCCGTTCAATACGGCATCGACGTTGCCACTGGCCTGATCGATTACGACGAAGTCGAGCGACTGGCCGTCGAGCACAAACCGAAGATGATCGTTGCCGGTTTCTCGGCCTACTCCAAAACCCTGGATTTCCCGCGCTTCCGCCAGATCGCCGACAAAGTGGGCGCGCTGCTGTTTGTCGACATGGCCCACGTCGCCGGTCTGGTCGCTGCCGGCTTGTACCCGAACCCGCTGCCGTACGCCGATGTGGTCACCACCACCACCCACAAAACCCTGCGCGGTCCACGTGGCGGTTTGATCCTGGCCAAAGCCAACGAAGAGATCGAGAAGAAGCTCAATTCCGCCGTGTTCCCGGGTGCCCAGGGCGGCCCGCTGATGCACGTGATTGCCGGCAAGGCCGTCTGCTTCAAAGAAGCCATGGAGCCCGGTTTCAAAGCCTATCAACAGCAAGTGATCGACAACGCCCAGGCCATGGCGCAGGTGTTCATTGATCGCGGTTACGACGTAGTTTCGGGCGGGACCGATAACCACCTGTTCCTCGTCAGCCTGATCCGTCAGGGCCTGACCGGGAAAGATGCCGACGCGGCCCTCGGTCGCTCGCACATCACCGTCAACAAGAACGCCGTGCCGAACGATCCGCAGTCGCCGTTCGTGACGTCGGGCCTGCGCATCGGCACCCCCGCCGTGACCACGCGCGGTTTCAAAGTTACTCAGTGCATCACGCTGGCCGGCTGGATCTGCGACATCCTCGACAATCTCGGCGACGCCGATGTCGAGGCCAACGTTGCCGAGCAGGTCTCCGCGCTGTGCGCCGATTTCCCGGTTTACCGCTGAGTCAGGAGTCGCACCATGCAGCATTACTCGGGCTTCGGCCTCTTCAAACACTCCCTCAGCCACCACGAAAACTGGCAGCGCATGTGGCGCACGCCGACCCCGAAAAAGGTCTACGACGTCGTGATTGTGGGCGGCGGCGGCCATGGTCTGGCAACGGCCTATTACCTGGCCAAAGAGCACGGCATCACCAATGTGGCTGTGGTCGAAAAAGGCTGGTTGGGCGGCGGTAATACCGCGCGCAACACCACCATCGTGCGTTCCAACTACCTGTGGGACGAATCCGCGCACTTGTACGAACACGCGATGAAACTGTGGGAAGGCCTTTCCCAAGACATCAATTACAACGTCATGTTCTCCCAGCGCGGCGTGTACAACCTGTGCCACACCCTGCAGGACATGCGTGATTCCGAGCGCCGCGTCAGCGCCAACCGCTTGAACGGCGTCGATGGCGAGCTGCTCAACGGCAAGCAAGTGGCTGAAGAAATTCCGTACCTCGACTGCTCGAAAAACACCCGCTACCCGATTATCGGCGCCACCGTGCAACGTCGCGGCGGTGTGGCGCGTCATGACGCCGTGGCCTGGGGCTATGCCCGTGCCGCCGATGCGTTGGGCGTGGACCTGATTCAACAGACCGAAGTGACCGGCTTCCGCAAGGAAAACGGCGTGTGCATCGGCGTTGAAACCAACAAGGGCTTCATCGGCGCCAAGCGCGTCGGCGTGGTGACGGCCGGCAACTCTGGCCACATGGCCAAGCTCGCCGGTTTCCGTCTGCCGGTGGAATCCCATCCGCTGCAAGCGCTCGTATCGGAGCCGATCAAACCCATCATCGACAGCGTGATCATGTCCAACGCCGTACACGGTTATATCAGCCAGTCCGACAAGGGCGATCTGGTGATCGGTGCCGGTATCGACAGCTGGATCGGCTACGGCCAGCGCGGCTCGTACCCGGTGATCGAGCACACCATTCAGGCCATCGTCGAGATGTTCCCGGTGCTGTCGCGGGTGCGCATGAACCGCCAGTGGGGCGGCATCGTCGACACCACGCCGGACGCCTGCCCGATCATTTCCAAGACGCCTGTGCCGAACATGTTCTTCAACTGCGGTTGGGGCACGGGTGGCTTCAAGGCCACCCCGGGCTCGGGCAACGTGTTTGCTGCAAGCCTGGCTAAGGGCGAAATGCACCCGCTGGCCAAACCCTTCTCAATCGACCGGTTCCATAACGGCGCATTGATTGATGAACACGGCGCTGCAGCCGTAGCCCACTAACAGAGGACTTTCCCATGTTGCACATCTTCTGTCCTCACTGTGGCGAACTGCGCTCCGAAGAGGAATTCCACGTCTCCGGTCAGGCCCATATCCCGCGTCCGCTGGACCCAGTGGTCTGCACCGATGAAGAGTGGGGCGATTACATGTTCTTCCGCGACAACCCGCGCGGCCTGCACCACGAGTTGTGGATTCACGCGGCGGGTTGCCGGCAGTACTTCAACACCACGCGTGACACCGTGACCTACGAAATTCTCGAAACCTATCCGATCGGCACGCAGCCTCAGTTCGTCAATCCTGCGCCTGCGATCAGAAAGGGGGATCAGGTATGAGCCAGTCCAATCGCCTGCCCAACGGCGGCCGCATCGATCGCAGCAAGGTTTTGAATTTCAACTTCAACGGCCAGACCTATCAGGGCTTTGAAGGCGACACACTGGCCGCCGCCTTGCTCGCCAATGGTGTCGACATCATCGGCCGCAGCTTCAAGTATTCGCGGCCTCGCGGCATTTTCGCGGCAGGTTCCGAAGAGCCGAACGCGGCGCTGCAGATCGGCGCCACCGAAGCCACGCAGATCCCCAACGTGCGCGCCACGCAACAGGCGCTCTATTCGGGCCTCGTCGCCACCAGCACCAACGGCTGGCCGAGCGTGAACACCGACATGATGGGCATTCTCGGCAAGGTCGGCGGCAAGCTGATGCCGCCGGGTTTCTACTACAAAACCTTCATGTACCCGCAGTCGTTCTGGATGACCTACGAGAAGTACATCCGCAAGGCAGCGGGCCTCGGGCGTTCGCCGACCGAGCTGGATCCGGACACCTACGACAACATGAACCAGCACTGCGACGTGCTGGTGGTCGGCGCCGGTCCTGCAGGTCTGGCCGCTGCCCTGGCGGCTGCGCGCAGCGGTGCTCGGGTCATCCTGGCGGACGAGCAGGAAGAATTCGGCGGCAGCCTGTTGGACAGCCGCGAAAGTCTGGACGGCAAACCGGCAGCGGAATGGGTAGCGACGGTGGTGGCCGAACTCAAAGGCCTGCCCAACGTCACCCTGCTGCCGCGCGCCACGGTGAACGGCTATCACGACCACAATTTCCTGACCATTCACGAGCGGCTCACCGATCATCTGGGCGACCGCGCACCGATCGGCCAGGTACGTCAGCGCATGCACCGGGTTCGCGCCCAGCGCGTGGTGCTGGCGACCGGCACCCACGAGCGTCCGCTGGTTTACGGCAACAACGATGTACCGGGCAACATGCTGGCCGGCGCGGTCTCCACTTACGTGCGCCGTTATGGCGTGGCGCCGGGCAAGAAACTGGTGCTGTCGACCAACAACGATTACGCCTATCGCGTGGCGCTGGACTGGCTCGACGCTGGTCTGCACGTGGTGGCCGTCGCCGATGCGCGTCACAACCCGCGCGGTGCGTTAGTGGAAGAGGCCCGCGCCAAAGGCATTCGGATCCTGACCGGCAGCGCCGTGGTGGAAGCCCGTGGCAGCAAGCGCGTCAGTGCCGCCCGCGTGGCCGCCATCGACGTTAAAGCCCACAAAGTCGCCAGCCCTGGCGAATGGCTCGACTGCGATCTGGTTGCCAGTTCCGGTGGCTACAGCCCGATTGTTCACTTGGCTTCGCACCTCGGTGGCAAGCCGGTCTGGCGCGAAGATATCCTCGGTTTCGTGCCGGGCGAAGCGCCGCAGAAACGTGTCTGCGTCGGCGGTGTAAATGGCGTTTACGCGCTCGGCGACTCGCTGGCCGACGGTTTTGAAGGGGGTGTTCGTGCCGCCAGTGAAGCCGGTTTCAAACCGGTCGAAGGCGTACTGCCGAAAGCGCTGAGCCGCGTGGAAGAACCGACCCTGGCGCTGTTTCAGGTACCGCACGAAAAGGGCACTGCGCGGGCGCCGAAGCAATTCGTCGACCTGCAGAATGACGTCACCGCAGCGGCCATCGAGCTGGCGACCCGCGAGGGTTTCGAGTCCGTCGAGCACGTCAAACGCTACACCGCGCTGGGTTTCGGTACCGACCAGGGCAAGCTCGGCAACGTCAACGGCCTGGCCATCGCGGCCCGCTCGCTGAACGTGTCGATCCCGGAAATGGGCACCACCATGTTCCGCCCGAACTACACGCCGGTGACCTTCGGCGCCATCGCAGGCCGTCACTGCGGTCACGTCTTCGAGCCTGTGCGCTTCACCGCGCTGCATGCCTGGCACGTGAAGAACGGCGCTGAATTCGAAGACGTCGGTCAGTGGAAACGTCCGTGGTATTTCCCGAAAGCCGGTGAAGATATCCACGCCGCCGTGCGCCGCGAATGCAAGGCTGTGCGCGACAGCGTCGGTCTGCTGGACGCATCGACACTGGGCAAGATCGACATTCAAGGCCCGGATGCGCGGGAATTTCTGAACCGGATCTACACCAACGCCTGGACCAAACTGGACGTGGGCAAGGCCCGTTACGGCCTGATGTGCAAGGAAGACGGCATGGTCTTCGACGATGGCGTGACCGCCTGCATCGCCGATAACCACTTCATCATGACCACCACGACCGGTGGCGCCGCACGCGTGCTGCAGTGGCTGGAAATCTATCAACAGACCGAATGGCCGGACCTGAAGGTGTACTTCACCTCCGTCACCGATCACTACGCGACCCTGACCCTGTCCGGGCCGAACAGCCGCAAGCTGCTCAGCGAAGTGACCGACATCGACCTGGGCCGTGAAGCGTTTCCGTTCATGACCTGGAAAGAGGGGCTGGTGGCCGGTGTGCCGGCGCGAGTGTTCCGGATTTCGTTTACCGGTGAGCTTTCCTACGAAGTGAACATCCAGGCCGACTACGCCATGGGCGTTCTGGAAAAAATCGCCGAAGCCGGCAAACAGTACAACCTGACCCCGTACGGCACTGAAACCATGCACGTCCTGCGCGCCGAAAAGGGCTTCATCATCGTCGGCCAGGACACCGACGGTTCGATGACCCCGGACGATTTGAATATGGGCTGGTGTGTCGGCCGCACCAAGCCGTTCTCGTGGATCGGCCAGCGCGGCATGAATCGAGAGGACTGCGTGCGGGAAGATCGCAAGCAACTCGTCGGCCTGAAGCCGGTTGATCCGACCCAGTGGCTGCCGGAAGGCGCGCAACTGGTGTTCGATCCGAAGCAGTCGATCCCGATGAAGATGGTAGGTCACGTGACGTCGAGTTATGCGGCGAACTCGCTGGGTTATTCGTTCGCCATGGGTGTGGTGAAGGGCGGGCTGAAGCGCATGGGCGAGAGGGTGTTTGCGCCCTTGGCGGATGGGTCGGTGATCGAGGCGGAGATTGTGTCCTCGGTGTTCTTCGATCCGAAGGGTGATCAACAGAACGTGGAGTAAGTCTTGGCTTGCTTATATCCCTGTGGGAGTGAGCTTGCTCGCGATGGCGTGAGATCAGGCATACATCTGGTGACTGATACACCGCGATCGCGAGCAAGCTCACTCCTACGGGAACGTGTTCACTGAAACAACAGAATTCAACACAGGTGCTCTATGACCACAGCCAACGTTTACCAACAGCGGCCAGCGACCGACGCCAAAGCCGAGTCGCCGCTGTTTCATGCTGACCTTCAGAGCCTGATCGGCAAAGGCCGCAGCAATCCGGGCGTCGTGCTGCGGGAGAAAAAACTGCTCGGCCATCTGACCATCCGTGGCAATGGGCACGATCCGGCGTTCGCGGCCGGCGTGCACAAGGCGCTGGGCATGGAACTGCCGGGCGCGCTGGCGCTGGTCTCAAGCGGCGATAGCTCGATCCAGTGGCTGGGCCCGGATGAGTGGCTGCTGATCGTGCCGACCGGTGAAGAGTTCGCCGTCGAGCAGAAGCTGCGCGAAGCGCTCGCCGGTTTACACATCGCTGTCGTCAACGTCAGCGGCGGGCAATCGCTGCTGGAACTGACCGGCCCGAAGGTCCGCGAAGTGCTGATGAAATCCACCAGCTACGACGTGCACCCGAGCAACTTCCCGGTGGGCAAGGCCATCGGCACGGTATTCGCCAAATCGCAGCTGGTGATACGCCGTACCGGCGAAGACACCTGGGAACTGGTCATCCGCCGAAGCTTCGCCGATTACTGGTGGATGTGGCTGCAGGATGCGAGTGCGGAGTATGGTTTGAGCGTCGCTGCCTGATCCCGGATTGACCACACGATCAAGGAATACCTATGAGCCGCGCCCCCGATACCTGGATTCTGACCGCCGACTGCCCCAGCGTGCTGGGCACGGTGGACGCGGTGACGCGTTATCTCTTCGAGCAGGGCTGTTACGTCACCGAACACCATTCGTTCGATGACCGGCTGTCCAGCCGCTTCTTCATTCGCGTCGAATTTCGCCAACCGGACGGGTTTGACGAAGCGTCTTTCCGTGCAGGCCTGGCCGAGCGCGGCGAATCCTTCGGCATGATCTTCGAACTCACCGCCCCGAACTATCGCCCGAAGGTGGTGATCATGGTGTCCAAGGCCGATCACTGTCTCAACGATCTGCTCTACCGACAGCGCATCAATCAGCTGTCCATGGACGTGGTCGCCGTCGTTTCCAATCACCCGGACCTCGAACCGCTGGCGCGCTGGCACGACATTCCCTACTACCATTTCCCCCTCGACCCCAATGACAAACCGGCCCAGGAAGCCAGGGTGATGAAGGTGATCGAAGACACCGGCGCCGAACTGGTGGTGCTTGCCCGCTACATGCAAGTGCTGTCGCCGGAGCTGTGCCGCAAGCTCGATGGCAAGGCGATCAACATTCATCACTCGCTGCTGCCGGGCTTCAAAGGCGCCAAGCCGTATCACCAGGCCTACAACAAGGGCGTGAAACTGGTCGGCGCGACGGCGCATTACATCAACAACGACCTCGACGAAGGGCCGATCATCGCCCAGGGCGTCGAAGTGGTCGACCACAGTCACTATCCTGAAGACCTGATCGCCAAGGGCCGCGACATCGAAGGCCTGACCCTGGCGCGAGCGGTGGGTTATCACATCGAGCGACGTGTGTTTCTCAATGCCAACAGGACGGTGGTGCTGTAGGGGCTAGTTGCAAGCTTCAAGCTTCAAGCTTCAAGCCGCAAGAGTAAAAGCGGCGTCACTCGCAACACGTTTCGGGCCCATGTAGTGGCAGCAGCGCTTTTGCTTGCTGCTTGAAGCTTGAAGCTTGCGGCTTGAAGCTCACTGATTCACCCAATCAATAACAAATAGAGAGGTGACATGTATGTCTGGTAATCGTGGTGTGGTGTATCTCGGCGCGGGCAAGGTCGAAGTACAGAAAATCGACTATCCCAAGATGCAGGACCCGCGCGGCAAGAAGATCGAGCACGGGGTGATCTTGCGCGTGGTTTCCACCAACATTTGTGGCTCCGATCAACACATGGTGCGTGGCCGAACGACTGCCCAGGTCGGCCTGGTACTGGGTCACGAAATCACCGGTGAGGTGGTCGAGAAAGGCAGCGACGTCGAAAACCTGAAGATCGGTGACCTGGTGTCCGTGCCGTTCAACGTCGCCTGCGGCCGTTGCAGATCCTGCAAAGAGCAACACACCGGCGTCTGCCTGACCGTCAACCCGGCCCGCGCCGGTGGTGCCTACGGTTATGTCGACATGGGCGACTGGACCGGCGGCCAGGCCGAATATGTGCTCGTGCCCTATGCCGACTTCAATCTGCTCAAACTTCCTGATCGCGACAAGGCGATGTCGAAGATTCGCGACCTGACCTGCCTCTCCGACATCCTGCCCACCGGCTACCACGGCGCGGTGACTGCCGGTGTTGGTCCGGGCAGCTCGGTGTACATCGCCGGCGCCGGTCCCGTGGGGCTTGCCGCCGCCGCTTCAGCGCGCTTGCTTGGCGCGGCAGTCGTCATTGTCGGTGACGTCAATCCGGTGCGTCTGGCGCACGCCAAGGCCCAGGGTTTCGAGATCGCCGACCTCTCCAAAGACACCCCGCTGCACGAGCAGATCGCCGATCTGCTGGGCGAGCCTGAAGTGGACTGCGCCGTCGATGCCGTAGGCTTCGAAGCACGTGGCCATGGGCACGCGGGCGCCAAGGCCGAGGCGCCGGCCACCGTACTCAACTCGCTGATGGGCGTGGTTCGCGTCGCCGGCAAGATCGGCATTCCCGGCCTTTACGTGACGGAAGACCCGGGCGCCGTGGACGCTGCCGCCAAGGTCGGCGCACTGAGCATTCGTTTCGGTCTGGGCTGGGCAAAATCCCACAGCTTCCACACCGGCCAGACGCCGGTCATGAAGTACAACCGTCAACTGATGCAGGCGATCATGTGGGACCGCATCAACATTGCCGACGTGGTTGGCGTGGAAGTCATCAGCCTCGACGACGCGCCGCGCGGTTACGGCGAGTTCGATGCCGGTGTGCCGAAGAAATTCGTCATCGACCCGCACAAACTGTTCAGCGCCGCATGATTCTCTGACGCTCTCAAAAGGCGACCTTCGGGTCGCTTTTTTTATGCCTGACGTAGGCCTCTAGTCCGGCATTTGTAGGGCGTTTCTGAAAATGGTTGGGGAGCGTTTGAATTCCATTCCTGCTTGTTTCAGCTGCCTTATCTCCGTGTTATTTGTCCGGCCGGTTTTTCAGGTGGCGGGTCATGCATGCTTGTTTGGTGGGTTAGAACATCGATTCATTTCCTCGTCGCGATGCCGCTCATTGTCTTGCCCGCCACGCTGACGAGCGCTCATCTCGAGCCTGTTTCTTCGGGCTGGGCATCGTCGGAGGTGTTCTTTGAAAACCCCAACGCCTGCGTCTGGGCCGGTATGGCGCCGGCGGTCTGTCAGGCCGGTTACCGCGCCGCTTACCGTCAACATGTGCGCATCGCGCCGACCTACCGTGAGCTGGCGGACTGCGAGGCTGATTTCACCCCGGGTGAGTGTTTCGCTGCCGACGTTTCCCGGCTGTGGTCCCCCTGGCTGTCCGGTTTCGCGATCATCACCCAGGTTCAGGTGAAATCCACCGGAGGTAGCGCCGACCCTCATGTGCGCCTCTTCAGTGAACCGCTATATCGCGGTGCCGATCATCAGGGCGGTACGCGCTTGATCAGCCTGCGCGAGAAGCTTCACAACGGTGAGCATTTCGATAAGGCGTTCATTCGCCACCGGCTCTTGCAGGCGGGCTCGACGGCTGCGGATCAACGGCTGGCGCGGACCTTCGAGCCGCAGCGCTTGTTCTATGTCAGCAAACCCTGAGACCCTGGGTGGAACTTCCCTTCGAGGGGCGGTCCAACGCGTGTTTACCCGGTCATGGCCGGTCTCCTGGCAAACGAGGTTGTTGCGATGAAAGTTTCACTGAGAAATGTACGTGGTGCTGCGCTGGCGAGCCTGATGGCGCTCGCAGTCACGCCGGTCTTCGCTTTCAATCTGAATGACGCGGCCAATGCCGTTTCCAACGCAACCGGCGGTCAGCAAAAGGCAACCGCCGCGCCCGAGGCAGCCGGGCTATTGAACACGCTGGGCACGCAGTTGAACGTCACGCCGGAGCAAGCGGTGGGCGGGACGGGCGCCTTGTTGGGGCTGGCCAAGAACAAGCTCGCCGGCAATGACTATTCGCAACTGAGCAAATCAGTGCCAGGCCTTGATCAACTGGCCGGCACATCGGCTCTCGGCAGCCTGAGTGGTCTTGGCGGTCTGCTGGGCAACTCCGGAAGCAGCAACTCTGCCTTGGATAGTGCGCTGGGCAACGTGCAGAGCATGGGCGATGTGAACAAGGCGTTCAGCGCGCTGGGCATGAACAGCAGCATGGTCAGCCAGTTCGTGCCGGTGATTCTGCAGTACCTCGGTCAGCAAGGCGCGGGCGGTTCAGCGTTGCAGGCGTTGAGTGGCGTCTGGGGCGCCAAGTAATGTAGTTGCAGCGCCCCGGCAATCGGGGCGCCTGCTGCTACGGATGTGCTAAGCAATCGCGCCGCTTAACTCGGCGATTCGCGCATCCTTCTCTTGCCACAGCCGGTTGACCCAGTCCTGCACATACACGCGGAACACCGGGTCATTCTCGTAATCGCCCTGCCACAGCGCAGGGTCGAGTTCGCGGGTCTTGATGTCGACGATCACCCGCGGCACTCGTCCTGATAGCAAGTCCCAGAACCCCGGGATGCGCTCGCTTGGATAAACGACCGTCACGTCGAGCACCGCGTCCAGTTGCTCACCCATCGCCGCCAGTACAAAGGCGACGCCGCCTGCCTTGGGCTTGAGCAAGTAACGATAGGGCGAAGCCTGTTGGGCTTTCTTGGCCGGGGTGACGCGTGTGCCTTCCAGGTAATTCACCACGGTCACGGGCTGACGTTTGAACAGCTCGCATGCCTCGCGGGTGATTTCCAGATCCTTGCCCTTGAGCTCGGGATGCCTGGCCAGAAACGCCTTCGTGTAGCGCTTCATGAACGGGTAATCGAGTGCCCACCATGCCAGCCCCAAAAACGGCACCCAGATCAGTTCTTTCTTTAGGAAGAATTTGAAGAAGGGTGTACGTCGATTCAACGCCTGCACCAGCGCCGGGATGTCTACCCACGACTGATGGTTACCGATGACCAGGTAGGAGGTATCGCCACGCAGGCCTTCGTCGCCGCGGATTTCCCACTGGGTTGGCAGGCAGATTTTGAAAATCAGCTTGTTGATTTCACACCAGGTCTCGGCGATCCACATCACTGCCACCGAGCAGTTGTCGCGCATCTCGCTCTGGAACACCAACTTGAGCAGCGCAAAGACCATCAGTGGGCCGATCAGCACCAGCGTATTGAGCAGAAGCAGCAGCGTGACGGCAATTCCGGTGAGCAGGTGACGCATAAGGCACTCGCGGTCGACAGGGTGGCGCGCAATGATAAGCAGGCCGGGCAGTTGGCGCAAAACCCTGGCGATACCGACGAATGTTTCACGCCTTTGTCAGTAGGCTCCCTATGCTTGGCTCGCTTGGCCCTGAGCGCGAAGCCTGCCGCGAACCATCGGCAGAGTGACGGTCTAAACCGGGCACACGCCCCGCCCATTCATCACGAGGAATCAGATCCGTGAAATCCCTTCTGGCGCTTATGTCTTTGCTGGCGTTGCCTGTCATGGCTGCCGAACCGACGTTGTACGGTCGTTACGAATACATTCAGGTCTCGGAGATCGGCGAGACATTCAAAGCCAAGATGGACACCGGCGCGTTGACCGCATCGCTGTCGGCCAAGGACATCGAACTGTTCAAGCGCGATGGCGATGACTGGGTGCGTTTCCGTCTGGCGACCAAGGACGCCGACAGCAAAGTCTACGAGCACAAGGTGTCGCGCATCAGCCGGATCAAGGGCCGTTCCGAAGGCGACGATGACGAAGAGCCGGCCGATCCCACCAAGCGCCCGGTTGTCGATCTTGAGCTGTGCCTGGGCAACGTGAAACGCACCGTGGAGGTCAACCTCGTCGACCGCAGCCACTTTAACTATCCGTTGCTGATCGGCGCCAAGGCCCTGCGTGAATTCGGCGCGGCGGTGAATCCGGCGCGTCGTTATACGGCCGATAAACCTGAGTGCTGATGGCCGTTTTGATTGCGTCCCCGAGCGATTGCGCGGGACGCTTCAGGCATGCGGCATATGATCCGATTTGATGGCCTACTTATTGGAATAAGTCACGACTGAACGAAACAAGATGAAGCGCTACGACGTCGCGCCGGCCACCTTGAGCATTATGGGGAACCGAGGTCTTCACTCACTCAGAGGCCAAAACGCCGAGTCGCGACGCTTAAAAATGTCATGATGGCGGTCGGCTGGTAGCGCTGGCCTGTATTACACGCAAACTAATGGAATGGACCCTAAAGCATGAAGTGCATCACGTTTGAAAAACTTGTAATCACCGCTGTCGTTGCCGTCAGCATTTCTGGTTGTGGCTCCATTGCGCAACGTACGCAGAGTGACTCGGACTTGCAGGAAAAGGCCGCCTTCGCCCTGAACACCAGCAGCGACAAAATCACTATTTTGTCAAAATCGGCTTCCTTGGAGTCGGTGCGTTTTCAGGTAAAGAGCGATAAGGGAATTTACAATTGTTACTTTACCTCTGTAGTCGTAGTGAACTCGGATGCTATTTGCTCGGGTCCTGTACAGGGCACCGTTCAGTCTGCCCAGACGCAGAAGGAAGCAGCGCAGCCGCAGAACTGTAATGCATTGTTGAAAGCCGCGAAACGCTGCTAAAGACGAAGCAAAAAGGCCGGAGTTATCCGGCCTTTTAGTATGCGATTTTTGCGCCCACCTACTTGCAGGTTAGCGTTTATCTAAAACCTACTCATTGTTGCGTGAACGATTTCTACACAGGCGGCTGAGTCTCTACCATCGATGGCCGCTGACTGACTTCGTAATACCAGTTCGCCAATCGTGGGTAGCTGCTGCGCCAGCCCAGATTGGGCTGGCGGAAATCCAGATAGCCCACCGCGCATGCCACGCTGATCGACGCTACGTCGAAATGCGTACTCAATTCGGTGACGGCTTCGGCTTCGAAATAGGCCAGCGTGCGATCGATTTTCTGCTGCTGGGCGTCGAGCCATTCCGACCAATGTTTTTCCTCGGGCCGCAGAAAGGTCTCGTAGCGGATGAGCAGTGCAGCGTCCAGCAGGGCATCGGCCAGTGAGGCAAGCGTCAATCGCCGCCAGCGCGCCGAGCCTTCCTTGGGAATGAGGGGGTTGCCGACATGCTGTTGATCCAGGTATTCGAGAATCACCCGGCTGTCATGGATCACGTTGTCGTCGGCCAGGCACAGCGCCGGAATTTTTCCGCACGGATTGCCGCGGCAGAGTTCAACGTCGGGGCTCACGGGGGTGAGGGCAACGGCCTTGAGACTGACCCGGCTCGCCTGTCCGGTCTCATGAAGCAAGATCAGCACCTTGCGAGCGAAGGGCGAAGCGGCGTTGTAATACAGCGTCATGCTGGGCGCAGACATGGACATTCCTCTGATCGGCCTGGGCCTCCAGACTAGTCAGGGCCAGGACGCTGCGCAATATCCTGAAGCAATGCCGGGCCGATTTGCGACGGCCCGGACATTGATGTCAGACCGTCGGGACCCCATCGGCCGAATCAGCCGATGATCTGCCGGATTGCGCCGCAGGTGTGCCGGTCAGCAGCGGCTTGGCGACAAACCAGATGATTGTGGCGGCGATAAGATCGAAGGCGGCCAGCGCCACAAACAGCGGGCTGTAGCCGACTTTAGTCACCATGATCCCGAGCACCAGCGTGAACAACGCCGCGCCGAGAAACCCGAACATGCCACCGAGGCCTGTTGCCGTACCCACTTCGTTCTTGCCGAAGGAGTCCGACGTGATTGCGTACAGGGCGCCCGACAGCGTCTGGTGCGCGAAACCTCCGGCGCACAGCAGCGCGATGGCGACATAAGGGCTGTCCACCAGACCGATGCAGCCAGGGCCGATCATGCACAGCGAGCCCAGCACCATCACCATCTTGCGCGACGTGAGCAGGGACACGTTGAAATGCTTGTAGAAAAACGGGCTCAGGTAACCGCCCAGCACGCAGCCGATGTCAGCTGCGAGAAACGGCAGCCAGGCAAACATCGCGATTTCCTTGATGTTCATGTGACGCTCGGTCATCAGGTACAGCGGAATCCAGGCGTTGAACGTCTGCCAGGCCGGCTCTGACAGCATGCGGGCTGACGCGATTGCGTAGAAATTGCGGGTGCCGACGATCTTCTTCCAGCTGGCGTGCTTGGTCGGCGCGTCCTTCAGGTGGGACTCCTGACCGGCAAGAATATAATCGCGCTCCTCGTCACCCAGCAGACGCTGATTGCGCGGGTGTTTGTAGAAGAATAACCAGCCCGCGCTCCACAGCAGGCCCAGCCCGCCGACGATGATGAACGCGATCTGCCAGCCGCTGTGCAGAATCGCCCAGACCACGAGGGGAGGGGCCAGCAAGGCACCGATCGACGAACCGATGTTGAACCAGCCGATGGCAACCGAGCGCTCTTTGGCCGGAAACCATTCGGTGGTTGCTTTGATCGCTGCAGGAAACCCCGCCGCTTCAGTGATGCCCAACAAGCTGCGCAGGAACGCCAGACTCTGCCAGCCGGTGGCCATAGCCGCCGATGCGCACGCCACAGACCAGGCGATGGCGAACACTGCAAAACCGATCTTGGTGCCGATGGCGTCGATCACGTAACCGGCAACCGGCTGCATGAAGGCATAGCCCATCTGCCACGCGATGACGACGTGCGAGTACTGTTCGGTGGAGATGTTCAGCTCGCTCATCATGGTGGGAGCGGCGACGGAGAGGGTATTGCGCGCGAGATAGTTGACGATCAGGCCGCCGGTTATCAGCGCGACCATCCACCAACGGATGCCTTTGATTTTCATCGAGTCCACTCTGGGTATTGTTTTTATTAGGCGGCGATCGTTATACGTCGTCGTATGACTCGATTTAGTCAAAAGCACGTTTTGTTGTCAATGGGAATACCCATAAATTGCCATTGTATTTCTATATGTAACTGGATTGTCACCGGCGGGGCTGGGTTTTTGGCGATCGAGTGCCTAGGGGGCCGTGAATTGAGGGGGCAGAACGCAGGCTGGCTGGCTTTGTAAATTGCCGACGGTCGTATGATGACTGGAATGGCGGAAAATGCTTGTCCCTCGCTTGAGGAGCGGGGGGCAAGCCAGTCGTCTGGTGAGGCAATGCGGTTCGCTACTTTGGCTCGTCGTCACGCCACCAGCTATAGATCACTAGGTCTACTCCGAGATAGAAAATGCCAAATAACAGTGTTTCGTAATCCAGGAAGTAAGCATCTCGCACTTCTTCCATGGCAACAATCCATGAGATGACGTACTTGAAGTAGAAGACTATCAACGCCAAGCCAGTCAAGCATTG
This sequence comes from Pseudomonas sp. W5-36, assembly GCF_046540455.1. Taxonomy (NCBI): domain Bacteria; kingdom Pseudomonadati; phylum Pseudomonadota; class Gammaproteobacteria; order Pseudomonadales; family Pseudomonadaceae; genus Pseudomonas; species Pseudomonas sp. W5-36. Next base: position 128,778 of record NZ_JAXCIQ010000014.1, on the reverse strand, counting down.
ATAGAGTCTTGGTACGGTGATTCGACGTATACCCCAGATCACAAAACACATAATTGCCAGGGACAGACCAGTTCCCATCAGCGGCCGCCGTTCACTTTCAGGATTAACGATGCTGACGAGCGTTGAGGACCGATGCCACCTGACACTTGGGCATCAATACTGACGATGACGTCTCCTGAATGAAAGGTCGGCAATCTGTTTTTGATCGCCGAAGCGGATGTTGTTCCAGCGATCTTTTCCGCGATGCTCCCTAACGGTGACGCAAGTTTTCCTCCGATGGAGCCAACTAGGGTTCCTATCGTAGCCCTCTGATCATTAAGCAGGTCTGCTGAGTTCCGGCTCACTGGTTGTGACACCGCAAGCACCATCCGGCAAGGCCGCCCCTGTGCAAGCATTCGCTCGTAGGTTTCCTCAATCAACCGGGTGACCTCAAAATGACTCCTGGTTATTTCCGGTAGGTTGATCGTTCTCAACGATGCGGCATCGTCCGGCTGCACGGTGAAGTGAATAAGCGTAAACACGACACCGTAATGGCCGACATGTTGGGTACGTTCGAAGTCCATGACATATCCCTCGCTCAACAATATTGCTTATTGCCGATCCTGTCCCATCCGCCCGTTACGCTGCCGGCCGCGCTCCCGTCGTTTCTTTTTTGCAGGGTGTAGGTCGAGCGGATACGGCCGTAGTTGAGCTGGATGAGTTCGGTGGGAATGCCGTCGTTGGCGAGTTGGTTGTATTCGGCAATGATCACTTCTTCGAGAATGATTTCGTAGAACTTCATTTTGTCGCCCCCTGCACGGTGTACGGAAAGCTTCACTTCCTTGAAGTGCTCTCCGGCGCAGTTGGCTGCCATCAGTTTGCAGCTCGACTTGTCGAGCATCTTGGTCAGCGTCAGGTTGCTGAGCGTGGTGCGCCCGGAAGTCGCGCCGCCAGCCGTGCTGGCTGTAACGGACGCGCTCTGGTAGGTGCCGAACGAATACCCGGTGATTTCAATCCAGTCTTTGCACTGCTCATCCAGTGCTTCGCCAGCAATGCCTTCAATCTTCAAAAATGCGTCGAGCGCCATTGTGGGTCTTCCCGATGGATAGTGTGGATGCCCTGCCAGGGCGGAATATCGATTATCGGGAGGGTGACTCGCAGGGGAGGCCAGCCTGGGAGTCGGAGCGTGTAGGACGCTTAGTGTTGTTGCGAGGGAAGTTTCTTACGGACTTGTTCGACTTATAACCAAGGGAGGCCAGGCAGGATGCGATGTTTTACTGCGGATGCGCGCGCCCCTGCCATCGTCAGAGCAAACCGGTTCATTGGGAACGGTTCGATGTAAATCTTGTAAAAGCGGGGCTTCGGTGAATCAAACCCGCTTGCGCGCCATCAATCCTTTGCAGCTGTACCAGGTCGGAATGGCCATGCCGACCCAGGCGAGTACATCCCACGCACCGTCGCCCAGCAGCGCGGCGAACAGGCCGACTGCGGTCAGCAGGGCGATCCAGCCGGGCGTGCCGAAGGTCTTCCAGAACGCGGGGTGCTTTTTGTGTCGGGTCATGCCACTTCCGCCTCTACGGCGACTGCTTTTGCCGCAGCGACTGTGGCGCGACGACGGACCCACCACAGGTACAAGCCACTGCCGAGGACGATGATGGTCAAGACGTCCAGCGCGGCCCAGAGGATTTTCATCGGCATGCCGCCGTAGTCGCCGAAGTGCAGCGGTTGCGACAGCAGCAGGGCGTCCATGTACCACGGGCGCCCCAGCGTCGCGGTCACGTGCAAGTCCTGGGCGTCAATCAGTACGGGAGTGAGCAGGTGAGACGTCAGGTGCGTGTCGCCTTTCATGAACACGGCGTAGTGATGCTCGCTGGAAAAACGCGAGCCGGGAAAGGCAATGAAGCTCGGCTCGGCGCCGGGGACAGTGGCTTTGGAGATGTCGATCAATCGCGTTGCCGGTGCGCGTTCGGCCAGGGGTGGGGCGTCCTTGTAGGGCGCGATCATGGTCATCAGCGCGTCGGTGCGCCACTGGGCGATCACTAAATCGGCGCAGGCGTTGAGCACACCGGTCAGGCCCACGACCATGGCCCAGGTCAGCGTGACGACGCCGATCAGGTTGTGCAGATCAAGCCAACGTACCCGCGTGGATTTATTCGGCCGCACCGTGGCGAAATCCAGCCGACGCATAAAGGGTGCGTACAGCACGACGCCGGAAATGATCGCCATGACAAACAGAAGGCCCATGAACGCCAGCAACAGCTTGCCCGGCAACCCCGCGTACATGTCCACGTGCAGACGCAGCATGATCATCATGAAACCGCCGTTGGCGCTCGGCGTTTCCATCGCTTCGCCGGTGCGGGCGTCGAGCATGAAACTGTGGGATTCATTGGGGTCGCCGCCGGCGGTTTTACCCATGATGGCGTAGACGCCGTTGGGGTCATCATCATCCCAGCCGAAATACTGCATCACGTCGCCGGGGCGATGGGCCTCGGCTGAGCGAACCAGTTGCTCTAGGTCCAGATGCGGCGTGCCGGCGGGCATTTCCTTGAATTCCGGTGCATCGCCCGTCAGGTGAGCGATCTCGTGACTGAAGATCAGCGGCAAGCCAGTGACTGCCAGCATCAGCAGGAATGCCGTGCAGATCAGGCTGGTCCACGTGTGGATGAAAGACCAGCGGCGAATGGTTTGGCTTTTCATGTGGAAATCCGGAGTCAGCGAAAGCGACAAAGGCCGCTGTGTGGGAGCGGCCCTTGTTTCGGGTAATGAGAGTTTAAACGATTACCATTTGTAGTCTACGCTCGCGAGCACGGTACGACGGTCGCCGTAGTAGCAATAGAAGCCGTCGCAGGTGGAAATGTATTCCTTGTCAAAGACGTTGTTGGCATTGACCGACACGCTCACGCCCTTGAGGGTGTTGTTCATGCGGCCGAGGTCGTAATGCACGGCAGCGTCGTAGACGGTGTAGGCATTGCTGTGCCCGTAGTTGGAATCGGCGACAAAGCCGTAACTGCCGATCGCAATATTGTCGGTCTCGCCAATGTACCGTGCGCCAAAGCCCAGGCCGAAACCGTCGAGCACCCCGTTGTGCCAAGTGTAATCACCCCAGATCGCCGCTTGGTTTTCGGGCGTGAGTGGCAGTGGACGATTCTTGTCCAGCGGGTCGGTGACTTTGGTCATCTTGCTGTTGGCGTAGGTATAGGACGCCGTCACTTTCAGGTTGTCCGTGACATTGCCCACCGCTTCCAGCTCGAAGCCGCGCACCTTCGCTTCGCCCAAGGGTCGCTGCACGCCCAGGATGTCGCTGAGCACGATGTCACGACGGGTCAGGTCATAGGCCGCGGCGGTGAAGAGGATGTTGCTGCCAGGCGGCTGGTATTTGAGGCCCACTTCGTACTGCTTGCCCGTCCCCGGCTGGAATGCCACGCCGTTGGCGCCGCCTTGCTCTGCCTGGAACGACTCGGCGTAGGAAATGTAAGGCGTGAATCCGGAGTCGAAGACGTAGCTGAGCGCGGCGTTGCCGGTGAACGCGCTGTCGGTGCGGTCGTCGGACTGATCGCTGTTGTAGAACTTCGATTCGGTCTTGAGCAGATCCTGGCGCCCGCCCAGGGTCAGACGCCAGTTATCCAGGGCCAGTTGGTCCTGAATATAAACGCCGACGCCCCGGGTTTTCTGGTTGTAATCCTGATACGCGGTGTAATCGATGTTGCTGAAGTCCTGCCCGTAAATCGGCTTGGCGATGTTGCTGGTCGGCGCGTTGCCGTACTGCCATTTGTAGTTGTGATTCAGTCGCTGATAGTCGAGCCCGAGCAACAGGGTGTGCTTGAGTTCGCCCGTGTCGAAGTCGGCTTGCAGGTTGTTGTCCAGCGCGAACTGGGAAATGTCCTCGTTGACGACGTTGGCGCCGCGAGCAACGGTGCCATCGTCTGACACCGAGCCGAAATAGCCGCCTGCCGTGATTCCCTGAAAGGACAGGTCGCTTTTGGTATAGCGGACGTTCTGCTTGAACTGCCAGACGTCGTTGAGACGATGCTCGAAGGCATAGCCAAGCGCGTAGTAAGTCTTGTCGTAAAACTCCCAGTCCGGATCGCCCAGGTTTTCGTGATATTTCACGCGGCCCACGGCCGATGGGTATTTGGTGCCCTGAATCGGCAGGAACTGGCTGGTGATCCCGGTATCGTCACGATTGAACTGGCTGAGAAAGGTCAGTTTGGTGTCCGGGTCGATGTTCCAGGTCAGGCTCGGCGCGAGGTTGTAGCGCTTGTCATCGATGTGGTCCACCGAGGTGCCGCTGTCACGCACGACGCCGCTGACGCGGTACTCGAAATTGTCGGCATCGTCGATCTTGCCGGTGCTGTCGAAGCTGATCTGCTTGCGGTTGTAAGTGCCGACCTGAACCTGCACCTCGTGGCTGGCGTCGGCTTCGGGGCGACGACTGACCATATCAAGCATGCCGCCTGGCGGGGTCTGACCATAAACCGAAGACGCCGGGCCACGCAGGAGGGCAACGTGCTCCAGATCCCAGGTCTCCATTTTCGGCATCACGTATGCCCCTTTCGGCAGTGGCAGGCCGTCGAGGAATTGGGTGGGTTCAAAGCCGCGGACTTTCAGCCATTCGGACCGGCTGTCGCTGCCGTAACTGCTGGCAACCACGCCCGGCATGTAGCGAACGGCGTCGTCGATGTTCTGCACCGCCCGATCCTGCATCTGCTGCCGGGTCGCGACCGAGATCGAGCGCGGTGCCTCAACCAGCGCGGTGTCGGTTTTGGTGCCGGCTGCGGTGCGACTCGCGGCGTATCCCTGCGCCGGGCCCCACGCGCTTTCGAAGCTTTCCTGACTGCCTTGAATGCTGGTGGCCGGCAATGCCATCGCGCCTTCAGGCGCAGCCACCAGCGTGTAGGTCCCTGCCGTCGTCAGGTTCAGTTGCAAGCCAGTGCCGCGCAGCGCCTGGCCCATCGCCCCAGACGCGTCGAACTGCCCCTGAACCGGCGCCGACGTGCGCCCCGCTGCCAGTGCCGGATCCAGCGACAGGGCCAGGCCCGCCTGACTGGCAATCTGCGTCAGCGTCGTGGACAGCGGCGCGGCCGGCAGATCGTAGGTACGGACGCTGGAAGTCTGGGAAGCGGCCATCAGCGGCGCACTGAGCAGCGGCGCGGCAATGGCGACGGCGATAGCCAGTAGGCTCGGTCGCAGAAGGGTGTGAAGCGTGCGGGACATGAACGGCACCTCGATGGAAATGGTTCTCAATGCCTATGTGCCGAACGAGATCTGAAAAGTGATAGGGCCGGGCGAAAATAATCTGTGAGTTCATTCAGTAGGCGTACGAAGGCCCTGTGGGAGCGAGCTTGCTCGCGGAGACAATTCTCAGCCCTGGTGATCCAGTGGATGTACCGGCCCCTTCGCGAGCAAGCTCACTCCCACAGGGTTGCGGTTATCCAGATGCCCCAAGCCTGCCCAAGAGACCCCGAATTAAAGCGCAGCTGCCGGCTTCTTCCCGCTGCCGACCACCGTCACCCACCACGGCGTACGTGCTTCGATCTGCACGGGCAGCGTGGGCGTCAGAGCCTTGAGCGCCAGGTCGGTATTGGTCAACGGAAAGCTGCCGGTGATACGCAGGTCTGCAACGTCTTTCGCAACGCCGAGATGGCCCGGACGATAGCGGGCAAGCTCCGCAACGACATCTGCCAGACGAGCGTTATCGACCACCAGCATGCCGCGCATCCAGGCGCCGGTGCCGGGCGTCAGGGCGAGCATGGGCCCGAGGCTGTTGCGATGAATCAACATCTGCTGCCCCTCGTTCAGCACCTTTTCATGATTCGAAGCCTGCGGGTGCACGGCGACGGCTGATTGCAGCACGCTCAACAGCGTGCCGTCGGCCTGCCGCTTGACCAGGAACTGCGTGCCCAGTGCACGCATCTGCCCCTCAGGCGTCTCGACGATGAACGGACGCGCGTCGTTGTGGCTCCCGGTCTCCACGAAGATCTCGCCTTCTTGAAGCACGACCCGCCGCTGTTTGTCATCGAACCGCACGTCCAGTGCACTGTGGGTGTTGAGGCGGATCAGGGTGTTATCCGACAAGCGAATCGTGCGCTGCTCGCCGGTGGCGGTGCGCAGATCCGCCAGCCAGTAATCCACCGGCAGCAGGCGATCACCCAGAAACAGCGTCAATCCCAGCGCCAGCGCCACCCCTGCAAACCCGCGTCCCAGCTTGCGCAAACGCGAGCCCATCCCGTCACGGGACCCCAAAAGCGCCGAACGTGCCGGGCCGGTGGTCCCGGCAAAACGTTGATCGACCATGCCCAACTGCATCCAGGCCCGGGCGTGCTCGTCGCTGGCGGCGTACCACTTGGCGAACTCTTCACGCTCGGCTTCGCTGCCCCGGCCGCAATCCAGGCACAGTTGCCAGGCGATGGCGGCGTCCAGCACGTGGGATGAAACAGGTCGGGTAGAAATACGGCTCATGTTGGTTCGCCATAGAGTGCGATGTAGCACTGGCGTAAGCCCTGCGCCAGGTACTGACGCACACGGGGTACCGAGACGCCGAGCTTTAAGGCGATCTCCGCGTGGGGCATGCCGTCCAGGCGGTTGTACAGAAAGGCGGCGCGCGCCTTGCTGGACAGCTTGCCCAGCAGACGGTCGATGGCTTTGAGGTCTTCGAGAATCAGCTGCTGCTCTTCCAAGGAAGGTTGTTCGCCCTCGGGAATCAGCATCAGCTCGTCCAGATACGCCTGTTCCAGCGCGGCACGACGGAAGTGGTCGAACAGCAAGCCTTTCGCGATCGAAACCAGAAAGGCCCGGGGTTCGCGGGGTTCAAGCAATTGCTCGCGGCCGAGCAAGCGGATGAACGTGTCTTGACTGAGGTCTTCGGCGCGGTGGGGGCAAGCGACATTGCGTCGGAGCCAGCCCAGCAGCCAGCCGCGATGGTCGCGATAGAGCGTTCCGACGAGCTGCTGCTGGGGACTTTGAAGTGACGACACAAGCGCACCGAGGAGAACAAAGGGGCTAACGAGAATTGTTCGCGATTGTGTCAGAGCCGCCCAATGCTGGCAATTGGTCCTTGTAGGAACAAGCCGAACGGTTGACGTAAGAATCAACCATTAGATTTGTAAGGCGCGGCGGGATCCAGAGGCAGGCCCAGAGGATGAACGCTAAAACGAATGCGATTGTTGCTGCCGTCGCCATTTCGCCACGCCTTGCTCAAGCTGTGTAGGGGTTTCGATCCCCTGTCTTCTGGCGTGGCTGAACAGAATCATCGCGAGTTCGGCGGTCACCAGGGCATCGGCGCTGGCGTGATGACGCTCTTCGGCGTGAAGCCCGAAGAGCCGCGTCCAGTCGTCCAGGCCTGCCTGACGCAAATTCGCGTTCGGGCAAATGAAGGGCGCGATGTGAGCGACATCGATGAAGGGGTGCAGCAGGCGATAGCCCAGGCTTTCCTTTAATGCACGCCCCAGCATGTGCTCGTCGAACGCCGCATGGAACGCCAGCAGCGGGCTGTCACCCACGAATGCCATGAAATCCAGCAGCGCTTCCACCGGCTCGCTGCCTGCCGCAATTGCGGTGGGCCCCAGCCCGTGAATCAATACGCTCGGGCCGAGTTTGTGATCGGTGCGCATCAGCGTGCGCTCGAACTGCTGCCCCAGATCGATCGCGCCATCTTCGATGACCACGGCGCCAATCGACAGCACGTCGTCCCGCTGCAGATTCAGCCCGCTGGTCTCAAGATCGACCACGACCCACCGTTGCTGGCGCAGTGTCTTTTGATCCAGGACGCCCGGGCCGGGCAAGGCGCGCAGGCGCTGTTGCTGTTCAGGTGTCAGCTCAGGGGCGACGGCGCGTTTGGGGGGCTTGAGCCAGCGGAACAAATTCATGATCAGTCGCTTACAGTTGGTAGCGCACGGTGAGGCTGGTCTGCAGCCGCTGCGCCTGCCGGAACGACTCACGCAGGATGCGCCGGTCCAGATGATTGAGCACATCCGGGTCGATGCGATTGGAGTAGGGCAGGTTTTGCCGGTTCTGCTGCTGATGCTGTTGCATACGGGTTTGCTGGATGAAGTGATAAGCCTCTTCATAGGCCGCACCGTCCAGCGGGTCGATCACCTCTTTGGCGACCAGCTGACGCAGCCTGTCCAGCGTGTTGCTCGCCTCGACGCCATTGGCCAGCGCGAGCACGCGCGCTCCGTCGACGAACGGCGTCAGGCCTTGGGTTTTAAGGTCCAGTGTGTCCTTCTCGCTGCCTTTTCGGGCGACCACGAAATCCTTGAAGCGGCCCACCGGTGGGCGTTGACGCAGGGCGTTGTCGGCCATCATGCGCTGGAACAAGGCGTTGTCTGCGACCTGCGCAAGAATGCTCTGACGCAATTGATCGCCGCCGCTTTCATCGCCCCAGACCACGCGCAGATCGAAATAGATGGAAGACGACAGCAGGTTCTCCGGTGTGGCTTCGCGAATGAACGAGCCGAAGCGCCGCGCCCACTCGATACGCGACAGGCACAGCTGGGGATTGCTCGCCATAATCCCGCCCTTGCACAGCGCGAATCCGCACACCGCCAGGCTTTGATTGATCCGCTCGGCGATGGGCAACAACCGGCCGCGAATCTCAGCGGCCTCGGCGGCATCCCTGGCTTCGAACAGAATGCCGTTGTCCTGATCGGTGTACAGCGTCTGCTCGCGCCGGCCCTCGCTGCCGAAACACAGCCAGCTGAAAGCGATGCCAGGATCGCCTTTTTCTTCGAGCGTCAGCTCGATGACGCGGCAGACCATGTGATCGTTGAGCAGCGTGATGATCTGGGTGATCTGGGTGGACGAGGCGCCGTGGGCGAGCATTCGGTCCACCAGTTGAACGATGTCGCCGCGCAGATTGGCCAGCGAATCGATGCGCGGCGCGCTGCGGATGGTGCGCGCCAGATGCACCAGATCCACGCGCTGCAGGGAGAACAGGTCGCGCTCGGAGACCACGCCACACAAGCGCTGATCTTTCACCAGACAGACGTGGGCGATATGGCGCTGGGTCATGGCAATGGCCGCATCGAAGGCGCTGGCGTCCGGGCTCAGGTAGAACGGCGCCTGAATCATGCTGCGTTCGATGGGCTCGCCGAAGTCGGCGTCGATGTTGGCGACGACCTGGCGCAGATCGCGCAGCGTGAAAATACCCAGCGGCGCTTTGGCCTCGTCCACGATCACGATACTGCCGACTTGCTGCTCGTCCATCTGCCGCACGGCCTCACGCAGCGGCGTGTCGGGGGAGCACGTCACCGGGTGACGCATCGCCAGTTCACCCAGTCGCGTATTCAGTGAGTATTGGGTGCCGAGTGTTTCCACCGCCTTCTGCTTTACTTGCTGATTGACCTGATCGAGCAGGCTGCTGACGCCGCGCAGGGCGAAGTCGCGGAACTCATTTGAGAGCGCAAACAGCTTGATGAAGGCTTGCTTGTTGAGCTGCAGACAGAAAGTGTCTTCGGCCGCCAGATGCTCGGTTCGTGTGGCGCGTTCGCCGAGTAGTGCCGCGAGGGGAAAGCACTCGCCCGTGGTTATTTCGAACGTGGTCTCGGTGCCGCGTTTTGCGGAATGGGGGCGCTCACCCACGACGCGGCCTTGCTTGACGATGTAAAAATGTTCTACTGGCCCATCGCTAGGCTTGATGATGCTCTCGTCTGTAGCGTAGAAACGCAGGTGACACTGTTCCACAAGGTAGGCCAGATGGGCATTTTCCATCTGGTTGAACGGCGGGAATTTTTGCAGGAACTGCATCGTGCCGTGGATGTTCTGCAGAACGGCTGTTTTGCCTGCCTGGGTAAAAGCGTCCGCTTTGCTCATGACCGATACCGCTTGTTTTTATTGACCCCATGGTCGACCGCTTATCGGGCAGTGCCCATTGGACGTAAGTCTTAGGTGACTGCAAAGGCATTGGCTCGCATCGAACCAAGGTGTACAACCGCAGCGATGCAGTTAGCGCGAGGCCCCAGGGCCGGCATGAAGCCGACAGGATGTGCAGCGTATCAATCGCTTGCGCTGTCAGAATTGGAGTCGACAGGAAGATGAGACGGGTATGTTCGATCACAGTATTTTGAGTGATGAAGAGCGCGAAGCCCTCAATGAGGTAATGCTCGCGCCTGCGTCCCAATCGCCACATCGGGTGTTGATCGTCGATGACGACAAGGATGCTCGGGAAGTTCTGGCCGAAATTCTCAGTCTCAATGACATCAGCTGCATCACCGCCGCCGGCGGCACCAGCGCCATGCACTTGCTGCAGACCCGGCCCTCCATTGCGCTGCTGATCACCGATCTGCGCATGGCGCCGTGCGACGGGCTGGACCTGATTCGAAGGGTGCGCGAATCGGACCGTGCGGAGTTGCCGATCATTATCGTGTCTGGCGACGCCAACGTACGTGACGCCATCGACGCCATGCACCTGAGCGTGGTGGATTTCCTGCTCAAGCCGATCAATACCAAGCAGCTGTTGCGACTGGTGAAGCGGGAGCTGGAAATGGCCTGATAACGCCGTCTCTGGACTGCGTTGCGGCAATAAAAAAGGCGGTGTCCATTTGCGTGGACACCGCCTTTTGTCTGGGCGCTGATTAAGCCCCGTGTTTTGCCTTGAACTCCCGACGGCGACGGTGCAGCACCGGCTCGGTGTAACCGTTCGGCTGCCGTGTGCCTTCGATCACCAGTTCAACCGCTGCCTGAAACGCGATGTTGCTGTCGAAATCCGGTGCCAGGGGGCGATACAGCGCATCACCTGCGTTCTGACGGTCCACCACCGGTGCCATGCGCTTCAGACTTTCCATTACCTGCTGCTCGCTGACCACGCCGTGGCGTAGCCAGTTGGCGATGTGCTGGCTGGAAATGCGCAGCGTGGCACGGTCCTCCATCAGGCCGATGTCGTTGATGTCCGGCACCTTCGAGCAGCCAACGCCCTGATCGATCCAGCGCACCACATAACCGAGAATGCCCTGGGAGTTATTATCCAGTTCGTTCTGGATCTCCTCGGCCGTCCAGTCAGTGTTCGGCGCCAATGGAATGGCCAGAATATCGTCGACAGAGGCCGGCGCGCGCCGGGCAAGCTCGGCCTGACGCGCGAACACATCGACCTTGTGGTAATGCAACGCGTGCAGTGCAGCGGCAGTGGGCGAGGGAACCCACGCGGTATTGGCGCCGGCCAGTGGATGGGCGATTTTCTGTTCAAGCATCGCGGCCATCAAGTCAGGCATCGCCCACATGCCCTTGCCGATCTGCGCGCGCCCTTGCAGGCCGCATTTCAAGCCGATATCGACGTTTGAATTTTCATACGCGCCGATCCACTTTTCCGCCTTCATCTGCGCCTTGCGTACGACAGGGCCGGCTTCCATCGACGTGTGAATCTCGTCACCGGTGCGGTCCAGGAAGCCTGTGTTGATGAACACCACACGCTCGCTCGCCGCCTGAATGCAGGCCTTGAGGTTGATCGTGGTGCGACGCTCTTCGTCCATGATCCCGACTTTCAGCGTGTTGCGCGGCAGGTTCAGCACCGCCTCTATACGCCCGAACAACTCGTTGGTGAACGCCACTTCCTCAGGGCCGTGCATCTTTGGTTTGACGATGTACACCGAGCCCGTGCGGCTGTTGGCGCGGGATGTATTGCCCTTGAGGTTGTGAATCGCCGCGAGGCTGGTCAGCAGGCCATCAAGAATGCCTTCCGGCACTTCGTTGCCCTGATTGTCGAGGATCGCATCGATGGTCATCAGGTGACCGACGTTGCGCACGAACAGAAGCGAGCGGCCATGCAGCGTGACGGGTTCGCCGGTGGGCGAGGTGTAAACGCGGTCGGGGTTCATGGTACGGGTGAAGCTAGTACCGCCTTTGGCGACTTCTTCGGACAGATCGCCCTTCATCAGCCCCAGCCAGTTGCGGTACACCACGACCTTGTCGTCGGCGTCGACGGCAGCGATGGAGTCTTCGCAATCCATGATGGTGGTCAGCGCCGCTTCCATCAGCACGTCTTTGACACCGGCCGGGTCGGTCTGGCCGACCGGGCTCGTGGCGTCGATCTGGAGTTCGAAGTGCAGACCGTTGTGCTTGAACAGCAGCGCGGTCGGCGCCGACGCGTCGCCCTGGAAGCCGATCAGCTGAGCATCGTCGTGCAGGCCGGTGTTGCTGCCGCCCTTGAGGCTGACGATCAGCATGCCATCGACCAGCTTGTAGCCGGTGGAGTCAACGTGGGAGCCCGCCGCGAGTGGGGCGGCTTCGTCCAGAAAGGCGCGGGCGAAGGCGATGACTTTGTCGCCGCGGACGCGGTTGTAGCCTTTGCCTATTTCCGCGCCGTCCGCTTCGCTGATGGCGTCGGTGCCGTACAGCGCGTCATACAGCGAGCCCCAGCGGGCATTCGATGCATTGAGCGCGAAACGTGCGTTCATCACCGGCACCACCAACTGGGGGCCGGCCATGCGGGCAATTTCTTCGTCAACGTTTTGTGTGGTGATCTGGAAGTCTGCCGCTTCTGGCAGCAGATAGCCGATTTCCAGCAGGAACGCTTTGTAGGCGGACGCGTCGTGGGCGTTGCCGGCATTGGACTGATGCCACGCGTCGATACGCGCCTGGAATTCGTCGCGTTTGGCGAGCAGGGCTTTGTTCTTCGGTGCGAGCTCGTGGATGAGCGCATCGGCACCGGCCCAGAATGAAGCGGCGTCGAGGCCGGTTCCGGGAATGGCTTCGTTGTTCACGAAATCCAGCAGGACATTGGCGACCCGCAGGCCCCCGACTTGAACGTGTTCAGTCATTGCTTGCCTCACTCTGCTCAGCTATTTGACATCTATGTAGTGCGCGCGAGGCGATACTACATGACGCTTCGCGGCGTGAAAATCCAGACTTGATTTGCAGCGATCGACCGAATTTAGGCATTCGGTCAGGCACCGGCATGGGATGTTCTCAAAGAGCGATCAGATTGTTCCAGAAAATTATTCGGATCGTACACAGAAATTCCTGATGCGCTTACACCGCTGCGGGCAGTGCAGACCTGCCTATACTCCCCACAACCACCCCGCAACCCTTGAGGCGTGGTATTAAACAGACCTCAGTTGCTGCACATAAAAGGAGTCGTTTGTGGATCATCTTATCGTCACGGTGTCTGCACCGGACAAGCCAGGCGTGGTCGAGCAGCTCGCCGCATGCATTGCCGATCACGGTGGCAATTGGCTGGAAAGCCGTATGTCACACATGGCCGGGCAGTTCGCCGGGATCCTGCGGGTCAGCGCGCCGGTCGACGCGCATCAGCCCCTGCGCAGCGCGCTGGAAGGGCTCTCGGTAAAAGGCATCCGTGTACTGTTCGCCGAAGTCCTTCCGGAATCCTTGCCGCAGTGGAGGCCCATCACCATGGACCTGGTGGGCAATGATCGATCCGGGATCGTGCGCGACGTCACTCGCGTGCTGACCGAGCAAGGCGTCAACCTGGAACACTTGGTGACCAGCGTCGAACCCGCGCCCATGAGCAGCGAAACGCTGTTCCGCGCCCATGCCGAGTTGGGATTGCCGATGGACCTTTCACTGGATGTGCTGCAGCAGCGGTTGGAAACCCTGGCGGATGACCTGATGGTGGAACTGCATCTGCCGACCGACGAGTCATCGATGTAACCGCTGCAGGTCCCGATTTTTGACGGGCTTGCAGCGGTCCCTCTTACCTGCTCAGGCCTGGGCGCGTTTGCGCAGCGAGCGCCACGCGTCGACGCTGTAAATGATCAACCCGGCCCAGATGAAGGCGAAGGTTACCAAGGTGGCCGAAGGCATGTGCTCGTCGTACAGCACAACCGCCAATGCGAGCACGAGCGTCGGCGCGATGTACTGCAGAAAGCCCAGTGTCGCGTAGGGCAGATGCCTCGCTGCAGCGTTGAAACACACCAGCGGCACGAGGGTTACCGGACCGGCCGCCGCCAGCCAGAGCGCCTCGGATGTTGTCCAGAATTCCGGCTGTGCGCTGTGGGCAAGCGGGTTGAACATCAACCAGCCTACGGCCAGCGGCACCAGAATCCAGGTCTCCACCACGAGGCCAGGCAGTGCGGCCACCGGTGCTTTTTTACGAATCAGGCCGTAGAAGCCGAAGGTGAACGCCAGCGCGAGCGACACCCACGGCAGGCTGCCCACTTGCCAGACCTGCTGAAGCACACCGATCAACGCCAGCATCACCGCGACCCATTGCAAGGGGCGCAGTCTTTCACGCAGCAGCACCATGCCGAGCATCACGTTGATCAGCGGGTTGATGAAGTAGCCCAGGCTGGCTTCGACCATGTGGTTGTTGTTCACGGCCCAGACGTAGATCAGCCAGTTGGCGGCGATCAGCGTGCCGCTGGAGGCGAGAATGGCAAGTCGTTTGGGATTATCCCGTAGCTCCTGCCACCAGCCGGGGTGTTTCCAGACCAGCAAGAGAAGCGAGCCGGAAATGGCCGACCAGATCGCCCGATTGACGATGATTTCCAGTGAAGGAACGCTGGCCAGCACCTTGAAGTAGATCGGAAACAGTCCCCAGATGATGTAGGCGCTCAGGCCCAGAATGTACCCGCGACGCGGGTTGGCAGCTTGCATGAGTGGTCCTTCGGCAAGTTTTTTGTTGTGGTGATGGTTCTATCTTTTTCGGTAACCGAACGTCGCGCAGGCGTGGGACGTGTGGCTGACGTGTAGGAGCGTGGCTTGTCCCGCGATCGGCTGCGCAGCAGTCGTAAACCGGACGATTTAGCCTCGTCTGGTACATCGAGTGTCCGGATTGCTGCCGCTTCGCGCCAGTTCGCGGGACAAGCCACGCTCCTACAGAGTTTTCTCGCGTTCTCAGAACAGCTTCAGCGGTTCCTCGTTCAGCGCGGACAACTGCTCGCGCAGCGCCAGCACTTGATCGCCCCAATAGCGTTCGGTGCCGAACCAGGAAAAGCTGTGGGGGAACGCCGGATCGTCCCAACGACGCGCCAGCCATGCGCTGTAGTGCAGCAGGCGCAGTGCACGCAACGGTTCGATGAGCGCCAGCTCACGGGGATCGAAGTCGTGAAACTCGTTGTAGCCGTCCATCAATTCCGACAACTGACTCAGGCAATCCTGACGATCACCCGCGAGCATCATCCAGACATCCTGCACCGCCGGGCCCATGCGGCAGTCGTCGAGATCGACGATGTGGAAGATGTCGTCGCGGGTCATCATGTTGCCGGGGTGGCAATCGCCGTGCATGCGGATGTTCTGATGGGGTGTGGCGGCGTATACGTCTTCCACGCGCTTGAGCAGGTCCTTGGCAACGGACTCATAGGCCGGCAGCAGGCTGCGCGGAATCACGTTGTTGTCCAGCAGGTAGTTCAGCGAGTTGTGGCCGAAGTTCTGCACGCCAAGGGCTTCGCGGTGCTGGAATGGACGCGTGGCGCCAACGGCATGGATACGCCCCAGCAACTGGCCGAGGCGGTAGAGCTGTTCGAGATTGCCGGGCTCTGGCGCGCGGCCGCCAAGACGGGGGAAGAGCGTGAAGCGAAAGCCGGCATGCTCGAACAGGGTTTGGCCGTTATGCACGAGGGGCGCGACGACGGGAATTTCGACGTCGGCGAGCTCCGCGGTGAAGCTGTGTTCTTCGAGAATGGCGTCGTTGGTCCAGCGATCAGGCCGATAGAACTTGGCGATCAATGGCTGCTGTTCATCGATGCCAACCTGGTAGACGCGGTTTTCGTAGCTGTTGAGGGCGAGAATACGGGCGTCGGTGACAAAGCCGATGCTCTCGACGGCGTCCAGCACCAAGTCAGGTGTAAGTGTTGCGAACGGGTGGGCCATGCTAACTCCTGCGCGCAGCAGGCTGCCGCGTCGGGCCAGTCATGGTAACTCAGGCGTGTTACGCCTGACACAGTGCGTTACACCCGGTGCCTCTGACTCGCTGGATTCCCCATCCCTCCGATTGCACCCTTTCCGGGATGGGGAAGCGCTCGCGTCAGGCGCCGATCACGCCGCCATCCTCACGCGTGATCACCATTACCGAGGATCTCGGCTTGCCATTCGGCAGGTGCTCGGGGAAGGTCGAGCCGCCGTTTTCGCCGGGGTGCTGAATGCCGACGAACAGCGCTTTCTGGTCGGGCGCGAAGCTGATGCCGGTCACTTCACACCCCACCGGCCCCACCATAAATCGACGGATCTCGCCGCTGGCGGGGTCAGCGCACAGCATCTGGTTGTTGCCCATTCCGGCGAAGTCACCCGCATTGGTAGCGTCGCCATCCGTCAGAATCCACAGCCGCCCGGCAGCATCGAAACCCAGTCCATCCGGGCTGTTGAACATGTTCTGCGGGTTGATGTTGCTTGATCCCCCTTGGGGCGTTCCTGCATGAACATCCGGGTTGCCAGCGACGACAAACAAGTCCCACGCAAACTCCATCGCTGCTGCGTCCGACCCTGTTTCCTGCCAGCGCAGAATCTGCCCGTACTGGTTTTTCGCGCGGGGATTCGGCCCGCCGACCGGCTGCCCGTCATCGCCGCGCTTGATGTTGTTGGTCAGCGTGCAATAGACCTGGCCGTCCTTGGGACTGACGACGATCCACTCGGGCCGGTCCATGCGCGTCGCTTTCACCCGACTTGCCGCCAGGCGCGCATGAATCAGCACTTCAGCCTGATTGGCGAAACCACTGGCCGCATCAATACCGTTCTTGCCGTGGCTCAGCTCAATCCATTTGCCCTGGCCTTTCGGGTGGTCGGGGTTGCTGTCGCCGGCGTCGAAGTGCGCCACGTACAGCGTGCCGTGGTCGAGGATGTCGCGATTGGCTTTCGGGTTCTTGTGATCGACTTTGTCGCGGCTGATGAATTTGTAGATGAACTCGCCACGCTCGTCGTCGCCCATGTACACCACGACGCGGCCGTCTTTGGTTTCGGTCAGCGCAGCGTTTTCATGCTTGAAGCGGCCGAGCGCGGTGCGTTTGACTGGCGTGGATTTCGGGTCGAACGGGTCGATCTCTACCACCCAGCCATGGCGATTGGGTTCGTTGGGGTTTTTGGCGACGTCGAAGCGCGGGTCGTGCAGGTGCCAGTTCACTTCCTTGCTGGCAGCCGTGACGCCATAGCGTTTGGTTGCGGCGTCGAAAGTCTGTGCCGGATCGCTGCTGCCGAAACAGTCGGTGAAGTTCTCTTCGCACGTCAGGTAGGTGCCCCACGGCGTCTTGCCATTGGCGCAGTTCTGGAACGTCCCGAGTACGTTTTTGCCGGTCTTGTCGGCGGCGGTCTTCAACCACTCATGGCCGGCAGCCGGGCCGCTCAGGTGAATCGGCGTGTTGCCGTGGATGCGCCGGTTGTATTTGGAGCCTTGCACGAACGCCCACTGCTGACCTTCGCGCTTGACCTCAATCACCGAAACGCCTTCGCTGGCCTGAGCCTTGTGCACGTCTTCGGCAGACTGCGGGTCTTTGCCGTGATCGAAGAGGTAGCGGTAGTTGGTGTATTCGTTATTGATCGCCATCAGGGCGCGGCTGGCCGTCTCCGGCGTGTCGCCGGGAAAGGTGAACAGGCTCATGCCGTCATTGTTGTCGCCGAATTGCAGTTCCTGCATCTTCGCGGTGCCTTTGCCGCTGGGGTCAAACGCCGGGCCGTTGGTTTGCAGCGGCTGGCCCCAACTGATCAGGACCGAGGAGCGATAACCCGGCGGCAGACTGATGCTGTCGGCGGTGGAGGAGGGGATGCTGTCGAAGCCGAGCAGCGTGCCGTTGGCGGCGCTGACACTGGCGGCCATGGCGCTGCGGCTGAGCAGGTTGCCGCCCAGAAACATCGCCGCGCCGCACAGGGCGCCCGCGCTGATGAACCCGCGTCGGGTCAGGCCAACCATGTTTTCGAGGTCGGTGGATTGGTTATCTTTTAATAGCGTCATCACGGGCTCCCTGCGGTTTAGGGCAAAACCCTATGCAGTTCGGATGACGTTATTGTGTCGGTCAGATGACGAGTCGGGCTTCGGTGTTTCGTGCAAGCGGCGCTTACAGCGGCGTGCCGAGCAGAATATTGGAGGGCGCAAACTGAACCTTCACAGCGCCGCCGGCCTTGAGCTGCAAGGCATGCAGCCCGTCCGCGTCGACCACTGCGCAAAGGATCTGATGGCTGGGGAGGACGATTTTGACCTCGCTCGGGCCGTCATCGGCGGCGAGAATTTCCTCGATTTTACCGGTGAGGCAATTGTGTCCGATTGTTTCAGATTGGTCGGGCGTCAGTAGCTCCAGCCAGCCGGCCTTAATCAAGGCGAACACATCCGTGCCGATTTCGAGCCCCAGTCGCAAGGTGCTGTCGTGGGTGATCTGCGCCTCGATCGACAAACCGCCCGCGAGCTGCAACATGATCATGTCGTTGCGGCCTTGGGAGCGGACGCCGCTGACCTGACCATGTAGCTGATTACGCGCGCTGGTGCGTAGCATCAGGCGGCTGAGCAAGGCGAGGTCATCGGATTCCTCCGACGTTTCCAGCAGTTGGGTCTGCAACGCTTGCAAGCGCTGATAAAGCCGCAGCACGCGCTCGCCTTCGGCCGACAATTTGGCGCCGCCACCCCCTCGACCGCCGACGCTGCGCTCGACCAGCGGTTTTTGCGCCAGATTGTTCAGCTCATCGATGGCGTCCCATGTCGCCTTGTAACTGAGCCCGGCGCTCTTCGCCGCGCGGGTAATCGAACCCTGCTCGGCAATGTGCTGCAACAGTGCGATGCGGTGAGGGCGGCGAACCATGTGCTGGGTGAGGGACGGCGGTAGGGACATAGGAGTCGGATGCACTGAAAGTGATGACGCCGGAGTGTAAGCCAAAATGCCTCGCGCCCAAATGCTGCGAAGTTTTAACGTCTCGGCCGATCAGTCCCCAGGTTTTGGCGTTCTTGCCAGGCAATACACATCCACCGATTGGGCGCCGGCTTTGAGCAACAGTTCTGCCAGTGCGTTGGCCGTCGAGCCGGTGGTGAGTACGTCATCAATCAGCGCGAGGTGCTTGCCGATGATCGCCGTGGCGTCCTTCAGTGCAAACGCGGACGCCAGATTGCGCTTTCTGGCTTTTGCATCCAGACCCTGCTGCGAAGGTGTTTCTTTCACGCGGCGGATCACGCGCTCTTCAACAGGCAGTCCCAGTCGAGCACCGAGCCAGTTCGCCAACATCGCTGCCTGATTGAAGCGGCGCTGACGCAGTCGTTTTTTGGCGAGTGGCACCGGGATAAGACAGTCGGGTCGGCGCAGGCCATCATTAAAGCGATGCTGCAGGGTCTCGCCCAACAGCTCCGCCAGCAGTCGCCCAAGTGGCCATTTCCCTTGATGCTTGAAGCGCGTGACCAGCGCGTCGATCGGGAAGTCGTACAGCCACGGAGCGATGACTTCATTAAAGGCGGGAGGGTGGCGATTGCAGGCGCCGCAGGTGAGGCCGGACATCGGCATGGGCAGTGCGCAGCGATCGCACTGGTCAATCAGCCACGGGAGCTCGCGCTCACAGGGCACGCAGATCGGGGTGCTTGAATCAGTTGTTTCATCGCACAACAAACACGTCTGTACGTTTTCTAACCAGATGTAAACCTTGTGCCCGTTATATGGTTGACAGCGCATGTTGCTTCCTTAAATATGCCGAACATCCGTGTTGCGCCTGTGGGCTTTCCGGTTTTGCCGCTGGGCGAAGCCGCCCGGGTCATCGTCCAGAAAACATCAAGGAGCCGCCCATGAGCGCCAGCATCAATGCCAACCTGCGTCACGACTGGAATCTAGCCGAGGTCAAGGCGCTGTTCACACAGCCATTCAATGACCTGCTGTTTCAGGCGCAAACCGTGCACCGCGCTCACTTCGACGCCAACCGCGTGCAAGTCTCGACCCTGCTGTCGATCAAAACCGGCGCGTGCCCGGAAGACTGCAAGTACTGCCCGCAATCGGGCCACTACAACACCGGTCTGGAAAAAGAAAAGCTGATGCAGGTCCAGCAAGTGCTGGAAGAAGCCGCACGCGCCAAGGCCATTGGTTCGACCCGTTTCTGCATGGGCGCGGCGTGGAAGCACCCGTCGGCCAAAGACATGCCCTACGTGCTGGAGATGGTCAAAGGCGTCAAGGCCATGGGCCTGGAAACCTGCATGACCCTCGGCAAGCTGGATCAGGACCAGACCCGGGCGCTGGCCGACGCTGGCCTCGATTACTACAACCACAACCTCGACACGTCGCCGGATTTCTACACCAGCATCATCACCACCCGCACCTACAGCGATCGTCTGCAGACCTTGGCGTACGTGCGTGATTCAGGGATGAAGATCTGCTCGGGGGGTATTCTGGGCATGGGCGAATCCCTGGACGACCGCGCCAATCTGCTGATCCAGCTCGCCAATCTGCCGGAGCATCCAGAGTCCGTGCCGATCAACATGCTGGTGAAAGTCGCCGGCACGCCGCTGGAAAACGCCGAGGATATCGATCCGTTCGATTTCATCCGCATGCTGGCCGTCGCACGCATCCTGATGCCGCAGTCCCACGTGCGCCTGTCCGCCGGCCGCGAAGCCATGAATGACCAGATGCAGGCCCTGGCGTTCTTCGCTGGCGCCAACTCGATCTTCTACGGCGACAAACTGCTGACCACTGCCAACCCGCAGTCCGACAAGGACATGCAGCTGTTCTCGCGTCTGGGCATCCAGCCTGAAGCGCGCGAAGAGCACTCGGACGAGGTGCATCAGGCCGCTATCGAGCAGGCGCTGATCGAGCAGAAAAGCAGCGAGCTGTTTTACGACGCGGCGGTTTGAGCTTCCATAGTGGCTTGACTCGAGGCCTGCATGTCTTTTGATCTGAACGCGCGTCTCGCTGCCCGTCGTGCCGAGCACCTTTATCGTCAGCGGCCTCTGCTGCAAAGCCCGCAGGGGCCTGAAGTGATTGTCGACGGCAAGCCGCTGCTGGCGTTCTGCAACAACGATTACATGGGGCTGGCGAGTCATCCTGAGGTCATCGCTGCCTGGCAAGCCGGCGCCGAGCGTTGGGGCGTCGGCGGTGGCGCTTCGCATTTGGTGATTGGCCACAGCACGCCCCATCACGCGCTCGAAGAGGCCCTCGCCGAGTTCACCGGACGGCCCCGCGCGCTGTTGTTTTCCAACGGCTACATGGCCAATCTCGGCACGGTCACCGCGTTGGTGGGGCAGGGCGACACGGTGCTGGAAGATCGTCTCAATCACGCTTCGTTGCTCGACGCCGGCCTGCTCAGCGGTGCGCGTTTTTCCCGCTACCTGCACAACAATTGCGACAGCCTCGCCGGCCGGTTGGACAAGGCGGTCGGAGACACGCTGGTGGTCACCGACGGTGTGTTCAGCATGGACGGCGACGTCGCTGACCTGCCCGCGCTGGCCAAGGCGGCGAAAGCCAAAAACGCCTGGCTAATGGTCGACGATGCCCACGGCTTCGGCCCGCTGGGGGCGAACGGTGCAGGCATTGTCGAGCACTTCGGCCTCGGCATCGATGAGGTCCCTGTGCTGATCGGCACGCTGGGTAAATCCTTCGGCACGGCGGGCGCGTTCGTTGCGGGCAGCGAAGAACTGATCGAAACGCTGATCCAGTTTGCCCGCCCCTACATCTACACCACCAGTCAGCCGCCGGCGCTGGCGTGCGCGACGCTGAAAAGCCTCGAACTGCTGCGCACCGAACACTGGCGGCGTGAGCACCTGGCGGCACTCATCAAACAGTTTCGCGCCGGCGCTCAAGCCCTCGGCCTGGAGCTGATGGACAGTTTCACGCCCATTCAGCCGATCCTGATTGGCGACAGCGGGCGCGCGTTGCGGCTGTCGCAGTTGCTGCGAGAACGGGGCGTGATGGTCACCGCCATTCGGCCACCAACGGTGCCTGCGGGCAGCGCGCGTCTACGCGTGACATTGTCCGCCGCCCACAGCGAAGCACAGGTGCAGCTATTGTTGCAGGCACTGGAGCAGTGTTATCCGCTGCTGGGCGTAGACGAATCTTCGGAGCTGGACCATGCGTGATCAGTTGATCCTGTTGCCGGGCTGGGGCCTCGGCGTCTCGCCCCTTGAACCGCTGGCTGCAGCGCTGCGAGGGCTCGACGAACATTTGCGGGTGGTGATCGAACCCTTGCCGGACATGGACACCGACAACCTCGATGACTGGCTCGACGAGCTGGATTCGACGTTGCCCGACAACGTCTGGCTGGGCGGTTGGTCGCTGGGCGGCATGCTGGCCGCCGAACTGGCCGCGCGCCGGGGCGAGCGCTGCTGCGGACTGGCGACGTTCGCCAGCAACGCCTGCTTCGTGGCCCGCAGCGAGTGGCCCAACGCGATGCCGCAAACGGATTTCGATGCGTTCATTGCCGGTTGCAAAGCCGATCTGGACGCAACGCTCAAGCGCTTCAGTCTGCTGTGCGTGCAAGGGGCCGAGGAGCCGCGCGCGCTGTCGAGACAGCTCAAAGCCTGCGCGCCCCACGGCACCAGTGCCGGTTTGATCGAAGGCCTCAAGCTGCTCGAGCAAATGGACACGCGCAAAGCGCTGCAGGCGTTTCGCGGTCCTCAAATGCACCTGTTCGGCGGGCTTGATACGTTGGTGCCGGCAGAGGCGTCGGCGGACCTGCTGACCCTCCAGCCTGACATCGAAGTCGGCGTGATCGAGCAGGCCAGTCATGCCTTCATTCTGGAAAACCCGCACGGCGTCGCCGCTGCAGTTCATGCGTTTTTACACGAGTCCGGTGATGACTGATCTTTCCCACTGCGCGGTGCTGAAGGCCGTGAAACAGCAACAGGCATCCGGGCAGCAGGCGCTGCCGGACAAGCGTCAAGTGGCGGCGTCCTTCTCCAGGGCGGCGACCAGCTACGACAGCGTGGCCGATTTGCAGCGCGCCGTTGGTACCGAACTGATGACGCGACTGCCTGATCTGGCACCGTCCCGCTGGCTGGACCTGGGCAGCGGCACCGGTTGTTTCAGCCGCGCGCTGGCGCAGACGTTTCCGCACAGCGAAGGCATTGCGCTCGACCTTGCCGAAGGCATGCTGCGCTATGCACGGCCTTCAGGGGGTGCCGCGCATTATGTGGCAGGCGACGCGGAGAACGTGCCGCTGCGTGACGCGAGCGTCGATCTGATGTTCTCCAGCCTGGCAGTGCAATGGTGCCCGGATTTTTCTGCAGTGCTGAGCGAAGCGGGTCGCGTGCTGAAACCGGGCGGCGTGTTCGCTTTTGCCAGCCTCTGCGTCGGGACGCTGTTTGAGCTGCGCGACAGCTGGCAGGCTGTGGACGGCATGGTCCACGTCAATCGTTTCCGCGAGCGGGAAGAGTATCAACGCCTCTGCGCCGCCAGTGGTTTGAACGTGCGCAGCCTCGAAGTCCTGCCCCACGTGTTGCACTATCCCGACGTGCGCAGCCTGACCCACGAACTCAAGGCATTGGGTGCGCACAACATCAATCCGGGTCGCCCGGGAGGCCTGACCGGTCGCGCGCGAATTCAGGCTTTGATGGAGGCGTACGAAAGGTTTCGTCAGGAAAAAGGCCTGCCCGCCACGTATCAGGTGGTGTACGCCATCCTGACTAAACCCGGCATTGATTAAAGAATGATCATTTAGTCGGCGTTTTTCACACGAACGCTATAGTAAGCAGGGAATAGTTTGAAATATCTGAACGGATGGTCGCCACGATGAGCGCTGCGTATTTCATCACGGGAACCGACACCGACGTCGGCAAGACCACCATCGCCACGGGGCTTCTGTACGCGGCGCGGCAGTCGGGGTTGAGCACGGCGGCGGGCAAGCCGGTGGCTTCCGGTTGTGACGTCAAACCCAAGGGGTTGCGCAACTCGGACGCCGTCGCCTTGCGTGCCGAGTGCTCGATCCAGCTGACCTACAACGAGGTCAATCCTGTGGCCTTCGAGCCGGCAATCGCGCCCCATCTGGCCGCGCGGGAAGCGGGAGTCGCCCTGACTGTGCAGTCTCTGCTCGGGCCGATGCAGCACATCCTCGCCAAGCAGGCTGATTTCACGCTGATCGAAGGCGCTGGCGGCTGGCGTGTTCCCCTGGCCGATCAAGCCAATCTGTCCGATCTGGCCATCGCGCTGAAGCTGCCGGTGATTCTCGTGGTGGGCGTGCGCCTGGGCTGTATCAGCCATGCGTTGCTGTCAGCCGAAGCGATCGCCAACGACGGTCTGCAACTGGCGGGCTGGGTGGCGAATATTATTGATCCCAAAACGTCACGGCTTGAGGAAAACCTCGCCACGCTGGCAGAGCGTCTGCCGGCGCCGTGCTTGGGCCGCGTGCCGTTCATGAAGAAGGCAACTGCGGAAATGATTGCCGAGCATCTGCATCTGGAACTGCTGGACTAGCGGGCGACGAGTCGCCGAGTGTGAGGCCCGTCACAAGGCGCAATGCCACTAGTCGCTCTGCGAAGTAATCCAGGCGCTTTGCTGCTTTAATCGCTGTGTTCGCTATGAACAGAGGATCGTGCTCATGCAAATCTCACTGAACAACACGCTGTACCCGGGCCTCAGCGCCATGCAGGTCGGGCAGAACCGTGTCGATCAGGCTGCGACGCAACTGGCCAGCCCCGCGACCGAGGTGTCAGGGCGCAGTCAGTCTTCGGATTTCCAGCTTGAGCGTCTGCGCTCCGTCGATCGTCCGCAACGTTCCGACATGGCCACTAATGTGGTGGAACTGACCCAAGGCCGGATTCAAGTCCAGGCAGGCGTCAAAGTTGAAAAAGCCAGCGATGAAATGCTCGGCACGCTGATCGATACCTTCGCCTGATTCTCTTCGCTTCGTGCGCTACGGCGCACGTTGCTGGATGCTACGCCTCTCCTGAATAACACCTCATTCACGTGCCCATTCTCCGGGCGCTTTCGCGTTTTTTATCCCGACGTTTTCTAGACTCAACGCTGCGGTCTCAACCGCCTGGCGTCGCAACCGCGCGCCTGCGGTTTGCCCGCGTCAGGTGATGAAAGGTGCCGGGCGTCGCTTGACAA
The DNA here is from genome assembly GCF_046540455.1 of Pseudomonas sp. W5-36. Lineage (NCBI taxonomy): Bacteria > Pseudomonadati > Pseudomonadota > Gammaproteobacteria > Pseudomonadales > Pseudomonadaceae > Pseudomonas > Pseudomonas sp. W5-36. The sequence continues at coordinate 103,924 of NZ_JAXCIQ010000014.1, read as the reverse complement.
GGTATAGGCGTAAACGTATGTTTCAAACACCTGTTTGATCGCCGCGTGATCCCAAATGCCGGCGCCGGGGCAACGCCCCACAGTGACCACACGGTCATCCAATTCCAGGATTCACCAGCAGAGGTTTATCGCTATGCCTGACTACAAGGCCCCCTTGCGTGATATTCGCTTCGTCCGTGACGAGCTGCTCGGCTACGAAGCGCACTATCAGAGTCTGCCAGCATGCCAGGACGCCACGCCTGACATGGTTGACGCCATTCTCGAGGAAGGCGCCAAGTTTTGTGAGCAGGTCCTGGCCCCGCTGAACCGTGTGGGTGACACCGAAGGCTGTACCTGGAGCGAGTCCGGCGTAAAAACGCCGACCGGTTTCAAGGAAGCCTACAAACAGTTCGTCGAAGGCGGCTGGCCGAGCCTGGCCCACGACGTCGCTCATGGCGGTCAGGGTCTGCCCGAGTCGCTGGGTCTGGCGGTCAGTGAAATGGTCGGCGAAGCCAACTGGTCGTGGGGCATGTACCCAGGCCTGTCGCACGGTGCGATGAACACCATCTCCGAGCACGGCACCCCTGAGCAGCAAGACGCTTACCTGACCAAACTGGTTTCCGGCGAGTGGACCGGCACCATGTGCCTGACCGAACCTCACTGCGGTACCGACCTGGGCATGCTGCGCACCAAGGCCGAGCCTCAGGCTGACGGGTCGTACAAAGTATCCGGTACCAAGATCTTCATTTCCGCTGGCGAACACGACATGGCCGATAACATCGTCCACATCGTGCTGGCCCGCCTGCCCGATGCGCCTGCCGGCACCAAAGGCATTTCCCTGTTCATCGTGCCGAAGTTCGTGCCGGCCGCTGATGGCAGCGTCGGCGAGCGCAACGCAGTCAACTGCGGCTCGCTCGAACACAAGATGGGCATTCACGGCAACGCCACCTGCGTGATGAACTTCGACGGGGCAACCGGTTTCCTGATCGGCCCGCCGAACAAAGGCCTGAACTGCATGTTCACGTTCATGAACACCGCACGTCTGGGCACGGCGCTGCAAGGTCTGGCCCACGCCGAGATCGGTTTCCAGGGAGGCCTGAAATACGCCCGTGAGCGTCTGCAGATGCGTTCCCTGACTGGCCCGAAAGCGCCGGAGAAAGCCGCTGACCCGATCATCGTTCACCCTGACGTACGTCGCATGCTGCTGACCATGAAGGCCTTCGCCGAGGGGACTCGCGCGATGGTGTACTTCACCGCCAAGCAGGTCGACATCGCCAAGTACAGCGACGACGCCGAAGCCAAGAAGCAAGCTGACGGCCTGCTGGCCTTCATGACGCCGATCGCCAAGGCGTTCATGACCGAAGTCGGTTTTGAATCTGCCAACCACGGCGTGCAGGTCTACGGCGGCCACGGCTTCATCGCCGAGTGGGGCATGGAGCAGAACGTTCGCGACGCCCGTATCGCCATGCTGTACGAAGGCACCACGGGTATTCAGGCGCTCGACCTGCTGGGTCGTAAAGTGCTGATGACTCAGGGCGAGGCGCTCAAGGGCTTCACCAAGATCGTCCACAAGTTCTGCCAGTCGCAGGAAGGCAATGAAGCGATCAGCGAATTCGTGGCGCCGCTCGCTGCGCTGAATAAGGAGTGGGGTGAGCTGACCATGAAGGTCGGTATGGCGGCCATGAAAGACCGTGAAGAAGTCGGCGCCGCATCGGTGGACTACCTGATGTATTCCGGTTATGCCTGCCTGGCGTATTTCTGGGCTGACATGGCCCGTGTTGCAGCCGAGAAACTCGCGTCTGGCACCGGCGAAGAAGCCTTTTACACCGCCAAGCTGCAGACGGCGCGCTTCTACTTCCAGCGCATCCTGCCGCGCACTCGCACTCACGTGGCAACCATGCTGTCGGGCGCGAGCAACCTGATGGACATGAACGAAGAACACTTCGGTCTGGCTTACTAAGTCAGCCCAAGCGTTTCCCTCAAGCCGCTTGCCCCCAGGGGCAAGCGGCTTTTTTGTGCCTGGCTGATTTTTGTATCAGGGCCACGCACATTCTCTCTCATCCTATGCATGACGCGGCCGATACAGGCACAATGCCATTTAATCAGCGCTCACATCGTTCGGTGAGGAGATAGTCCTTTTGCTGCGCCCCTCTGCCGCACGGCTCAGTCATTTTTTACCCTCTCTGGCCTTGCTGGTTGCCGGACTGGCGGCCGCGTATGTGAAAGACCTCAACGTCTTCTTCACCTCACTTTTCAACGTGCTGCCCACCCTGGTGCTGTTGCTGGGTGGTGCGTACTGCGGGGTGTACAAGCGACAGCGTGAGCTGTTCCTGATGATCACCGTGTACATCGCCTATTTCCTCCTCGACACACAGACCGACTACTACCGCGATTACGGCAAGGTCCGAGAAGACGCCGCCGTGGTGTTTCATCTGTGTTGCCTCTTGCTCCCGGTCATGTTTGGTCTGTTTGCGGCCTGGGAAGAGCGGACCCATCTGTTTCAGGACTTGATTGCACGGTTGGCCGTTCTGGTCGCGGTAGGCAGCGTTGCCCTGGGTCTCGAACAGAGCTTTCCCGCCGGGCTGCTGGCCTGGCTCGCCGACATCCGCTGGCCAGCGCTTCACGGTGAATGGATGAGCCTGATCCAGCTGTCCTACGTGACGTTTTTCATCGCTTTTGCCGCATTGATCACCCAGTACCTCTATAAGCCGCGGCCGCTGCATGCGGCCCAATTGGTGGGATTGCTCGGGATGTTCTGGGCGTTACCGAAAACCTTCATCCTGCCGTTCACCCTGAACATCATGTGCAGCCAGGTGATGTTGATGATTGCGGCGGCAGTCGCCCACGAGGCCTATCAAATGGCTTTCCGCGACGAGCTGACCGGGCTGCCAGGTCGGCGTGCGCTGAATGAGCGGATGCAGCGACTGGGCCGTAATTATGTGCTGGCGATGAGCGACGTCGATCATTTCAAGAAATTCAACGACACCCATGGCCACGATGTCGGCGATCAGGTGCTGCGGCTGGTGGCGAGCAAGCTGTCGAAGATCACCAATGGCGGCGGGCGCGCCTATCGCTATGGCGGCGAAGAGTTTGCCATCGTGTTTGCCGGCAAAACCCTCGAAGAATGCATGCCGCACCTTGAGGTCATCCGCGAAACCATTGCCAGTTATCAGATTCAGTTGCGCAATCAGGACAATCGTCCGAATGATGATCTGCAAGGGCGTCAGCGTCGGGCGGGGTCCCAGGCTTCAGCGGTGTCGGTCACGGTCAGCATCGGCGTGGCGGAGCGTCTGCCGGAGCACCGCAACCCGGAAGAAGTCCTCAAATCCGCCGATCAGGCGCTCTATGCCGCCAAAGGGGCCGGGCGTAACTGCGTCATTAGTCATGCGCAAACCAGCAAGCGCGGCGCTGTGCGCATGGCTGCCGCCGGCTAGAACCGACTCTTTTCCACCCCAGGACCAACGCACACGCGGCTGTGCGCGGGCATCAGCATGACTGCCTACTGGGTGTGACCAAATCTTTGATAATAGTCACGTGTTGACCCTATGTGTCGCAAATGGTGTTCATGTACACTCGTTCCATTGACACATCGGCGCCGCACTTTCTCTGCTGTGCCGCTCCTCCCCCGAGATCTTTGCCGCTGAAACGAGGTTTGCCATGGCTGACTACAAAGCGCCCTTGCGCGATATGCGCTTCGTCCTCAATGAAGTGTTCGAGGTCTCCCGACTTTGGGCCACGCTGCCCGAATTGTCCGAAACCGTGGACGCCGAGACCGTCGAGGCGATTCTCGAAGAAGCGGGCAAAGTCACTGGCCGGTCCGTTGCACCCCTGAGTCGCGCGGCCGATGAGGAAGGCTGTCACTGGAACGACACCGTCGTCACTACCCCGGCAGGCTTCGTTCAGGCTTACAAAACGTACGCTGAAGGTGGCTGGGTTGGCGTCGGTGGCAATCCGGAGTTCGGCGGCATGGGCATGCCCAAAGCGGTGTCTGCTCAGGTCGAGGAAATGGTCAATTCCGCAAGCCTGGCGTTCGGGCTGTACCCGATGCTGACGTCCGGCGCCTGCGTCTCGATCAACACCCACGCCAGCGAGGCGTTGAAGACCAAATATCTGCCGAACATGTACGCCGGGGTATGGGCCGGTTCGATGTGCCTGACCGAAGCCCACGCCGGCACGGACCTCGGGATTATCCGCACAAAGGCGGAGCCCCAGACCGACGGGTCTTACAAGATCAGCGGCACGAAAATCTTTATCACCGGCGGCGAGCACGATCTCACCGAGAACATCATTCATCTCGTGCTGGCCAAACTGCCTGACGCACCGGCAGGGCCGAAGGGTATTTCGCTGTTCCTCGTGCCGAAGATCATGGTCAACGACGATGGCAGCCTCGGTGAGCGCAACACGGTGTTCTGCGGCTCCATTGAACACAAGATGGGCATTCAGGCCTCCGCCACCTGCGTGATGAATTTCGATCAAGCCGCAGGCTATCTGATCGGCGAGCCTAATAAAGGCCTCGCGGCGATGTTTACCATGATGAATTACGAGCGTCTGGGCGTCGGCATTCAGGGCCTGGCGTCCGGCGAGCGTTCGTATCAGAACGCGATCGAGTACGCCCGAGACCGACTGCAGAGCCGGGCTCCGACGGGCGCGCAGTCCAAAGACACCATCGCTGACCCGATCATCGTTCACCCCGATGTGCGTCGCATGCTGCTGACCATGAAGGCATTGAACGAAGGCGGTCGCGCGTTCTCCACGTACGTGGCCATGCAGCTGGACACCGCCAAGTACAGCGAAGACGCCGATGTGCGTCAGCGCGCCGATGCATTGGTCGCGCTGCTGACGCCGGTCGCCAAGGCCTTCCTCACCGACATGGGGCTGGACACCACCGTGCACGGTCAGCAGGTGTTCGGCGGTCACGGCTACATTCGCGAGTGGGGTCAGGAACAACTGGTACGTGACGTGCGCATCACCCAGATCTACGAAGGCACCAACGGCATTCAGGCACTGGACTTGATGGGCCGTAAGGTGGTCGCCAGCGGAGGGGCTTACTACAAGCTGTTCTCCGACGAAATCCGTCAATTCATCGCTTCGTCTGACAGCTCGCAGGCAGAATTCACCAAGCCGTTGGCCGCAGCCCTGACCACACTGGACGAATTGACCGACTGGGTACTGGACCGGGCTCGCAGCAACCCGAATGAAATCGGTGCTGCGTCCGTCGAGTATCTGCATGCGTTCGGATACACGGCGTACGCCTACATGTGGGCGATGATGGCAAAAGCCGCATGGGGTAAAGAGGCTCAGGAAGATTTCTACGCCAGCAAGCTGGGCACTGCGCGGTTCTATTTCGCGCGTCTGCTGCCACGCATTCAGTCCCTTTCGGCTTCCGTTAGAGCGGGCAGCGAGTCGCTGTACCTGTTGGAGGCGTCACAGTTCTGACACCCGGAAAAGGATGTAAGCATTTGCTTACATGACGTGATGGCAATCGGCTCTATCGCTCCAGTGGATCCAAGTTTAATCTACACACATGGACGTCGCGCAGGATGCGCAAACAGATAACAGGGACACGTAAGGGATTGCCTGCCAGGATGGCGGGAAGAAATGGAAGTCATGGGAAACAGTCTGGAAAACCTCGCTTAGGCGGGGTTTTCTTTTTTCTGCGTTCCGAAAAAATGCATTGCCGTCCGCCGCTTCGCTTGATGTGGCTGCAGGGAGGTCATGGCTTGATGATAGGCGCTGCGGAACCCCTATAGCGACCCAGGGTCGATTAGCTGTGCGGCCCCCATTGGGCCATTAATCAGGAGCTCCACCCATGGACATCATTCGCATCATCATCGCCATCCTGCTGCCACCCCTGGGCGTGTTCCTGCAAGTCGGCTTCGCCGGCGCTTTCTGGCTGAACATTCTGCTGACCCTGCTGGGCTACATCCCGGGGATCATCCACGCGATCTACATCATTGTCAGTCGCAAGTAACCCGACCCCGGCCAACACCACGCTTCCTGTCTCAGGTCAGCTGACATAGAGTCCGACGTTGGACTTTATGATCAGGAAGCTCAGGGATGGACGTTGTTTTGGGATTGCTCGCCGCTCTGTTCTGGGGCGGCACAGATGTTCGGGTAGGGCTCAACGCCTTCCTGCGACTTGTAGGACCGGCTTTAGCCGGGAAGGCTTCAATCGCCACACCGCAAATTGATCGTTGCATCCACCGACCTCTTCCCGGCTGAAGCCGGTCCTACCAGGCGACTGCCTACACCTGTGAAGCTGGCGATGCCCCACAGAAATGTAGCGTGTATCGCAATACCCCGTGGGAGCGAGCTTGCTCGCGAAGCGGCCAGGACTTTTTGAAGGGGACTGATTTATTTACAACGCTTGACGACTTTTTGAAGGGGACTGATTTATTTACAACGCTTCACCGTAAATTAATCTGTCCCCGTATCAGCTCACTGGCCAATTCCCGGCTAAAGCCCGTCCTACCGGAATCCGCGGGAGCTGAACAACCTCAAATCACCCATCAATAACCTTCCGGTAAAACGCCCACTCGGTTTCCAGTGCATGGGCCAGGTTGGCGGCTTTGCGGAAGCCGTGGCGTTCGTCGGGGTAGAAGTGCCCTTCCGCCGGGATGCCGTTTTCCAGTAGCGCATTGAGCATGTCGCGGGTCTGGGCGGGGACGACGACTGCGTCGAGTTCGCCCTGAAAAAAGATCACCGGGACCTTTATCTGGTCGGCATGCAGCAGCGGCGTGCGCTCCCGGTAGCGCGCCATGTCGACGTCGGGGTCACCGATCAGCCAGTCCAGATAATCCGCCTCGAACTTGTGCGTGGCTTCCGCCAGCGCCAGCGGGTCGCTGACTCCGTAAAGGCTTGCCCCTGCGCGGAACACATCCTTGAATGCCAGTGCGCACAGCGTCGTATAGCCACCTGCACTGCCGCCTCGGATGAACGCATTTGCCGGATCGACCAGGCCCTGATTGCCTAGGTATTCAACCACTGCACAGGCGTCTTCGACATCGACGACGCCCCATTCCAGAAACAGTGCCTGGCGATAGGCGCGGCCATAACCGGTGCTGCCGCGATAGTTGAGGTCGGCTACGGCGAAGCCCCGCTGCGTCCAGAACTGAATGCGCGGGTCCAGCGCGGGGTAGCAGGCGGAGGTCGGGCCGCCGTGTATAAACACCACGAGCGGCGGCTTGTCGTCGCCATTCATGGCCGGGTAGAAATACCCGTGCGCCTCGCCGGCCCCACTTGGATAACGCAAGGTCTGCGGCTGGCTGATGCGCTCGACGGGAAGGGGGCTGACCCCGCCGGCCAGCACCTGAACGCACTTGTCAGCACGACCGATGGCAATGACAGCAGAAGGGCTGACGGGCGACGCCGCGATGCAATAGATATAGTTCGCGTCAACCGCCAGGCTTCTGAAACGGCTGTAATCGCCGCTGAAATCTTCAACTGAACCCTGTGCCGAACGCACGCCGAGCAGGCCTTTACCGTCCTCGAACCAGGCGGCGAGGTACGCGCCCTCGCTCAGCGGCGCCCAGGTCGACGCGCCCAGTTGCCACGGCGCCGAAGCGTGGTCGGCAGCGGCGGCGGGCAGCGCTTCAAAACCGTCCGGCGTCTCAACCCACGGCTGCCAGAACCCGGCGCGGTCAGTCAGGCAATACAAGCGGCCCGCGTCATCGAAGCGGGGTTGCTGCAACGATTCCAGTCCCAACCCGCCCGCGAGACAGTGCGGCCGGCCCCACGCGAGATCGGCCTGGCGTTCGACGCTCATCAGTCGTGAGGACGTCCAGGGCTGATGGGGCCGCCACCACTCGATCCACACCAGGCGATTGCCATCCGGACTGATGGAGGGCGATGCGTAAAAATCCGCGCCTTCGGCCAGTACGTGGCGGCGACCGTCGGCGACGTCGATCGCGACCAGCCGGTGAGTGCTCTTATCCTCCTCAACCGCCAGAATCTGCCCACGCGCAGAACGGACATCTCCGAAGAGCTTGTCGCCCTGGGTCAGGGGGTGAGGGGTTTGGGAGTCGAAGGACTGGAGGTAAATCTGCTGGTCCGCTTCGTTGACGAACACCACGGCATCGTCAGTCAGGCAGAACGAACCGCCGCCGTATTCATACACCCGGCTGCGCACGCTGAAACCCTCGGGGGTCAGGCAAGCGGCCGCGCCGTCGTGCCAGCGCCATATGCGCGTCGCGGCATCCTGCGGGCGGAATTCACTCCAGAAAAGCCCCGCAGGGCTCACGGCGAGTTCGGCGAAATCGGTGCCTGCCGCCACAGCCTGGGCGGCGGAAAGGAGGTCAGGACTTGGCGATGAGGCGTGAGTTTCGTTCATTGCGGAAGGCCAGTTGCTCGATAGTCTGGCTAGCATACTCGGCTTCATCACGGGCCTGGGTGATCAAGTGATGCTGCGGCGACTTGCTGCACACCGGGTCCGTGTTGCTCGCATCGCCGGTCAGCATGAACGCCTGACAACGGCAGCCCCCGAAGTCTTTTTCCTTCTCGTCGCAGGAGCGGCAAGGCTCTGGCATCCACTCGTAACCGCGAAAGCGATTGAAGCCGAACGACTCATACCAGATGTGCTGCATCGTGTGATCGCGCACATTGGGGAACTGGATCGGCATCTGCCGCGCCCCATGGCACGGCAGCGCAGTGCCATCCGGCGTCACGGTCAGGAACAGATTGCCCCAGCCGTTCATGCAGGCTTTTGGACGATCTTCGTAGTAATCGGGGGTGACGAAGATCAGCTTCACCGGGTGATTTTCAGCGGCGAGCTTGGCCCGATACTCGTTGGTGATGCGTTCGGCGCGCACAAGTTGGTCTTTGGTCGGCAGCAAGCCCACCCGATTCAAGTGTGCCCAGCCGTAGAACTGACAGGTCGCCAGCTCCACGAAATCCGCTTCCAGTGCCACGCAGAGCTCGATGATCTTGTCGATCTTGTCGATGTTGTGCCGGTGGGTCACGAAGTTGAGGACCATTGGATAGCCATGCTTTTTCACGGCGCGGGCCATTTCCAGCTTCTGCGCGAAGGCCTTTTTCGAGCCGGCGAGCATGTTGTTCACTTGCTCGTCGCTGGCCTGGAAACTGATCTGGATGTGGTCCAGCCCGGCTTCCTTGAAGTCGATAATCTTCTGCTCGGTCAGGCCGATGCCGGAGGTAATCAGGTTGGTGTAGAAGCCCAGCCGTCGCGCTTCGGCGATCAGCTCGGCCAGATCCTGACGCACCAATGGCTCGCCACCCGAGAAGCCGATCTGCGCCGCGCCCATTTGCCGGGCTTCGGCCATGACTTTGAACCACTGCTCGGTGCTCAATTCCTGACCCTGCTTGGCGAAATCCAGCGGGTTGGAGCAATACGGGCATTGCAACGGGCAGCGATAGGTCAGCTCGGCGAGCAGCCACAGCGGCAGCCCGACCGGGGGCGTGGGCGGGATGTAGACATCGGACTGAGCGTTCACTGAGTCAGGCAAATTCGATCCAGAGCTCTGCACGGGCGACCTCCATGAATTGCTCGACGTCAGTGCCGAGCTCGGGAACGCCGGGGAATTTTTCGTCAAGCAGCGCAATGATGGCGCCGACGCTGCGCTGACCGTCAATCAGGCCGCCAATCGCGCTTGCGCTGTCGTTGAGCTTGATCATGCCCTCGGGGTAGAGCAGCACGTGACCGTTTTGCGCGGGTTCGAACTGGAAACGATAACCGCGGCGCCAGCTGGGCACCTGCTCACGATTGAAGCTCATAGGGCGATTCCTTTGTGCCAGACGCGTTGGTCGGTCACGCTGTGATAGGGCGGGCGGTTCAGCTCGTAGGCCATGCTCATGGCATCAAGCATGCTCCACAAAATATCGAGTTTGAACTGCAGAATTTCCAGCATGCGCTCCTGGCCTTCCCGCGTGGTGTAGTGCTGCAGCGTGATCGCCAGACCATGCTCGACGTCGCGGCGCGCCTGACCCAGGCGGGTGCGGAAGTATTCGTAACCGGTCGGGTCGATCCATGGGTAGTGCTGCGGCCAGCTGTCCAAACGCGACTGATGGATCTGCGGCGCGAACAGCTCGGTCAGCGAACTGCTCGCCGCTTCCTGCCAATTGGCGCGACGGGCGAAGTTGACGTAGGCATCGACGGCAAATCGTACGCCGGGCAGAACGAGTTCCTGCGAGCGCAGCTGGTCAGGATCCAGGCCCACGGCTTGACCCAGACGCAACCAGGCTTCGATGCCGCCGTCTTCGCCGGGTGCGCCGTCATGGTCGAGCAAGCGCTGAATCCACTCGCGGCGGATTTCCCGGTCCGGGCAGTTGGCCAGGATCGCAGCGTCCTTCAGCGGGATGTTCACCTGATAGTAAAACCGGTTGGCGACCCAGCCCTGAATCTGCTCGCGGGTCGCGCGCCCTTCGTACATCGCCACATGGAAAGGGTGATAGATGTGGTAATACGCGCCCTTGGCGCGCAGGGCCTGTTCGAATTCAGCAGGGGACAGCGGCGTTGCATCGTTCATGTCGGCAGTTCTCGTCAAGAATTTCCGCAGATCCCGTGGGAGTGAGCTTGCTCACGAGTGCGATCTACCTGTGCCGGATAGGCTGGCTGACCTGACACCTTCATGAGCAAACCTGGCCCCACAGTCGGCTAATTAGCGTTTTAAAGCTCGATGCTCATCCCATCGAACGCCACTTCAACGTTCCGCCGCGCCAGTTCAGCGCGCTCGGGCGAGTCTTCGTCGAGGATCGGGTTGGTGTTGTTGATGTGGATAAGCACCTTGCGCTGATGCGGCAGCTTTTCCAGCACTTCGAGCATGCCGCCGGGGCCGTTTTGCGCCAGATGACCCATCTCCGTGCCTTTACGGGTGCCGACGCCACGACGCTGCATTTCATCGTCATCCCACATTGTGCCGTCAACCAAAAGGCAGTCGGCGCCACTCATTTTCTCCATGAGGGCATCATCGACTTTGCCCAGGCCCGGCGCGTAGAACAGTTTGCCGCCCGTGCTCAGGTCCTCGACCATCAAGCCGATGTTATCGCCCGGGTGTGGGTCGAATCGGTGAGGCGAGTAGGGCGGTGCCGCACTGCGCAGTGGAAATGGCGTAAAGCGCAGATTCGGGCAGGCCGGAATCACAAAGCTGCCTTCCAGCTCGATGCGATTCCAGGCCAGGCCGCCGTTCCAGTGTTTGAGCATGTTGAACAGTGGGAAACCCGTGCTCAGGTCCTCGTGGACCATGTCCGTGCACCAGACCTGATGCGGGCAGCCTTCACGCAGGCTCAGCAGACCGGTGGTGTGGTCGATCTGGCTGTCCATCAGAATGATCGCGCTGATCCCGGTATCGCGCAGGCCGCGATTGGGCTGCATCGGCGCGAACCCCTGGAGCTGGGCGCGGATGTCGGGAGAGGCGTTGCACAAGATCCAGTTCACGCCGTCGTCCGACAGCGCGATGGACGACTGGGTGCGCGCGTGGGCCCGCAAGCTGCCATCGCGAAAGCCAGCGCAATTGGCGCAGTTGCAGTTCCACTGAGGGAAACCACCGCCGGCGGCGGAACCGAGAATCTGGATGTGCATGTAAACCCCGTAGCGACGGGCCAGGCCGGCCCTGAAATCAGAATCGCGTTAATAAAAAAGCCCCGGCGAACCGAGGCTTCTCACCGCGCAACAATCAACGGCTTGCGAAGTACATGGTGACTTCAAAGCCGATACGCAGATCAGTGTAAGCAGGTTTAGTCCACATAATTGACTCCTTCTGGGTTAGTGCAGCGGTGGGTGAGTACATTCTTTAGTGCTCCTGCGAGCGGAGACGTTCAAATGCTTAGGGGGCTATGTTACTAAAATTATCGGAAGGCCAATGATGAAATATCCGATAAAGATCCTTGCACCGCAGGCAATGATCAACTGTTTGCAGCCCGCGGCCGGGGCGGGCTAGAACGGGCCAGGGCGGTTGGAGAGGCAGAGCCGGGCGCTGTCTGGTTGTGCCAGCCGATGAGCGGCTTCGAGCAAAGCAACGTGTTGAAGATGTGCAAGCGAATGTTGCAGGCGTGCACTGTAGTCGCTGCCGTGTCCTGCCAGATGCGCTTGCCAGAGCTGCTCGGCGGCTTGTGAGTGTTCCATGTCAGCCGTTTCAAGTTGCGCCTGCAGGTTTTTTACCTGCGCGGGTAAGTCTGCGGCGTTGATGAGAGTCGGCAGATCCTCGATGAACGCCTCGATATGCGCCACGAGCTGTGTCGCGTTCGCACTGGGCGATTGCACACCGAATAGAAGACCGGCCGCGCCTGCGACGTGTCTGAAACCGCTGAAAACGGCGTAGCCCAACTGCATTTCGACCCGTAGGCGCTGGTAGAACGGCGCCTGCATCAGCTGTGCGAACAGTCGCCACGTAGCTTCGTCATCGAGAGCGTGGGAGGGTGTTGGATAGAACATCAGTAGCGCAACTTCGGCAGACTCCGACGGCTCGATTTCCCACCGTGTGCCCGTAGCCAGAGGTGTTGCGTGCGCTGAAAGCTCCGGGAGACCGGGGATGCGCCGAGCGGCGTGACTCAACACGTTTCGCGCTGAGGGTGTGAAGCCCGTGGCAAACCCCGTCCAGAGCGCCTCTGCCCAGACCTGCGGCAGATCGTCAGTCTGCTGGGTGACGACGTTGTTCAAATAATGATCAGGTAACGTCTTCAGCAGCTGACGTATCGGGATGAGGGCCGGATCGTTAGCGGGTGCACCGTAGCGCGCCAGGGTTTGCGCATCCGGCTGGACGAAAAGGCTCAGCGCCTGTTCCAGCACGATGGGCAACGGCTCCGCCAAGCCGGAGATCTTTAGCTGCCAGAATCTGCCGTATGCACTGAAGGCCAGCGTGACCCCCGCTTGACTGGCTTGGGCCATCAGCGGTTTCAGGCTGTCTTCCAGCATCCGGGCAAGCATTGGTTGCGCAGCGGCGAGCGTCCATCGCAGGCATAAGGTCGCCTCGCCGTGTGCTGGCAGCGCCTCGCTGAATGTCAGCCCAGGCAGGTCCGAGCTCGTCGCCGCAACTGGCGTTGTCTGCTTCAAAAACGGATTGGCTTCGGGCAGGCGCCAATCGACGCTTGAAGCGTTGTACGGCGGGGACTCGGCCTCTGCCTGCAACATCGTCAACGGCGTAAATTGGTTCAGCAGCGCATCGACTGTGTCGTTAGGCAGGCCTGCCTGATCAGTTTCAGCGCTGAAATGCCTGGCCAGCGACAGCGCACCACTGACGGCCAGGCGCCGCTGTTCAAGCCGCGAGTATTCGTCGAACAACGGGCGGTAACGGGAGTTGAAGAAGGCGAGCCAACTGAACACCATTGATGACACGTGGGATGACGCGACGGGTGTCATCGTGGCCAATGCGATCTCAATGTCGATGACTGCCTGGCCGGCAAACTCATACATCACCTCGGCCTTCAGCGATTCAATCAATCTTCGTTCACGAAGCTCCGCCACCAGACCGCCCGCTTGCCCGTCATTCATCCAGGTACAAAGGAACGCCGCGGCCTGCTCCTGCCCTGGCGGTAAGCCTTCGCACGCGAACGTCAGATGCATCCGACGCTGGTCAGGTTCGCCGACTGGCTTCGGTGCATCAGTGAGCAGCGCAGGCGGACGATGCTGTTCGACACGGCTGCCTCGAGCGAAATACCCGCCAGACTGCGTTGCCAGCTCCTCCAGTTCCTCCAGCGACTGAGGCCCTGCGAGGCTCAGCGTCATCTGCCCGGCCTGATAAAACCGTCGATAGAAATTCTGCAGCGCATCCTGAAATGCCTGACGCGGAACCGGAAGACTGAAGCGATTCCCTGCATGAAACCCGCGCAGGGGATGCAAATCCGACAAGGGCTGCAGGCGTTTCAGCCGATCACGGGAGGCATTGTCCCGCGACCAGGCAATGAATTCCGCGTGCAGCACCTCTCGTTCTCGCAGCTGATCGGGAATCGTCATGCGTGGATGGGCGAGCATTTCGCACAGCCGCTCAAGACCGTCGGGAAACACGGCGCGGGGCAGTTCGATGAAGAAGTCGGTGGTGCGCTCGCGTGTGCTGGCGTTCACTTGCCCGCCATGGCGCTGCACGAACGCCATCAGTTTTTCGTCGGCCGTAAAGCGCTCGGTGCCGAGGAAGAACAGGTGCTCGAGAAAATGCGCCAGCCCCGGCCAGCGGGCCGACACATCATGACTGCCTGCCGCCACCCGCAATGCCGCAGCGCAACGCTTCAAACGTGGTGCCGAAACAAGCACCACGTTCAAGCCATTGGGCAGGGTCAGGGATCGCTGGCGGATGGGGTTGGGCATGGCGCTTGTGATGTTTGCTGACTGAGCGGCCATGCTAGCGGATAACGGGCGCTCAGGTGTGGGACGTGCGCAGTGGCGACGCTGGGCAATTACCCTACGGTTTACCCAGACCGGCATAGAACCCCGGCCGGCGATCCTTGAAATACGTATTGATCGCCTGCGATTCGCTCATCGCTTCCCGATCCAGGTCCGCGATCACCAGCGCCTCATCCCGACCGGCAAGCCCGATTTGCCGACCGTCTGGCGCGCTGATGCTGCTCAAACCGCAGTAATGGATCTGGTCCTCACTGCCGCAGTAATTGGCATAAACCAGGTAGCACTGGTTCTCGAAGGCGCGGGCCCGCACGGTGACTTCCGCGACGAAATCGTAGGGCGCCATGTTTGCTGTCGGTACCAGAATCAGGTCTGCGCCGGCCAGGGCCAGACGCCGCGTGTTCTCGGGAAACTCGACGTCGTAGCAGATCAAAAAGCCGAGCCTCCAGCCGCCGAAGTCCACCACCGGGAAGTGCTCATCGCCCGCGCTGAACATCGCGTTGTCCAGGTCGCCATACAGATGGGTCTTACGGTAATTGCAGAGCCGAACACCTTGCGCGTCGATTAACTGCACGGCGTTGTAAACCTGATCGTCGCCGCTTAACTCCGGGTAGCCGTACAGAATCGCGACGCCCGTGGCCTGGGCTATCTCGGCGATCTTCAGCGCAGCCGGGCCGTCGCTCGTTTGCGCCAACTCCCGCGCCGCCTGGGCACCGATGTTGTAGCCGCTGAGAAACATCTCGGGGAAGACCAGCAGCGCCGCCCCCTGCGCCGATGCCTCGATCGCTTGGGCTTCCAGTCGCATGAGGTTGGCGCTGACGTCCAGCGGCAGCGGCGGGCATTGGTAGAGGGCGACGCGCATTTGTGGCTTCCTTATTCCGGCAAAACGATCGGGCCGATCTCGTGAAACACGTCACCCGGGCCCGGGTTCTCGGCGTGAGTCTTGCCGCCGAAGTGGGTCATGATGCCCCACACCGCGTTCAGCGAGGTCTGTACTGCGCCTTCGACCCAGGCGGGTGTCCAGGACACATCGTCACCGGCGATGAAAATGCCGCGTTGCTCGTCAGGCATTTCTTTCTGCATGAAGTGCGCGTACATCCGCTGGTTGTAGCGGTAGTGGCCCGGCAGCGCGCCTTTGAAAGCTCCGAGGAAGTGCGGGTCCGATTCCCACGACACGGTGATCGGGTCTCCGATGACGCGCGCGGCGATATCGACCTTTGGGTAGATCTTTTTCAGCGCGCCGAGCGCCAGGCTGACGCGCTTTTCCACGGGATGCGGCAGCATTTTCAGCGCGTCGCTCATCCACGAGTACGACAGGCAAATCACCCCCGGTTTCTCGACGCCGTTGGAATAGGTGCCGTTGTCGAACAGATAAGTGCCACGGGTCAGGCGATCCGTCAGGGTCATGCTCATGAGGTCGCGGCCGGTCTCAGGGTCTTTGTCCTTCCAGAACGGCCGGTCGACCATGACGAAGGTTTTCGACGACTGCATGTAGCGCGTGCGGTCCAGCGCCATCCACATCTTCTGTGAGAACAGCGACTCTTCGCACTCGATCTGGGTGGTCAGCAGCCAGCTCTGGCACGTGGCCAGAACCGCATCGTAATGGCGGACGTCGCCCAAGTTGTCGGTGACCGCGAACTGACCGTTGGCGGCGCGGCTGATGCCCTTGACGCCCGTGCGCGGGGCGCCCCGGTGCAGCGTCGACAGGCTGGTGCCTTCTGGCCAATGGGCGCAACGTTCAGGGGCATGGCGCCAGATGCCGATAGGGACTTGCGCGACGCCGCCGACGATCAGGTGTTGGTGATCATCGCAGTTGGTCATGACCACGCGGAAGATCTCCAGCATCGAGTTCGGGAAGTCCGAGTCCCAGCCACCGGTGCCAAAGCCGACCTGACCAAACACTTCGCGGTGATAGAACGACAGCTTGGCGAAGGCTTTGGAGGTGGCGACAAAATCATAGAACGTGCGGTCGTCCCACAGCGGCACCAGCTTGTCCCACAGCTCCTTGAGCCGAGGCACGTCGCGGTCGCGGATGGCTTGTTGAATGTCGGCGAACTGCGAGCCGTCCTCCAGCGCGTCGGCCCAGGCGTCGGCGACTTCCTGAAACAGCGCAGGCAAGTCCGACAGTTTCTGTGCGTAGTGAGTGCTGCCTTCCAGGTCAATCACCGTGCTGCCGGACGCCGCCGTGAGCGGGTTGGGGAAGGGCTTGGATTCCAGGCCGAGCTTGTCGACGTAGTGATAAAAAGCGGTGGATGACACCGGGAAGCGCATGCCGCCCAGCTCGGCAATGATGCCTTCGGCGCCTTCGAACTGTTGTGAGCGCAGACGGCCGCCCATTTTGGAGGCTTCATAAACGACGGGCTTGAGGCCCAGCTTCATCAGCTCATATGCCGCCACCAGCCCCGCGATGCCGGCGCCGACGATGGCCACCTCTTTTCCAAGGTTTTCCGTAGGAATGCTGCCCAGGCCTGCCGGGTGCTCAATCCAGTCATCGAAGGCGAACGGGAAGTCCGGGCCGAAAATCGTGATCGGTTTTTTTCCGTCGGCGGGGTGGCGATTGTTCTTCATGACTGACCTTGTTCGACTGGGGCGAGAAAGTGGACAAGTCTAGATAACAGTTGGGACGTTAATAAGACGCAGAGTGTCGTCGTTGTGTCGAGAATGCCGTCAAAGTGACGGGTTAGCTCGTCACATTGTTATAAGTTGCTCATTCAGGATGGCTGCCCGCGGTCGATCTTGCTGCTCAGGATGATCGATGTGGTGGTCTTCTCGACGCCATCGACACTCCCGATCAGATCGAGCAACTGGTCCAGCTGCTCCGGCGAGTCCGTGCGCAGCCACGCGACGTAATCGAACTCGCCACTCACGGCGCACAACTGTTGCACCTGCGCGAGCGCACTCAGCCGCCGCAACACTTCCTTGCCAGAGCGAGGCTGCACGGTGATCCCGACATAGGCCTGCAGCCCGCCATCCACCAGCCGCTGACCCAGACGCACGCCATAGCCGGTGATGATTTTGGCTTTCTCCAGGCGCGCCAGTCGCGAGGTCACGGTCGTGCGCGCGATGCCCAATTGCCGGGCCAGATTTGCGACCGGTTCCCGGGCATTGATTTGCAGCGCTGCGATCAGTTTGCGATCGATGTCATCGAGCGCTGGGGGGCGGGTGTCAGGCAAGGCGGATCTCCTTCGGCAAGCGGGGCATGTTAGGAGATTCCTTAGGGGTTTGGGTGATATTCGAATCCCAAAGCGACGCGAAACCCTAGGCATTCTGCGTCGATCGTCCATCGGGGATGGGCGTCAGAGAACCTGCGTCGGTCATGTAGGACTTTTCTGCGCTGTAAGGCTTTTGTCATTCTTCTGTCACCCCCGGCATGCCTAAATTCTCTCCCCATCCCTTTGAATCAACGCCGGGAGCCTCGTCATGACTCTGGATTTCTCCGAAACCGCCCGCTACATCCAGGCCGATATCCTCGACAGCTTCGACGAAGAACTGGAAATGGAGTACGACGACGCGCGCCTGGACGGCTTGTTGGCTGACTTGGGTGAGGAGGTGCCCAAAGGGATTGATCGCCGCCTGTACTTCCGTGAACTGCTGCGCCTGCAAGGCGAGTTGGTGAAACTGCAGGACTGGGTGGTGAGCCAGAAGCTCAAGGTGGTCGTGCTGTTCGAAGGCCGGGATGCGGCAGGCAAGGGCGGTGCGATCAAGCGCATCACTCAGCGCCTCAACCCGCGGGTCTGTCGCGTGGCTGCACTGACCGCGCCAAGTGAACGCGAGCGCACGCAGTGGTACTTCCAGCGCTATGTCGCGCACCTCCCAGCCGCTGGCGAAATGGTGCTGTTCGACCGCAGTTGGTACAACCGGGCCGGGGTCGAGCGGGTCATGGGCTTCTGCAATGACGAGGAGTACGAAGAGTTTTTCCGCACCGTCCCCGAGTTCGAAAAAATGCTGGTGCGCTCGGGCATCATCCTGATCAAGTACTGGTTCTCCATCACCGACGACGAGCAGTACCGGCGCTTTCTGATGCGCATTCATGACCCGCTGAAACAGTGGAAGCTCTCGCCTATGGACCTTGAGTCCCGGCGTCGCTGGGAGGACTACACCAACGCGAAAGAAGAAATGCTCACCCGTTCCCACACTGACGTCGCGCCATGGTGGATCGTCGAGGCCGACGACAAGAAACGCGCCCGCCTGAACTGTATTCATCACCTGCTGGAGCAGATCCCGCGCGGGGATACCGAGACACCGCAAGTGGTGCTGCCGGAGCGCGAGTACAACGCCAATTACCTGCGCGCCCCAGTACCGCGTGAGATGGTTGTTCCGCCGGTTTATTGATCCTCCACCGGTTTTTGATCACCGTGCTGGCGTGGTTCAGATTTTCCACGCCGGCGCAGTTTTCGCCAGTCGTTGCTGCAGGCTTTCAAGATTCTGCGTGAACTGGCGGGTCATCAGCTGATAACCGAGCACCTCGGTAGAGGCGGTTGGAACGTCGGGCCCGACGGTCAAGCTCTCGGTCGGGCGCTGCAAACGCTCGGTCGCACCGGTCTGCAGCGCGCGGGCCATGCCGATCAACATGCGACGAATCCGCCGTTGCTCCGCCGTCACGCCCGTGCTGCCAGCATCTGCCGGACGCAGATTCGACAGAATCTCGAGGATGCTCAGGCACATGCGGAAATGGCTCTGAATGGCGTCCAACTCAACGATCGAAATTTTCACTTCCTTGGACACCGACGGCATCAGCGAACGCAACTGCAACAGCGTTGCGCCCATTCGCGCGGTCAGCTTCACATGCTCATCTGCGGTCATGGACTGCCCGCTGGCGATCCGGTCGTAGGCCAGGGCACAGTCACGCAATCCATTCGCCAAGTTGTAGCGCCACGAATACACGGCGTACAGCGGGAGTGCGAACGAGAACGCCAGGGCGAGGGCGATGCCGATCAGGATGTCCACTGTTCGCCACAACCCGTCCGTGATCGGGTTGTCACCGTGGCCCGCCACGATGAACAGCGTGATCGCCGACAACAGCGCCGTGTAACCGCCCTTGCCGATGGCGTGATACGCAAAAAAGCCGCAGATCAGCGACATAACCACGTACGTCAGCAACGGCATGCCCAGATAGCTTTCCTGCGCCACCATCGCCAGGCCCAGCGCCGCGCCAATTAATGTCCCGTACGCGCGCTCCACCGATTTTTTGCCGATATTGCCGTGGTGCTGCAACCCGCCAATCACGATCAGCATGGTCACCGACGCCCACTCACCGTGGGGCAGATGAAAACCTGTCGTCAGAAGAATCGACACCAGCAGTCCGACCACGATTCGGCCGGCGTGAATGTAGCGCGCATGGCGATAGCGGCGGTATGGATCCAGAAGCGGACGCAGGGCGCGGCGAAGCCAGGAGGGTAGGGAGGCTGAGTTCATGGGATTACTGACCATGGAGAAGATGAATATATCCGAAGCCTGGCAAATGCTGCGCGTCACCTCCGGTGTGCACTCATTCACAAAGTCATCACATGTGAGATGTTGCGTATCCGGATGCTTGCGCGTAGGGTGCGTTGCTATCACATGTGATGTTCGGGAAGACTTCAATGGCTCGGAAAACTTCAACCGACTACATGCGCGAGATGCGCGCTCGGCTGACAGCTGCCGGGTACGTGAAACGAGAGCTGTACGTGCTTCCCGAAAACGCGGAAGTATTGAGAGATATCGAAAAAGTGCTGCGCCAGCCCTACTTGGGTAACCGGATCAAACTGGAGGGATTCATGACTGAGAACACCAATTGGACGATCAACACACTTCACTCGGCGTTCGCCGAGCTGGACGTTGTGAAAGACAAAGATATCGAGCTGACCCTCATTCAAGGCGCCGAGCCAAGTCTGAGCCTGGTGATGAACCAGTTCGGCGGCTTGCCCATCATCATTGCCATTGCGGGCGACCAGATCCTGGTTGATTCCGTGCTGGTGTACGCCTCCGAGGTGAAAGACCCGGCGGCTTTTAACGACGCCGTGTTGCGTAGCCGGGAGCTGTTCCCGCTGTCGTCGATCGGCATCGAGACCCTGCCGAACGGCGAAACCTTCTACAACATGTTTGGCGCACTGAGCGCAGCCTCTTCGTTGACGGTCGTCGTCCATGAGGTGCTCACCCTGGCAGAAAACGTGATTCATGCGGCCGACGCCTACGAAGATTTTCTTAAAGTTGATTCACAGTAATCGGGAGACACATCAATGAGCCTTTGGAAAAAAATGGTCACAGCGTTGCGTGGTGGGGCTTCCGAGGTGGGTGAAGCCATCGTCGATGCCCAGGCACTGCGAATCCTCGATCAGGAAATCCGTGACGCCGACGCCTCCATGCTCGCGGCGCGCAACCAACTGATCCAGATCAAAGCCAAGCACAAGCTCTCGCTCCAGCGCGTTGAAGAGCACGACAAGAACATCGCCAACTGGGAGCAGAAAGCGCTCGCGGCGATGAACAAAGGCGAAGAAGCCCTTGCCCTCGAGTGTGCCGAGAAAGTGGCCGAGCTGACGGCTCTGCGCGATCAGGAGAAACTGGCGGCCGATCAGTTTGGCGTCCACGTGGCGAAACTGACCGCACAGGTCATCAAAGCCGAAAGCCAGATCAAAGGCCTGCGTCAGCAGACCGACATGGCCAAGGCCCGCGACAGCGTGCAAAAGGCACAGATCAACGCGGCGGCTGCGACCGGTGGTGCCAATGGCCGACTCGAAACCGCAGTGGGTTCGCTGGCACGTATCAAGCAGCGTCAGGATGAACAGGACGCGAGACTTGAAGCGGCCGATGAGCTGGCCGAGGCTGCCAATGGCGGCGATCTGGAGCGTCGTCTTCAGGATGCCGGGATCGGCGCTAAAACAGGCGGCGCAGCGGACGTCTTGGCCCGCTTGAAAGCGCAAAGCCAGAGCGGTAACGCTGGGCAATAATCACCGTTAAACAGAGGCAGCCGGGTATCCGGCTGCCTTTTTTCGGTTTCGATTTTTCGGGTTTCAGCGGTGTGCGGATGAATATCGGAAACGGACTACGGACGATATTCTGCCTTGCCGCTTTGATGATCGTTGTGCAGATGGTTAACTCCCTGACCGCCAACAGCCTGCTGTCCCACGGCCTGGTGCCTAGAACGTTTTCCGGACTGCAAGGCATCCTGTTTTCTCCGTTTCTGCATGGTTCGGTCCGTCACCTGCTGAGCAATCTCCTGCCTTTTGTGGTGCTGAGCTGGCTGGTCGCAACCGAGGGGCTTCAGCGTTACATTCGCGTTGCACTGCTCATCACTGTGCTGGGAGGCCTGATGGTTTGGGTGATTGGCAGACCTGTCATCCATGTGGGCGCCAGCGGCCTGATATTTGGCTTGTGGGCTTATTTGCTGGCCCGCGGCTGGTATCAGCGCAGTCTGGCGAGTTTCGCGATCGCACTGGTGACCCTGCTGGGCTACAGCGGATTGATTTTCGGCTTCATTCCGGTGCCGGGCGTATCGATTGAGTCACACCTGTGTGGCGCGCTTGCCGGTATCGTGACGGCCTGGTTAATGCACTCACGGCAGCTTCTTGAGCGAAGCCCCGTGAAGTGAAGGGCAGAACTTTTTCAGATCGCCTCGGCGCGAATTCAAGGAGATGAAACATGAGCTGGATCAAACGCGCATTAGGCCTGGAGTCGCCCATTCCACCGGCCGGCTCCAATCCCCTCGGCAATTCGGCCTTGGCTAATCCGTTCGGGCTGGCTACCGGGCGGATGATGGACCTCGACGACTCGCTCAAGCTGATGCTCGACGGCCATTCGGAGCTGGTGGTCCCCAACGAAGAAGTGGTCTGGTCAGTGGGGCAGGTAGACCTGGGGCAATCGGTCCGTCTGGTGCGCTTCTACTTCGAGGACGAAGATTACTGGCTGCAGGTCATGATGAACGGGCCTGCCGCTGAAGACGTCCAGGACATCATCCTGTTCGGCTACAGCAGCGCCGTCACGATCAACAGCGAGGCGGAGCTCAAGCGTCTGGTGGGGCCTGCGTCCAAAGTCGGTCTGCCGATATTCGAGCATGACGGCTGGGAATACGGACGTCAGTGGGGCACGGAAGAGGGTCAGACCGAGCTCACGCCCATGGACGAGCAGGTTGTCAGTCCTGACGGTGCTTACCGGATCAAGCACCTGAGCATGTTGTACGCGCGGGACACCGGGTTGGTGGATCGTCGCGAGTTTCTGCTGCTGTCGGTCGAGGAAGACGAGGAGGGCGTTGTTTCCTTCACCACGTCGGTCGGCGTGACCCTGCAGTCCACTGATTTCACCGTCATTTAAAAGGAAGTAAAAAATGCTTGAAGCGCTTCGTATGTCCGTCAGCGTCCAGTCGTTGCTGAGTTTTGTGGTCTACATCATTGTGGCCGGCGGGTTGTTCGCGTTGTTTCAGATGGCCTACACGCGTCTGACCCCGCACAAGGAATTCGCCCTGATTCGTGAGGGCAATGTTGCCGCGGCGGTCGCCCTCGGCGGTGCGCTGATCGGTTTTGCCCTGCCTGCCAGCAACGTCATCACCTACAGCATCAGCGTACTGGACGTGGTGATCTGGGCAGTAATCGCAGCAGTCGTACAGCTGCTGGCCTTCACCGCCACCAGCATGGTGCTCAAGGATCTTTCCGCACGCATTACCCGAGGCGAGCTAGCCGCGGCCATCTACGCCGCCAGCGTCTCGATCAGTGTCGGTTTTCTCAACTCGGCCTGCATGACGCCGTCGACCTGATCGCCCGTTATCGAAAGGAGTTATCGATGAGACGTAGTTCCCTCAAGCTGGTCCTGGCCAGCACCCTGCCGCTGGCGATCAGCGCGTGCAGCAAATCCGACACCGTCGAAGTTTCCGCGCAGCAGACCTATCCATCGGTTCAAGCCTGTGTGGATCAGAAAGTCCCGGTCGACATCTGCTCGGACGCCTACATGAGCGCGCTGGCGGAGCACCGCCGCGTAGCCCCGACCTATGACGACAAGACGGCTTGCGAAGCAGATTTCGTCCCTGATTACTGCCAGCAGAATGCCGATGGCAAGTTCACGCCCAAGCTCGGCGGTTTCCAGCTGGAAGTTTCCGGGGAGCTTCCCAAGTCTCAGGTCGACGCAGCGAAGGCACAGGCTGACCAGTCCGGCGGCGGCGGTGGCGGTGGCGGTGGCGGCGGCTTTGGTTCCGGGGTGAACGGATTCCTGATGGGCATGCTGGTCAGCAACATGGTTAACGGATTCACCGGTGGCGGCGGTCGTTACTACGCCCAGCCCATCTATCAGGAGCGTGACTCGCGGGGTGGATATGGGTATTCCACACTGTCGCGCCAGATCGAACGGGGCAAAACCTTCGGCAACTCTACCCAGGCGCGAAGCAGCTCGACCGGGACTTACAGCAAAAGCACCCTTGGTCGTAACTCCTCCGTCTCGTCGTCGGTTTCCCGTGGCGGTTTCGGCAGCCAGGCCACTGCTCGCAGCGGTTGGGGTGGCAAAAGCAGCGGCTCAAGCTTCGGCGGATAACAGGGACGTTACCCATGAAAAGGATCAGCATCCAGGAACGTCCTGACTGGCGCCAGACAGCCGAGCGTGAAGGGTTCAACTTTCACACCATCGACGGTGAGCGCTATTGGGATGAGCGGGCCTACTACCAGTTCACCGAAGCGCAGATCACGCGCGACATCGAAGCGCCGACCCAGGAGCTTCATGCCATGTGCCTGGACGTCGTGGAAAAGGTCGTCGAGAGTGAAGAACTGCTGACCCGGCTGGCCATTCCACAGGCGTTCTTCGATCTGGTCCGCACCTCGTGGAAGGAAGGCCACCCGCATTTATACGGACGTTTTGATTTCAGCTATGACGGTGTGAACTCGGCCAAGCTGCTGGAAGCCAACATGGACACCCCTACGTCAGCATATGAAGCGGGCGCGTTCCAGCTCATCTGGCTTGAAGAGCAGATCCAGCGCGGCGTATTGCCAGCCCACGCTTCGCAGTTCAACTCGATGGCGGAGGACCTGGTACGGGCGTTTGCGGCGATCAGGGAGGGCGGGCCTTTCTACTTTTCCTGCATGTCAGGCTCTATCGAAGACAGGGGCACGACTGAGTTCCTGCGCAAAATGGCCGAGCACGCCGGCATCGAAACCCGCCACATCGACATCGAAGACATCGGCCTGAACGCCAACGGCCGATTTGTCGACCTTGACGGCCGCTGGATCGAACGCATCTTCAAGCTGCATGCCTGGGAGCATGTCTTCCATGAGCCCCACGGCCAGGCCATCCCGCAGTGCGACACACAGTTCATCGAACCGGCCTGGAAGGCGATCATTTCGAACAAAGGCATCCTGCCGTTGCTGTGGGAATTCAACGAAGGGCACCCCAATCTGCTGCCGTCTTTCGTCGACCAGAACCCGCAATCCGCAGTGCCGAAGGGCTGGGTGCGCAAGCCGTACTTTTCCCGCGAAGGCGCCAACATCGAAATCCGCACCCCGACAAACCAGGTCATTTTCGAAGACGGCCCTTACAACGATGCCCCCTACATCCTGCAGGCGTTCGCGCCGTTGCCTCGTTTTGGCGACAGCTACACGCTGATCGGATCGTGGGTGGTGGGGGATACGGCTTCGGGGATTGGGATTCGTGAAGATGACAGTTTGATCACCAAGGACAGCAGCCGGTTTTTGCCGCATGTGGTGATTGATTGAGGTTTTGATGAGCCCGGCGGTGGGTGCCGCGCCAGAACGAAAAAAGCCGCGCAATGCGCGGCTTTCTATTTGGTGGGCCCACACGGACTCGAACCGTGGACCAAGGGATTATGAGTTGCTGGGCGACACTATAAGTCCAGCAAAAGCAAGCATAGCTTTCCGTAGGTGCAGGAAGCTTTAAGTGTTTCAATATCATGGGTTTAGCGTAATTCTGCGAAGTCTATGAAACATCGGCATTGTACTGCTACTGTACCGTTTCCTTCCACCATCACGATAGTTGTGGCGCTTCATGCGGTGGCGCAGCTCGGCAGTAGATACTTTCCGCCGGTATCTGTCCGCAGACTTCTCAGGTAGCCCCAAAGCGCCTCATTCACAGTCTCCAATGGGTTCGCCGCTGTGCGGCCAAACGAGATGCTGATAGCCATGTCGACATCCGGCCGGGCCCGGACCTTGTCCGAGACATGCTGAAAATCTATATGCTTCAAAACAAGCCACATTGCCTCTTCCAGGCAGATTAAATGGGCCCAAAGAGCATCCACTGTTGGCACGTCATCAACCTTGGAAAGAGCCACATAGGCCCGTTTGTCTCCGCTCAGCAGTTCTGCCTCGTTGCCGTATAACGCAGCGAACAATGTTGCCTCTCCGCTATCAATATCGGGCCGATTGAGTAGCAATAGTGGATTTGCTGATTGGGCCACGACCTGAACCTCGCATGCCGCTGCCACCAGTTGTCGTGCGAGATCAACTGCTTCCTGGGTGCCAAGCTTTGCGAGGGCCTTGTCATCTTTGGTTAGCTTCAGCTGGAATTTGAGCTGCGGTAGCACCGCGAAATCGCATAAGGCGCAATTTAGCGCTCCGGCCAGTTCGTGGAGAAGGTGGTATTGGCAGATCTTTTTGGCGGCATCACTATCTAGCAGATACAAGAACGGGTTACCTCGCAAATCCCTGCATGGTGAAAAGGTGGTCAGCACCTTCCTCGGTTATCGCTGACAGGTCAGCATTTTTTATGAACCTGTCTCGCAGTAACTCAATTGCTCCAATGTCTTGCGGCACGAAACCCATCGCTTGGTTCGCCCTGATCCAGTCATCATGCTCCTTTGCATAGGACATGATCAGATGCCCGAGATCTATACCGTGAGTTAGGCCAAGCTTCATTGCTGCGGCGGCGAGTGTCGCAGCAGATGCTTGGCGGGGGATCTGCCGGATGATATCTATTTGGCCGTGCCTGATTAGACTGAGCGCAAAAGCATCTGCCTCCCGTTCTTGCGCATCGCGCCGGACCTGAGCCCGCCCCTCAAGTCCCTCGCTGACGTCCGCTATATCCTCATCGACCAGCGCACCATTTGTTTGGACGTGCTCGCACAAGATGTGCGCTAGCTCATGAGCCAGCACAAACAACTGCTTTGAGTGCACTGCATAGTTGAAGCCAAGTAATATCGAGGGGCGGCCATCCAACATGACAGCCATGCCGGTCATTCGTTTGGTGTTTTTAGGCATGTCCTTTAAGAACAGGACTGGAATGCCATGCATCCAGCACAAGTCCAACAAACCTTCGAAATCAACACATGCTTTGCCAGTGCTTTTGCGTACCAATTCATAAATTGCCAGTGGATCTGCAGGCAACGCACGGTAAGCTTCGCGAGTGGCAAAAACCGCTACGCGCGCCAATGCGATGCCGAGGCTCGCCGCGACATTTAATTCATCGGCATCAGTTCCTGCCCGATGCTTGAAATTGGCACGAGCTGCCCGTGGCTCGATCGCCAGATCACCGTCGTGCCCAAAACTTACGTCCAGGCCTAACCGCTGCTTCAGGATCAGGGCGAACTGGAACGCCCCTGCACTGGTTTTCAGAAGGCTGTTGTCCCACCAATCAGGCAGGAGTTTCGTGACATACGCACGCGGGTAGCCAGCAGCCTTGAGGCTTTCGAACGCAGTTTTAACGGTTATCGGAGTCTTTGCGTCATGCATATGCAACCTCCTATAACGCTGTTCCTAGGTACATGTTCCCACGCTGGCGCGGCTATGTGCAAAGAGTAAGTCAGCAAGTCTGCGCGCGTGATCATCAGAGCCATCCCAGATAGTGGCTAGCGCTTCCATCAGGATTTCGCTTGAGCGAGGGTCGAGTGTTTCTTCGCGTGCATCGATATTCGCAAATTTGCATAAGCGCAAATGTGTTTTTGTCACTTTTTTCGGTGCGGCAAATAAATTTCGATAGACCTGCGATTGGTTTATGCCTGTAGCCTTTGCTATAGATGAGCTCGTTCCAATGCCGTTCGCAGTGAAAAACTGCAGCAGCTCCGAGATAAGTTGATGCAGCGGTTTTGGTCGATCCATGCATTATTTATAGCATATATGCATATGTTTCGTCATCAGCTAAAATTCCTTCGTTGTGTCGGAAAAGGGACGCAGCTGACGTCTCTTTCCGGCATGATTGATGCCCCCTTGAGGAACGACCATGCGCGAAGCCGAAATAAAACTCGCTCTCACATACCATCTGGCAGCTGCGATGCCTAACGACGTCTTCCATTTCTTGGAGGAGGTTGAAATCAACGGTGGTGAGATTCGGGCGGATCTCGTGCAGGTCATGGACATGCATTGCTATGAGATAAAAAGCGCCAGTGATTCACTGAACAGACTTATTGGTCAGGGATCTCGGTATGCTCGGGCTTTCGATCAGGTGACTCTCGTTACCGCTGAATGCCACCTCAAAAAGGCAATGCCTATGCTCCCTCCTTGGTGGGGGGTAATGGTGGTGCCTAATGAGTCAGGAATGGGCTTCAAGCAGGTTCGGAAGGCTAAGGCAAACACCCGCCACAAGCCTGATGTGCTGGTAACTTTAATTAAGCGCGAAGAAGGTCTGCAGATTCTAGAAGAGCTGGGCATCACGCGTGGCTTCAAAAGCAAGAGCCTGTACGTCATACAGGCCAAGGTCGCTGAACTACTCCCCTTGAAAGATCTCAAGGAGAGGGTTCGCAAATGCCTAATCGAGCGTGCTATGGGCTGTCTCAGTACTGCTCTTTAAGTACGTACGCGATGTGGTGACTCCAGCCTTCAGTGATGTGGTAATGACCGCAGCGCTTCTTTTTCACCGGCACGGTAGGGTCTGCTCGCTCAGAAAGGATCTGATCGCCAAATGAATATGGAGCGCCTTTGAAGTCCTTGGGATAAGTGTTTACCAAGATCTCGGAAATTGCGACAGAGTCGTTGGTGGTTTTTCCATCAGCCCTCAGGATGAGCCAGTCAACACCTCTGGTGTATCGAATAGCAATGCGATTGCTGCGCCGCTCCAGAATCTCCTCAGTCCACTCCGGGGATAGAGTTCCGTAATCACCGAACCCTAACCCCAGATTCGGCACATTAGCATTCACGTCGTACCAGAATCGCCAATCGGACCGTTGGAATGTCGCGCTGCCTGTTTTGACCGAGGCTAAGCTCGCGGGGTAGGCGCCAGAGACAAGATGCATCGATTGGTAGCCGATAGCGGCTAAAGAATTCAGGTCGTGGCCAAAGCTAGTGACCTGCGCGGGCGACCACTCCTTTGGGCTTACGCCCAGATCGACAATCAAAGTCGTGTTGATGCCTGCGGCTTTAAGGTACGCGTAGGCCCCTTTAGCAAGTTGCAGCTTATCGTTAGGGACTGCTAGCGCCCCTAAGCGCAAGCGAATACCCACACCTGGCAACGATGCGGCCAGTTTCAGGAACTTCGCTCCCATATTTGAAACGTAGGCTGGCCCGATTACCGGGGAAGCGGGGATTTTCTGCTGAACCGCATGTTGCATGAAGTCCAGGAGCTCGCTCTGTCGGACGTGGCTCAAAAGTCCACTGGGGTTTGAGTAGTCAACAAGTACGTCGTGTGGCCAGACAGTCTGAAGTTTGCTTAGAAGATTCAGGTGCTGCTTGGAAGTACGTACCTCAATACAGGGGCGCATACGAGGTCTGAGTTCGGCATCTACCTTTTCGAGGGCGCGCTGCTCCCAAGATTGCCATTTTATGACCGGGATATACTGCGGATGCTTCGGAAATTTAGCCATGGACCCTCCTTGGTGTTCTTGATATGAGCATCTATAGCACTTTGCCATGAGCGCGCGCAATCCGACCTGCGTCCCATTGCCGTGAGCACCACATCTATTACGACGCCTGCTGGTGTTGGTGTATGCGGGAGTAATGATGCGCTGGCAGGCCCCTAACTCAGCATTCATGCTCCACCGGAGGTGCATTCACTCCCGGCCCCTCTGGTGGGTATGTTCCAGCCCATCCTCAGGCGTCTGCCTGAGGTTCCAGCGTTCAATGCTGGCGCGAATTGCCCGACTAACCTTTTCTGTATGGTTGTCGATGATTCTGCTCAGCGCCTCAATCCGCTCGGCTGTAACCGGCTCATATCCGCCTTCGTTCATGCGGCGGGCGATCTGGTTGAGATTTCGTCCTAGAGCCAAAAGCTGATAGTTCGATTCACCTAATGCATCAATTTCATCCATGCCGAACTGTGGCTCGAGGGTCAAACCGATCCGGATGGCGTCGACGATCCAACGCCTCATGGAACACCGCTCTATCTGAGCTCGCTCGTTGATAGCTGCTTTTTCCGAAGCAGTCAGCAGGATTTCAAAGCGTTGCATGGGACCGCGTGTCGTCGTCTCTTCGACCTGCTGGTAAGGTTTTAGCGCTGGGTTCGCTGCTGATTGCGCCAGTTGTTGCTCAATCGCAGCTTTGATTGCTGCTCCAGGAGATTTACCCAAAGCGAGGCAATAATCCGCCCAGCGGGCTTTTAGGTCTGCTCCAAGGTGAACGTTCAAGGCTCGGCTTGAGCTCTCCATAAACACTCCAGTCAACGATAACGAAACTTGCAAAGCCATGCTCTGCTAAATGTGTGCGCACATTAGCCGGCGGTTAGCCTATCCTGCACTAGTATTTCGCGACAATGAAAACTTCGTCATGACGAAGAATTAGGAGCTTATTATTCGACGGTTGAGCCAAAGTTATATAGTTGGTCTGCCAATATATAGTGTTTTGGTTTTAGCTGATGCGTCACTAGCTTTTGGGCAGAGAAAAACTTCGTCATGACGAAATTTCCTGGACGGTCGGTACTTCAGGTCATAGCACCATAATGAGATAATTGTTTCGCCAAAATACTGTTTTTTGGTTTCTGAAACGAACGCTGAAACCGCCTCGCTGATGCTGCTTGCATTATGGGCGCGGCCCTTAAAAGACGGGGCCTACACCGGGTAAGACTGGCGCATAGTCACCCCAAGAACGGCAACGCCGTGCCGGGTGCGATTCCTAAACAGATCGACAGGCCGGACAGACGGTCCAGCGCTCACCATTTCTAATGGAGAGGTGACTATGGATCTGTTTAAGTTTCTGGCTCGTATGGGCGTGCAGCCGCTTCGTATTGCAGCCGCATTTTCATCGTTGATGTGCGCACAGCAGTGCTTTGCACAAATTCCTGTAACGGTTACCAGCCAGGTAACCGAATCCCCGATGACCATCGCTGAGTTTGCTTCTAACTCCACCCGTTGGAGTCAGCAGGTCCAACAGATGGCTTCTCAGATTGACCAGATGAAGCAGCAGTACGGGGCGATCACTGGCTCGCGAGGGCTCGGAAGAGTGTTCGATGATCCCCAGCTCCGAGAGTATCTGCCTCAAGAATGGCAATCGGTCTATGACTCAGTGAAACGCGGCGGATATTCAGGCCTGGATGGCCGTGCCGAGATGATCTATGCAGATAACAAGGTGTTCGATGCATGCCAAAGTTTCGCTCAGGATGAGCAACGGGCTGCCTGTCAGGCGCAGGCTGTAAAGCCATCGCAGGACAAAGCGTTCGCATTGGACGCCTACGATCAAGCCAAGGGTAGGCTGCGTCAGCTTGATCAGCTCATGGGGCAAATTGATAAAACCCAAGATCCCAAAGGCATCGCCGAGCTACAGGGGCGCATTGCTGCAGAGCAAGCAATGATTCAAAACGAGCAGACCAAGTTGCAGATGTTCCAAATGGTGGCTCAGGCAGAGGACAAGGTACAGGAGCAGAGGCAGCGTGAATTGAATGCCCAGATTCTTGATAAGCGAGGATTCAAAACTCGCACCATGCTGAACCTGGGGGGAAATTGAAATGGTTTCGTACGCTCACATCCTCCCGATCATCGTTTGCTTCTTCATTCTCACGTCATTGCGTAGATTCTGGTTGTGTATCGGCCGGTTCGGCGCTCTGAAAGAGGTATCGCGGCGTGCCCCAGAACTGATTCAGAGTGATCTGCTCGCCGCCGCTACGGCAGTGATGCCATTCCTCTTGGCGCTTGCTGATTGGCTCCAGATAGTCCCGCCTCGAGCAACAGTCCCGATTTCATCAACGCTTGCAGTTTTGATTTCATTCGCCTGCGCCCTTGCCTCGGCTTTTTTGGTTTCGAAGGCCGAAGCTCGCATTGCTGGTAGTTGGGCTGGCACAAGAGAAAGTGCCCTGCGCACGCTTGCCGCTTTGCAGATTATCGATGCTGCCGAACTCGCTTATTCCCTTAAATACGCAGAACAGTTTCGAGCTAAGGCGCGTTGCGCATCGCCCCGGAAGCTGAGCATTGTCGAGCGGGAGGATCAGGAATGATTACCTCTCGTTGGTTGGTTTTGTTTCCCGTACTGCTCGCAGGGTGCGGAGCGGATGAAGCTGTCCGCTCTGTCGATTGGTACAAGGCTCATAACGCGGAAAGGGCGATTCATATTTCGGAATGTGAGCGTGATCCGGGAAGGCTTGCGTTGACGCCGAATTGCGTCAATGCCAAGCAGGCCGAGAATGAGCTGCGGCTTGCCGAGCGAGGGTTCCGTAAGCGCGAGACTTTAGATTTGAAGGAGCCGTGACCATGGAATCCAATTTCTACGAATGGGTAGGTGGATCTATCGATGTCGTATTGAACGACTACGTCCAGCTCATGGCGCAGACTGTCATTGGCGATTTCTCCGTTTTGCTCGCTTTGGGTGGCGCGCTATTTTTCATGACGATGGGACTATTGTCTGTCGGCGGCTTTATTGAGCAACCTCTACCACATCTCTTCAAAATCGCAATTAAATGGGCGTTCATTGGCGCTCTGGCATTAAACGCGAACACATACCTTGGGTGGGTTGTGGAAGCGATTCGTGGCCTGGAAGTTGGGTTGGCTGATGCGTTTTCCCCCAATGGTAAGGGTGCTACGGCGACGTCTGTCTATCAGGTAATCGACAGGGCTATGACTGATGGTTTCAAAATTGCCTCTGATCTCCTTGCCCGCGCAGGGAGGCGAGGTGTAACGGAGATAGGCATGATGTGCTATGACTTGCTCATGGCTGGCACGATGCTCGTCGCAACATTTCTGATCACGCTGCCTGCTGGTGCCATGATCATTACCGCCAAGGTGCTGATGTCGTTTCTGCTGGGGTGTGGCCCGATCTTCATCGCAATGCTGCTCTTCGGCCAAATGACCGGCAAGTGGTTCGACCAATGGTTTGCGCAGGTGATGAACTACATTATGCAGAGCGCGGCGATAACGTCCGTGCTGACGCTAGGTATGAAGTTTTTCACTACGATGTTGACGGACATCCAGCCGACTGCGGGGAATGGCCCCGCGACCGATATGTTGGAGGTCTTGGCGCTGAGTGGGATAGTTCTCTACATGGTCTATCAAGCCAGCTCCTTGGGAAGTCAACTTGCGGGTGGTTTATCGTCCAGCGCGATTACACTGAGGCAGATGGCCCAAGCCGCGATAAATCCCGCGAAGGCGGTTTATAACGCTGTTAATCCCATGACAACACGGCGCGATCTTCAGTCAGGCATGATGACCAGCGCGAGGGCTGCCAATCACTGGGTCGCGGGCAACACTGCTTGGAACCCGGCTTATCGGCAGCACGTGATGCAAAACCTTGGACGTAACTGGGGTAAGGCAAGGGGAGGGAAGGTAAGTAGCTAGCAGATCAAAACGGCAGTGCAGTGAATCGCGCTGCGCGCCCTCGCGGGCTTACCCAAAGGGGCTCTGCCCCTCTGGACTTCCCGCCCTCGCCGGTAGCAGGGGCCGCTGGGAAAAGCGCCCAGCAGCCCCCGCAGATAGGATGTGGATTGCATTGCGTCAAGGGTTCGCTTCGCCGTCATCCTCGCCCGGTCCCGCTTCGCGTGCTGCGGCCTCCGGTGACGCCCTTGACCCTCCCTCTGCCGATGTAGCGCTGAAATTGTCTTGTTTTTAATCATTGAATACTTGGAGGGCCCATGAATACTCCAGACATCATCGACGTTTCGGATGCGGAAATGCTTCGTCGTCAAAAAGCAGTTGATTACGCTCGCGCGTCGCTTGCGCTTGAGGGTTTTGTAATCTGCAACGATGAAGAGCAACGTGCCCAGGCCTTCGTGAACGGCAAGCTGACCCTTGCTGAGTTTATCTCTGTAGAAATCGCTCAATAGGTGGAAGCTGGGTCAAGGGCATCACCGCAGGCCGCAGCGGAGCGGAGCCCGAAGGGCGAGCACCGAACGGGTGAGGATGATGGGCAAAGCCTTTACCCTTGATGCAGCTGTAAGCGACCAAGCCTAGCGACAGGGGGAGGAACAAGGCGAAGCCGCCGGACCTGCCCCTGCCGCCCGTCCGGCAAGGATAGGACGCGGAATGCAACCGAAGGGGTTGCCCAAGCGAAGCGCGGAGTTTTGATAAAATATTCGACATACTTGCTTGGAATGAGCAACGCTTTGGAAATGAGGGATAGATTTCGACCAATAGCGGCCTCTGAAGAGCGTCTGCGTCTGCAATCGAGCTGGCACTGCCGATTGAGTCTCCGAGCAACGAGTGGTGGCGTCAGGCGTCACTCAGTGGTGAATCGCAAACCCCAGGACTCATAAGCGCAATCCGCGCAATTATCGCTCGGGTATCCTCACCTCCGAGCGCGTGGTCTGTTACCCAAGTCATTCCCACGGGAGGTGCGCGTTGCATGTCCATGAAAATTAGGGCCAGCCTGCAACGCTGGACGAATGTGAATGCAAGCATCAGGCAATCTGCTACTGTCGAACCTCGCGACTCGCTTGCCAAGGACTGCATGTATGCACCTCTCTAAGGTTTCCCTCGTCAACTACCGGAATTTCGAGTTCGCGAAATTCGTATTCAAGCCGGGCGTGAATACGATTATCGGGGAAAACGGTTCAGGAAAGAGCAATCTGTTTAGAGCTATTAGACTGCTCCTTGACTCCAATATTTACAGGGCAGCACACGAACTCTCTGAAGGCGACTTCTTTAGAAAAAAGACCTCATGGAAGGGACACTGGATAGTTATCAGTCTCGAGTTTGACGACATTAGCACCGACGAATCCATTCAATCGTTGTTTGTCCATCACGGGGCAATTGTCTCCGGCAGCGCGGTCAACAAGGCCACATACAATCTGATTTTTCGCCCGAATTCGCACATCAGAAGCAAGTTGGCAGCTCTCTCAGCGGGTGACAAAGCTGGACTCGTCACGTTGCAAGAGTCAATGACCGTTGACGACTATGAAGTGTGGTTTACAGGACGAAGCGACGTTGACTTCACCGACCCTGCGCGTTACCAGGAGATTGTCGGTGACTTTGACAGCGTCTGGTTTCCTGCTCTCGATTCCAAGCTGATCGGCAGCAAGATTCCTCACCAGCTTTCGGTCGCCAAGGAGGTGTCGTTCACTTTCGTCAAGGCGTTGAGGGATGTAGTGTCCGACTTCAATGGTAACCGTCAAAACCCGCTTCTCAACCTGCTGACACGCAAAAGCCAAGAAATTGATAAATCCAAATATGAGACAATTACCAATACCGTCAAATCATTGAACTTAGATATTGAGGCCCTCCAAGATGTACAAGATGTGAGGGGTGATATCAGGACGACAATAAGCGAAACCGCCGGTGACGCTTACGCACCGACTAGCCTGCATATTAGATCGGATTTACCAAGCGAAGCAGAGAAACTACTTCAGTCATTGAAGCTTTTTGTCGGCGAAGCAGATGAAAACTATGCCGGGGACATTTCAGAGCTGAGCCTAGGCGGCGCCAACCTGATCTATCTGACCCTAAAACTACTGGAGTTCAAATATCAGAAGCAGCGTGAAACCGCCGCCAATTTTCTACTGGTTGAAGAGCCGGAAGCCCATATTCATACACACATTCAGAAAACCCTTTTTGACAACATAAACTACAGCAACACCCAAATCATCTACTCTACTCACTCCACCCAAATATCTGAAGTCAGTAACATCGAAAGTGTGAATATCTTGGCCCGTAAGGGCGTTCGTTGCGAATCCTACCAGCCTTCAGTTTCACTCACTCGCCCAGAAATTGTCCATCTTCAACGTTATCTTGACGCTACGCGTAGCAGCCTCCTTTTTGCCCGCGGGGTGATATTGATTGAGGGCGATGCCGAGGAGTTTATGATTCCGGCTTTAGTGAAGAAGGTCATCGGCATCAGCCTCGACGAGCTGGGCATAAGCTTGATTAACATCCGCAGCACAGGCTTTGAAAATATTGCCTGCGTGTTTCACCCCTCACGGATCCGGCGCAAATGCAGCATAGTTACTGATCTAGACATGGCTATCACTAGGACTGACATCCTTGAGACCGACAGTGACATTGTTAGGGCATACAAATCGAAGATAGCGGGATCAGCAGAATCAGGTCGCGCGAGAAGGACACGTCTAGAAAATTTCTGCCGATGCAATCCCTACGTCAACACATACTAC
Source organism: Pseudomonas sp. W5-36 (assembly GCF_046540455.1). Lineage (NCBI taxonomy): Bacteria > Pseudomonadati > Pseudomonadota > Gammaproteobacteria > Pseudomonadales > Pseudomonadaceae > Pseudomonas > Pseudomonas sp. W5-36. Next base: position 68,310 of record NZ_JAXCIQ010000014.1, on the reverse strand, counting down.
GCACAACACACCTTTGAAGTCGATTTACTGATGGCTGACAACACCCACGAGATTAAAAGTGTTGTCGATAGTGTGTATACCGACTTGCCTACGCGTCGCACTGCGAAAGCCGAGCTTGAGGATGCCGACATTGGGGTGGCGGGCAAAAGAATCCTGACGATGGCCAATCACCTTGGCAAAGGTTGGTTCGCCATATTGTTAGCGGACAATATTAGCCGGGCAACGAATATTCCTGAGTATATTCTCGAGTCTGTGTTGGGTGCGTGTGAAGAACTGCCGCGCAAGACAAAGCTCAAGATCCTCAGGCACCGAATCGTCACCTTAACCACAGAAGAGTGCTACGAGGAGTTTTATAACCATGCCCTTCAAGCTCAGGATCTACTAGTCAATTATGAAAACGCCAGTCTGTCGTTTTCTACTTTGATGGACTCACTTGGCGATCTGCTGAGTGAGGATTCAGTCTTGGCAACTTTCTTGGGCATTTAACATGGTGGATCTTTCAACGGCGGGCCTTGATGACAAACAGCTTGCGGCCATTAACCACCCTGGAAGCGTCTTTTTAACCGCATGCCCAGGTAGCGGAAAGACCAAAACACTTACCTATAAGGTTGCCGCAGAACTATGGAAAATTGAAGACCATCGCAAATTCGTAGTGGCCATCACCTATACCCACCGAGCTGCAGACGAGATCTTGGAGCGCGTGGAGCGGCTGGGCCTACCGACTGCGCAACTCTGGATTGGGACAATACACTCGTTTTGCCTAGAATGGATTATCCGGCCTTATGCGATCTATGAACCCCGGCTGGAGAGTGGATTCACAATCATCAACCAGCCCGACACAGAGGCCTTGTTGGAGGAGCTGTGTAAGTCTACAAGCTATCCAAAAATCAAACCGTATGACTGTGGTTACCACTTCATTAACGGAAAAATATCGCTTTTATGCTCTGATAGCAAAAAGCACGCCAACATACGCGGCGTGCTAAAACGTTACTTTGCAACTTTGAAGCAAGAAAGAAAAATTGATTTTGAGCTAATTTTGTTTTTTGCGCATAAGTTAATTTCAAACTTCCCTGTAATCGCCAAGCACTTGAGCAACTTATTCAGCATTGTATTGCTCGATGAGTACCAAGACACTAAAGAAATACAATATCTCATTTTGTTCTGTATTTTCTCTTCTCACCCTGACCACACACGAGCGTTTATTGTGGGCGATCAAGATCAAGCCATTTTCAATAGTCTCGGCGGATACGCCATTTCTTTCGATGAGTTTAAAACTAAATCGCACCTCTCAATTGAGAGTCTTTCGCTTTCCTACAATTACCGTTCATCGACAAGAATCGTTGAGTATTTTGGCAATTACAGATTGCACCCTAGCCCGATAACTACCTATTCGGAGCACAAGGAGTATCAAAGCTTAATCTGCTATGACCGCAATACACCAGCGAACCATCTGGAGGACGAGGTTGAGCGGTTGATTCGTCATAGCCTGTATGTGCAAGGGATTCGCCCCGAGGAAATCTGTATTATCGGTCCGCAATGGCCTTCATTGGCAGCCCTCACCCGCCGGTTGATGAGCAGGCTTCCGGAGTGTAGTTTCGATGGTCCGGGCATGATTCCGTTCGGTAGGGAGCTTGACAACTTTTGGTACAAAGTGAGCCGTTTATGTTTGTCAGACCCGGCACCGGATATGTATCTAAGAAGGGTCCGTTGGGCCACAGAAGTTATAGAGGCCCTCGATGACGGTGGAATCAAGTGCAATCACACTCCGAAAAGCCTGCTAAAGGAGCTGAACGCTATTCAGTTGACAGAGCAGAATGGGATGCAATATCTCGAGCTGTATTTCAGTAAATTTCTTCAGCTTATACGAATACCTACAATTGATACCTATCCAAGTCTGCACAATCATTATCTGTGTTTTTTTGAAACAGCCCATAGAAAGATAGCACGTGCCAAAAATGACGGCTTACAGTTGATTGAGGGTATTGATAACTTCAAACGTGCTTTCCGACCTAGATCGGGCATTACAATTTCAACGATCCATGGTATCAAAGGCGCTGAATTTGACAACGTCATCGCCTTTTCCTTACTTGATGGAATGGTTCCCCATTGGGCAGATCCCAAGCCGCTTGACAGCGCAAAAAAGCTGCTTTATGTAATATGTTCTAGGGCTCGGAAGAATCTATTTTTAATATCTGAGACAGCACGAGGAAAAGCAGCCACTGGCGAACTGGCAAGGACTAATTACTTATATGATACCGTGCCCGAACGTTGAACTTATCGATCGCTGATCGTTGTCGGCATCGCTATAGAAAAGGGTCGTATGGGTGGCGGAATTTCCACTGGGTTCTTTGACGGGCTGACCGGCAGCTTTGAGTTGAGAGTAGTCTTTCACTACTAGCATCTTTTGGCCGATTCTTTCCCCTTCTTGGCCACGTCAAGAAATTGCTTTCAGACGGCAGTTTAGCTTGCCCCGCCGCCGAATACTTTCAATCTTGCCATCTGTGGCAGGAAGGCTGCCACCTTAGGTCGCTCGCTCTCGAATATTTGAGTTCGTTGATTTTTGGCTGGAACGTCTGCCAAGCTAACCACACACCGCTATTAGCATGGACAGGAACGTCTTGTGGACTCCGAAGAAAATACTCCATCTCAAAGTACCTCTATTCCTGAGAGCACGTTCAAAGTAACGAGCGAAATGTGCGAACGTTTAGTGCGTTCTGAACGTAAGCACAGACGGAGAGAGCGTTGGATTCGTAGATGGGAACTCAATCGATTTTTCTGGTTTCTGGATGAATTTCCAAGCCAAGAAATTTACAGGCCGTTCAGCGAAGACCGCAGGAACACGCGCCAGGAGATGGCTTACCATCGCCTCCGCCAAGTAACGAGCTGGACGTATTGGTCTCATATGAAGTCCGTCACAGGCCTTAAATTTGCGGCTGCTGGCGGATTGATAAGTGCTTTTTTCCAGGCAGCACTGGGCTTGAAGCCAGCACAAGCAGCGTCTGAACCTTTGGGATGGCTACTTATCGCTGCCTTGCTATACGTAATGGCTGTGTTGTGGTTCGAATTTCGTTGCCCAAATCTGCTCAAGCGGACGCTGAACAAGGATGAAGGCTACTTGGGTATTGAGGGGCGTCGTTGGCTGCTGGCACTCGTGGAGGACGAGCTGAGACGATGGTGGGCGGTTACGCCTTATTGGCCGAACGTAAGAGATTTAGACCCTGATTCGAGTGCCGACCAAACGGTGCTTGGGATTATGGGGGGATACGGAGTACCCGCATTCTCAGGCTTCAGCGTACAAGCCTGTGCCCATATCGAAAAAGCGCTTTATGAATATGCCCTAGTGACTAGTTCAACTATATGGCGCCGGGACGACTTCCCAACTCGGTTTGCCCGCTTGTCACCCAGCTATATCATGCCGTCAGGTAGAAGACCGTTGATGCATCGGTTACACATCAGTCGTCTTTCTGACCTAGATGTAAATGACGTTGAAGGTGCGAAAGAGGGGGAGTTGGTTCTTAGGTGGTTCAAGTCCTCTGTAGGAATCCAGCATAAGTTACGCAAGCCTAAGAATGTGGATATGAGATGGGAGGCAGAGGGCATAGCACGTCTGTTCGAGAGAGATGAGTCGGCATTGGCATTCACAAAGATAATTGCGTCATGGCAGAACACGATGCGTCCTTGGAGCCGGCTGCTTCTGATGCTTCTGTTCCTTGCCAGTGCAGGATCGTTTTGTTGGTTCGTCTATCTTCAGGTGCGTTTCATGATTCCCACGCTGATGTAGGTGAGTGACCAAAACAATACTGCAACTGATCGTACTGTTAACCAGCGGAGCGGGTATTCCCTTCTGCGGTTGCTGCTCTATCGCGAGCACAAGCTAGACTGCACTCTTGGGTGAAGGGTCGCTAATAGCATTCAGCGCAAATCCACTGACATAGGCGCACCGACAGCGCTAGGGAGAGTCGTCCACCCTTGAATCTTTAAAGTTCAACGGCACCGCATTGCGTGCTGTTATCTGATGTGCAGCATGCTTAACATTTCTACCGACGATATGCTCGCCTTCAAACTGACAGCAGTTCGAGCCTGACCATCTCGCGCCAGACCTGATTTTTGCTAAGGAGCCTTGGTTGTCGATTTCCAAGGCCCTGGCTTCTGATCGAAGGGGCTCGGCGATAACTGATGAAGCGGCCGTTACCTCATGAAATACATGCTTATAGTTAGCCGTGGTCTGACGTGTCACGCCCGCTTCTTTCGCAACAGTACCCACACGCAGCTGGTCGCCCCGCTCGTGAAGAACGCGGCAGGCATCACGAATCTTGGACTCCGTTGCCTTTTGGCGAACTGCGTGAGTGCGTGCCGCTGCAAGGCTTTGTCGCCGTTTTAGGGGCAACAATCTGTCTAGCGCCATCACTCCACGACAGGCACTCGCGGTCCCCCGATATTTGTCCCACGTCCAGCGGCTGACAGACCTAACAGTGGCACGGAGTGAAGACAAGGGTAGGTTTCCAGTCTTGAACCCCTGACGGCTGAAATTGTTGATGTTTGCGGCATAGGTATCGAGCAACCGACAGAACGACTCGAAATTTCCTTCCTCACGCTGTCGGCCGACCACGCTGTATGCGTAGTAGCGCAACTTCTCAAATAAAATTACGTGCCTGGATTCAGGCAGGTCTTCAAGTCTCGATGCCTTGCTCCAAGACGAAACCTGCGTGTCCACATAATCAGCCAGATCAGCAAGCTCGTAGATGCTGTCATGTAGCTCCGTCGTAAGCCACCAAGGGTGGCCTGGTGTCTTGGCTACTGGTCCGCTGCTGTAGTCCGGGTCTGCCTTGAGAAGCAACGCAAAGGCAGAGTAAACCGCTTTCATATACTGAATCGGTTTGTCTCTGGCCTTCTCTGACGTGCATACGGGGGAGATGGCATAGTACAGATGGGAATGCCCGTTTACGCGGTTACGCACTATCAGATTGGGTTGCGGGAGGCCTAGATCATCCCAGATCAAGGAGTTCGCGTGATCGAGGTCAAAGATCAACCACGACACCATTTCGCGCCGGTTGATCTGCATGTAGGGGAATCGAATCGCATGCTCACGAGGTCGAACCAGCGCGGCGGTTTTGTTATCACTACAACGCGCGAGGTAAGGCGATTCAGTAAGAATTCTGTTGAGGGCGGTCCCCTCTTCAAAGTAGCGGCTTGGGGCCGCTTTAGCCTTGCTTGTTTGTTTTTTGCTTTGTGCGCTATCGGTAACGGATGCCGAGGTCAAAGCATTTGAAAATGCGTCCATGTTCCCGCCATTCGGCGGTAAGATGATTAAAACTGGTTTCTTCGACTTGTGCGAAGTCGAGGTGCCAGCCATAATCAGCTCACCTTCTTATGTAAATCGAGGGGGATTAGAAGCAGGTTTCTACCGTCGAAAGAGAAAACCTGTTCTAACTACTCCAAAAGGCCCGGCTACACGCCGGGCCTTTTGGTTTCTGCTTTTTGATTACTGCACCATGGGGCATGCTGCCTAGGTCTTTAACGGCAAGCCTGATAGTTCTCTAGTGGAAGTAACTTGGCGTAACCCTTTCCGAAACCTCCGATTTGACTGGCTAGGGCTGTCCAGATCTAGTCGTCGGCGCGGATAGTCACTCCACTATTGCATCTAAGCCTAGGGCGTCATTGACTTGGATCGTGCGGAAAAATACCCGGCGTCCAACCCTTACCACGGTCGGCTTTAGCTTTCGAGACAAGTCTGAGTCCGTGTACATTGCGACCCTGAAGCCGTCTGGAGACCTATCCAGCAAGTCCGCGACTTGGGCCATGCTCATCAAAGGACCGAATCGGTCCAGAAGATATTCTTCAGCGGTCATGAAGTCTCCGTACTGGTCGTCTGTCATTGTGACCATGTTGGTAGCAGTTGAGCGTATCTTTGAGTAGTTATAGGCACCCGTCAAATAGGTAAGTCTTGATTCTCGACCAAGGTGTATTAGTTTGGATTAGCGGAGTTACTTATCTGCATTTGCCAATTTATATAGTCTTGGTCGTGCTTTTTGGTGTTAGGTCTAGGATTTATAGGGTGTTGATTGAAATCTATTGATTTTGAGCATTTGATATAATTTATTTTCACTTATTTTTTTCCTTCAAGCGGTCAAGCCTCTCAACCAGATCTTCCGCCCGAAGATGCGTGTAACGCTTGAGCATCTGCATCGACTTATGACCACTGATGGCGGAAACCTCTTGATCAGATAACCCGCCTTCCACGAGCCTACTCACTGCCTCATGACGCAGATCGTGAAACCTAAAGTCAGGTAGATCGAGCTTCTTCTTGAGCTGTCCCCAAATCTTGGTGAAGGTATACGGCCGACGCTTCCCGTCCTTTCCAGGCTCGCCGAAAAACACCAGATTGCAGTCAATTGGTCGCACCGGGTTGTCCATCGCAGCTTTGAAAACTTCAGTGGCGTGCTTGCTGAGAGGCACGGTGCGCGAGCCGTCGTTCTTTGTGTCTGAGAGGCGTATGACGCGCTTTGCCAAATCCACTTGCGAGCGACGTAGGGATGAGATCTCAGACGAGCGCATACCTGTTTCCAGAGCGATGCAAACAATCCAGCCCAGCATAGGGTTGCTATGTCGATTCACTGCCGCGAGCAGAAGGCGTTCTTCCTCCGGCGATAACCTTCGGTCACGGCCATCCCCAGGGCTCGGCTTACGGATGTTCAGCACTGGGTTGAACGTCAGACCTAAACCCCACTCTTGAATCGCTACCGTGTACAGGTGGCTCAACAGTGCCAGTTCAAGGCGCACGGTGTTGTTGCTGATGGTCCCACCACGGCTGGGCTCGTTCAGGCGCTTGTCGCGATAGCCAGCGATGATTTCAGCGGAGAGGGCAGCCAGTGAGTATTTGCCCAGGTGCTCAATGAGCTTCTTGGCTTTCGAGGTTTCGCCACGCTGAGTGGTGGGCTTCTTGGTGGGGGTGATGTCGCTCAAGTAGCGCTTGAGGGCCGCTTTCAGCGTCATGCGCTCGGAGCCGCTGCGCTGGATATACACACCTCTGACCATTTCGTCTTCGGTACGTCGCGACCAGTCCTCCGCATCACGCTTGGTGCGGAAGGTTTTGGCGACTGTTGGCCAGCCGGTTTTGCGGATCAAAGCCTTCCAGGTGCCGGAAGGAGTTTTGACTAATGTTGCCATCTGAAAGGACTCCAAAGGTGTACTGGCTAACCAGCACTGTACCGATTTTGTACCTTTGGACCATAGGACTGTATTTGTGGAGAACCACCCAGAAACACGAAAGCCGCGCAATGCGCGGCTTTGAGTATGGTGGGCCCACACGGACTCGAACCGTGGACCAAAGGATTATGAGTCCCCTGCTCTAACCAACTGAGCTATAGGCCCTCAGTAGGCCGCGGATTATAACGACGGTTTACGCGCTGTGCTATCCGAAACGTCTGAAACCGTTGCACGAAGAAACGTCTTGCAGAATTCCTCCGCGCGCAGGGGCAGGCTGACGAGGTAGCCCTGGATTTGTTCGCAGCCTTCTTCCGCCAGAAATTGCTGTTGCTCAAGCGTCTCGACGCCTTCTGCGATGACTGTCAGTTGCATGCTGCGGCCCAGCGCGATGATGGCGCGTACAATCGCCGCATCATGGGGGTCATCAGGCAAGCCGCGCACAAACGATTGATCGATCTTGAGGATGTCCAGCGGCAGGCGTTTGAGGTAACTGAGCGAGGAGTAGCCGGTGCCGAAGTCGTCGATCGCCAGCTGCACGCCGAGTTTCTTCAGGCGATGCAGCACTGATAGCGCTTCTTCGGTCTGCGACATGATGAAGTTCTCGGTGATCTCCAGCTGCAGGCAGCCTGGCTGTAACTGGTGCTGGAGCAGCAGACGCTCGATCCTGTTGACCAGGTTGGGCTGACGCAGCTGTGCACCGGCAAGGTTCACTGACAAGGGCCCAAACACGTCGTAGCGCTGGTTCCACTCGTGCAACTGCTGGCAGGCCGTATCGAGCACCCATTCGCCGATCTGCAGGATCATGCCGTTTTCTTCTGCCAGCGGAATAAACCGCTCGGGTGGGATGTGGCCGAAAGTGGGGTGGAACCAGCGTATCAGCGCCTCGGCCCCGACCAGGCGTTGTGTCAGCAAGCTGATCTTGGGCTGGTAGGACAGGGTGAACTCGTTACGCTCGATGGCGCGCCGCAGCTCGTGCTCCAGGGCAATCCGCTCGCTGGCCTGAGCGGTCAGATCGCGCGTGTAATGCTCTACGCGGTTGCGCCCCTTGGCCTTCGAGCGATACATCGCTGCGTCAGCATTCTTGATCAGCGTGGCCACATCTGCGCCATCGGTGGGAAACAGCGCGCTGCCGATGCTGGTGCTCATGAAGAATTCGTGTTCGCCCGCCTGGAACGGCGACGAAAAACTGTTGAGCAGCTTGGTGGCGACCGCTTCGGCGTCGCTCGGGTTTTGCAGGCCGGGCAACAGAATGATGAATTCATCACCGCCGAGTCGCGCGACGGTGTCGATGTCGCGCAGGTTCTCCTTCAGGCGTACCGCTATGCTTTTCAGCAGCAGGTCACCGACCGGGTGGCCGAGGCTGTCGTTGATGTGCTTGAAGCGGTCCAGGTCCAGAAACAACACCGCGCCAAGGCTGTAAGCCGCTCTGGAGTGAGCCAGCGCGGCGTGCAGTCGGCTTTCGAACAGCGTGCGGTTGGGCAGACCGGTCAGCGGGTCGTGGTGTGCCTGGTAATCCAGCCGGGCCTGAGCCTGCTTCAGGCTGGAAATATCAGCGAACACTGCAACGAAGTGGGTGATGAATTTATCGCGATTGCGCACGGCACTGATGGTCAGCCAGCTCGGATAGATCTCGCCATTTTTGCGCCGGTTGCTGATCTCGCCCTGCCAATGACCCTCTGCCGTCAGTTGGTACCACATGGCGGCGTAGAACGCGCTGTCGTGGAGTCCGGACGCCAACAAGCTTGGCGTGTTACCGAGCGCTTCGAGTTCGCTGTAGCCAGTGATCTCGCTGAAGGCGCGGTTCACGGCATTGATTCGCTGCCGGGTGTCGGTGATCAGTACGCCTTCCGCTGTGCTCTCGAATACCGTTGCGGCCAGTTGCAGCTTTTCCTGCATCTGGTGGCGGTCGGTGATGTCGCGCGCGATGGTGAGCATGCAGTCTTCACCGGCAATCAGAAGCGGTCGCGCGGAAATCTCGCACAGACGGATCTGACCATCCCTGCGACGGATGTGGCTGGTAAAGTCCTTCACGAAACCGTCACGTCTTAGTTGCTCAAGCAGTTGCTGTCGCTCGTTCAAGTCTACCCAGATGCCCAGGTCAAGGGTGGTGCGGTCCAGCGACAACGAGCTGTGATAGCCGGTGATGCGGCTGAAGCCGTCGTTCACCTCCACCAGCAGCCCGTCGTTTTGCCGCGTAATCAGCAGGCCGTCAGGGGAGGAGTGGAACGCTTTGGCAAATTTCTCTTCGGACATCTGCAGCTGTTGCTGGGCCTCCTTGAGTGGCGTGATGTCCCTCACCACCAGAACCACTGCCGCCGTGGAGTCCAGATCAAAAGGCTCGGCTGACAGAAGCCCGGTGAACAGCCGACCATCACTGCGCCGAAACGGCATTTCCAGATTGCGGATGCTACCCTTCTGAAGGCGTTGCAGCAGGCTGTGGCCGATGTCGGGAATACCCCAGATGTTCAGCTCGGCAGGCACGCGCCCAACGACTTCAGCAGGGCTGACGCCGATCTGCTCCAGAAATGCTGGATTCGCCTCCAGAAAGCAGCCGTCCGAAAGACGCGCGATGACCAGCATGTCAGGACACTGCGCAAACACCGAGGCGAACTTCCCTTCCGAAAGACGCAGCGCCTCTTCGGTTTGCTTGGCTTCGCTGATGTCGATCATCAGCCCCCGCATCACAGGCTCTCGGCCATAGCCGATCATGCTTACGATGTCTCGAATCCAGACCACCCTGCCGTCGGCGCTCAGGACTCGATAATCGACGCTGTGATCGTTGCCTTCCGCCACCTCCCGGTCGCAATAGGCCTGGGCGTAGTCGACGTCCTCCGGATGAACGATACTCCGCCAGAATCCGGGCCTTCGCCATTGGTGCAGCGGATACCCCAACAAATCCTGCGCGTGGGGCGAGACATAGTTGTAGGAATAGTCGTGGGTATTGGCTTCCCACGCGATGGCCGAGAGGCTCTCGATCATCCCGCGATAGTGATACTCGCTGCTGCGCAGTTCTTGTTCCAGGGCGATTCGGCGGGAGATCTCCGAACTGAGACGACGGTTGATCCGCACCACGATGGCCAGTACCGTCGTCAGAAACAGCAATCCGGGCAGTCCGATGAGCAGAAATTCGTGCCAGAGCTTGCTGCGCTCACTGGAGTGAGTGGCCGCCTGCGAGGCGGAGGGCGAATCGTCCAGTCCGCTGAATTGTTCGGGTTGGCGACTTTGATCGATACCCGCAAATCGGTCGCTGATCAAGTCAGTGGGCAGATGAAGACTTATACCGGGTGCATTCCCGGGTGCATTCCCGGGTTCAGTATCCTCGCTGGGCAGCCACTCCTGATGCATCCCTTGCCCGTTTTCCCCGTCGTGAAGCGATGCCTGGGCGGTGACAGCAGCGGGGGCGAGCACGCATAAGAGAGCAATGGCCGGCATCCAAATCATGGCAGCCTCGGTGATTCATGGGTGAGAATCAACCGAGTGTAGTCGGGCTGGACAACAGTGGCACTCTGCCGGAAATTTATTCCTTAAAACGCAAAACCCCCAGCAATGCCGGGGGTTTTGGTACGACGTGTCGCTTACTCGTCGAGGAACGAGCGCAGGTGTTCGCTTCGCGTCGGGTGACGCAGCTTGCGCAACGCCTTGGCTTCTATCTGACGGATACGTTCACGGGTAACATCGAACTGCTTACCGACTTCCTCGAGGGTGTGGTCGGTGTTCATGTCGATACCGAAACGCATACGCAGGACCTTGGCTTCACGAGCGGTGAGGCCCGACAGCACTTCGCGCGTCGCTTCTTTCAAGCTCTCTACCGTGGCGACATCGATTGGCGACTGCATGGTCGAGTCTTCGATGAAGTCACCCAGGTGCGAGTCTTCGTCGTCACCGATCGGGGTTTCCATGGAGATCGGCTCTTTAGCGATCTTCAATACCTTGCGGATCTTGTCCTCGGGCATTTCCATGCGTTCGCCCAGCTCTTCCGGCGTCGGTTCGCGACCCATTTCCTGCAACATCTGACGGGAAATGCGGTTGAGCTTGTTGATCGTCTCGATCATGTGCACCGGGATACGGATGGTGCGTGCCTGGTCAGCGATCGAGCGAGTGATTGCCTGACGAATCCACCAGGTGGCGTACGTCGAGAACTTGTAACCGCGACGGTATTCGAACTTGTCCACCGCCTTCATCAGACCGATGTTGCCTTCCTGGATCAGATCGAGGAATTGCAGGCCACGGTTGGTGTACTTCTTGGCGATCGAGATCACCAGACGCAGGTTGGCTTCAACCATTTCTTTCTTCGCGCGGCGGGCCTTGGCCTCACCGATCGACATCCGACGGTTGATGTCCTTGATTTCCAGGATGGTCAGGCCGGTTTCTTCTTCCAGCGCGGTCAGCTTTTGCTGGCAACGTTGAATGTCGGCCTGAAGGCGACCAATGGCTTCAGCGTATTTGCTTTTGCCTTTGGCCAGCCCGTCTGTCCAGCTCTGGTCAACTTCATTGCCCGGGAACTGGCGAAGGAAGTCGGCGCGCGGCATGCGTGCATCACGAACACACAGCTGCATGATGGCGCGCTCTTGCGCACGCAGACGCTCAAGGGCACCGCGAACACGCTCAACCAGACCTTCAAACTGTTTCGGAACCAGCTTGATCGGCATGAACAGCTCGGCCAGAGCCAGCAGTTCAGCGTTGGCCTGCTTGCTGCCGCGGCCGTGCTTTTTCAGGGCCTTGAGGGCAATGGCCATCTGGTCTGAAACGGCACCGAAGCGCTGGGCGGCGATGACTGGGTCCGGTCCGCTTTCGACCTCGTCCTCTTCATCGTCGGAAGCGTCTTCTTCTTCGTCGTCAGCACCTTCGGCTTTCTCGGCCTTCGGGTCGACTGGCGGCGGGACTTCGGCTGGCGGCGCGATGCCGTCGTCCGGGTCGATATAGCCGCTCAGGACGTCGGACAGTCGACCGCCTTCGGTAGTGACGCGAGTGTACTCGGAGAGAATATGCTCAACCGTGCCAGGGAAGTGCGCGATCGCGCCCATCACTTCACGGATGCCTTCTTCGATACGCTTGGCGATTTCGATTTCGCCTTCACGCGTCAGAAGCTCGACCGTACCCATTTCACGCATGTACATGCGCACTGGGTCAGTCGTGCGACCGATGTCGGTCTCGACCGCAGCCAACGCTGCAGCGGCTTCTTCAGCGGCTGCCTCGTCAGTGTCGGCGTCGGCCAACATAAGGGCGTCCGCATCCGGAGCACTCTCGTGTACGGGGATCCCCATGTCGTTGATCATGCGGATGATGTCTTCCACCTGCTCAGGATCTGAAATATCCTCAGGCAGGTGGTCGTTGACCTCTGCGTAAGTCAGATACTTCTGCTCACGACCCAGGGTGATCAACTCTTTGATACGAGACTGCTGTTGCGCTTTTCCGGACATAACACCCTATCCACTGAAGGTCTTGGCGGGCAAAAAACAAGCCGGGGATTATACCCGAGCTATGACCTCACACGCCAGTTGAGGTCGGGGTTTGTGCAGGAACTTTGCGATTTAACAGGTTGAGCAGCTGAACTTTTTCTTCTGCGCTCAGGCCTGACTGCCGTTCCTTCCTGATCAATTGCTCCAGATGTCGCTCGCGTTGGCGGGCAGACAAGCTAGTTATAGTGTCGAAAAACTGTTGTTCAAGGTTATCGGCCGATATCAGCCATTCCTTTTCCGCCAGTTGACGCAATAATCGTCCTTGATCGGTGCCATGCCAGCGGGCGATCAACTGCATCGTGCGCAGCTTCGGATTTTTCTGTGTAGCGTCAATCAGTGCCACGAGAAGCTGCGAATAAACGTTTTCTTCATCGGCGAACGTACTGGCGTTGGCGACCTGTGCCGACAGCTCAGGGTGGTGCAGTAGCGTTCTGAGTGCTGTCAGCGCCGGTGGCTCTACCGTCGCCGGTGTGCGTGGACCGCGAGGTTCGACATCAGGACGCTTGCCGTTCTTGTCCCATTTCTTGCCTTTGTCCCACGGCTTCTTGTCCCATTTCTTCTGCTGACCGCCCGGCGCGTTCGGTGTCCATTCCTGCTGCGCCTGATAGTCGTGCTGCTGGTAATCGCCGTAATCCGGCACGGCCTCGTAATCGAAGCCGGGATCGTAGCTGGGCTGAGCTTCCGCCGGCGCAGACTGCATCAACTGGTTGACCGCAGCGGTGTCCAGCCCGGTGATTTCTTTCAGGCGCCGACGCATCAATTCGCGCAAATTGGCGCCCGGCACTTTTTCGATCAGCGGCGCGGCCAGCGTCACCATATGCGCCTTGCCTTCCAGGGAGCGCGGATCGGCCTCCTTGGTCAGTTGCTCGAAAAAATAGTCGGCCAGCGGTTGTGCGTGCTGGTTGATTCGCGCCTTGAACGCGTCAGTGCCTTCGGCGCGCACCAAGGTGTCGGGATCTTCCCCTTCGGGCAGAAACAGAAACCTCGCGCGCCTGCCATCCTGCAAGCCGGGAATCGTTGCTTCCAGTGCACGCCAGGCGGCATTTCGGCCAGCCTGGTCGCCGTCGAAGCAGAACAGCACGTTCGGTACCACACGAAACAGCCGCTTCAAATGCTCTTCACTGGTCGCCGTACCCAGTGTCGCAACGGCATTGCGCAAGCCTTGTTGGGCCAGTGCAATGACGTCCATGTAACCTTCGACGACGATAATCTCGTCCAGGTTACGGTTAAATTTGCGAGCTTCGAATAAACCGTACAACTCCTGACCCTTATGAAACACCGGGGTTTCAGGAGAGTTCAGGTATTTGGGCTTGTCGTCGCCCAGTACCCGCCCGCCAAATGCGATCACACGGCCGCGGCTGTCGCGAATGGGGAACATCACCCGGTCGCGAAAACGGTCGTAGCGTTTGCCGGTTTCGGCGTTTTCGATCAGCAAGCCAGCGTCGATCATCGCCTTCTGCTGAAGGGTGTCGCTGCTTAAGTGCTTGTAGAGGTTATCCCAGCCAGGAGGGGCGAAGCCCAGTCCGAAGTCGCGGGCGATCTCGCCTGACAGGCCACGGCCTTTCAGGTATTCCACCGCGGATTTTCGCGTTGGATGGCTTTTCAGCGCAGCCCGGTAAAAGTCGGCGGCGGCGGTTAGCAGAGGGTAAAGCGGCGAATCAGTAGGCTGGCGGGGCTTTTGCCCTTTTACGCCTTGTTCGCGAGGGACTTCCATCCCGGCGGCTTTGGCCAGGTCTTCGACGGCCTGGGGGAAATCCAAGTTGTCGTGGTCCATGATGAAGCCGAGGGCATTGCCACCCGCGCCACAACCGAAGCAGTAATAAAACTGTTTGTCCGGGCTGACGCTGAACGACGGTGTCTTCTCTTTATGGAAAGGACAACAGGCGCTGAAGTTCTTGCCGGTCTTTTTTAATTGAACGCGTGAGCTGACAACATCGACGATGTCGGTGCGGTTCAGGAGGTCGTCAATAAAACCTTGGGGAATCAGTCCGGCCATGGCGTTCTCATCATCAGGCGCCCCGCCAGAAAGATCGTGGCGAATCCAAACCGTAACGACGGTTGCTTGGTCAGTGTAGACGGGTCAACGCGGCCTGAATCAGGCTGGAAGAAATCGACGGGGTTTGTCTCGGTCGCATCTGCGGCGTCAACAGCCTCTGTCTTGTGTTGCTTGAACGGTGTTGCTTGAGGCTAGAACTGCAACTGCCGACAGCCCGGCTTTGAAGGCCGGGCAAGGCAGAAGCTTGCGTCAGACGTCTGTATTAATACAGACGAACGGCGCGGCGCTGTTCGCGCTGTACTTTCTTGGCGTGACGCTTAACAGCAGCTGCTGCTTTACGCTTACGCTCAGAAGTCGGCTTCTCGTAAAATTCGCGGCTACGAACTTCAGCCAGAACACCGGCTTTTTCGCAGGAGCGCTTGAAACGACGCAGAGCTACGTCGAAGGGTTCGTTCTCTTTAACTTTGACGGCTGGCATCCAGAGCTACCTTCATTCATTACCGGGGTCAACGCTTACTGCAACGCTTGCACTAAGTACGTCGGTTTTTAAGGGTTGCGGATGTTAACCCCTTGCTTCGCGGAATGCAAAGCCTCTGATCGAAAAGCACTGGTCGCAGGCATGAGCGGCGACTATTATGCGCGCCTTCGAATTCAGCCTCCACAAGGCGTACCCCATGCTAGTACTGGGAATGGAAACTTCCTGCGATGAGACCGGTGTCGCGCTGTACGACAGCGAACGCGGGCTGCTTGCCGATGCATTATTCAGCCAGATTGACCTGCACCGCGTCTATGGCGGCGTGGTCCCGGAGCTTGCCTCGCGTGACCACGTAAAACGCATGCTGCCCTTGATTCGTCAGGTGTTGGCCGAGGCCGGCTGCGCCGTGACCGAGATCGATGCCATTGCCTATACCGCTGGCCCCGGGCTGGTCGGGGCCCTGCTGGTGGGTGCCTCGTGCGCACAGGCTCTGGCGTTCGCGTGGGACATCCCGGCACTGGGTGTTCACCACATGGAAGGGCATTTGCTCGCACCGATGCTGGAGGAAAATCCTCCTGAGTTTCCGTTCGTCGCTTTGTTGGTTTCCGGCGGCCATACGCAGCTGGTTCGCGTCGATGGCATTGGTCTTTATGAGCTGCTGGGTGAGACCCTGGACGACGCCGCCGGCGAAGCCTTCGACAAAACCGCGAAAATGATGGGCCTGAATTACCCTGGCGGTCCGGAGATTTCCCGTCTGGCGCAATCCGGTGTGGCCGGGCGTTTTGTCTTTCCGCGTCCGATGACGGATCGTCCCGGGCTGGATTTCAGCTTCAGCGGCCTGAAAACCTTCTCCCTGAACACCTGGCAGCAGTGCCAGAGCGCCGGGGACGACAGCGAGCAAACCCGTTGCGACATCTCACTGGCCTTCCAGCAGGCGGTGGTGGACACTTTGACCATCAAGTGCAAACGCGCGCTGAAGCAGACCGGGTTGAAACGTCTGGTCATTGCCGGCGGCGTGAGCGCAAACAAGGCGTTGCGCCTGTCGCTGGAACAGATGCTCGAAGGCCTGGGCGGAAATGTCTATTACGCGAGGCCCGAGTTCTGCACCGACAACGGCGCGATGATCGCCTTTGCCGGCTGCCAGCGATTGCAGGCAGGGCAGAGGGAAAGTCTGAGCATTACCGTGCAGGCGCGCTGGCCAATGGAGCAGCTGCCAGGTCTTGAATGGCAAGGCAGCGCAAGCCACGGGTTGGGCCTCTGACAGGTGTCGTTTCAGAAATGCCGTTCGCGCCCCGCAAACAGGTCGCGTAGATTGCCCCGATGGCGCCAGACGATGAGCAGCGTCAGTACGCTCATCGGCAGCAAGGCGTGGGGTTCCTGCCAGGCAAGCAGCGGCAGCGTCAGCGGCGTGGCGATCAACGACGCCAGTGAGCTGGTGCGAGTGAGGTAGAACGTCAGCAGCCAGGCGCCGATGGCGAGCAGGGCAGCTGGCGGATACAAGGCCAGCAACATGCCGGCGGCCGTGGCCACGCCCTTGCCGCCGCGGAAACGAAAGTAAAGCGGGAACAGATGCCCCAGGACGGCGCACAGACCGATCCAGGCTTGCAGGCGTGGGTCGAGGCTCAGAGCTCTGGCGATCAGCACCGGGATCATGCCTTTGCAGACGTCGCCAACCAAGGTCAGCACCGCGAGCTTCTTGCCGGCCACGCGCAGCATGTTGGTGGCGCCGGCGTTGCCCGACCCACTGGCGCGCGGGTCCGGGCGACCGGTTATGCGGCTGATCAGGATGGCGAAGGACAGTGAGCCGAGCAGGTAGGCGAGGACCGCCAGTAACCAAAACATGCTAACCATTCCGGGCGAGGTTGCCTTGATTCTAACGGCGCATTGCGCCCTTGTCGTGCAGCGGAGAGATAGGCTTGGACAGAGTTTTCATTGAAGGTCTGGAGGTCGATACCGTCATCGGCGCCTACGACTGGGAGCGTGGCATTCGCCAGTGCCTGCGTCTGGACCTGAGTTTTGCCTGGGACAATCGGCCTGCAGCCGCAGGCGATGACCTGAGCAAAGCGCTCGATTACGCCAGTGTGTCCGCGCGGATTCAGGCGTTCGCCGAAGTCTCTCAATTCCAACTGGTTGAAACCTTTGCCGAGCGTCTGGCCGAAGTGCTCATGAGCGAGTTCAACATTCCTTGGCTGCACCTCAAATTGACCAAGCCGGGAGCCGTGCCAGCGGCGAAGGGCGTTGGGGTGGAGATCGAGCGCGGATGTCGCTGACACGGATTTTTCTGGGACTGGGCAGCAATATCGAGCGGGAGCGCCATCTGTGCGCCGGCCTCGACGCCCTTGCCGGCTTCCTCACCGAGATGACCTGCTCGCCGGTGTTCGAAAGTCATCCGGTGGGGATCAAGAGCGGGCCGTTTTTCAATCTGGTGGTTTCGGCACTGACGGATCTGCCGCTGACTGAACTGGACCGCCGCCTCAAATTCATCGAAGCCGATAACGGGCGTTATGCCCCTGATCGCAAAGGTTTGCCGCTGGATATTGATGTCTTGCTGTATGGCGAACAGGTCGGCAACTTCGACGGCCTGATTCTGCCCCGCGCCGAAATCCTCAAAAATGCGTTCGTGCTGTGGCCGTTGTCGCTGATCGCGCCGCAACGCCTGCACCCTGAGGCCGGCGTCTCGTTTGCCCAGCTTTGGGCCGACGCGAACATCGATCAGAAACTCTGGCCGGTTGCCTTCGAATGGCGTGGCGAGCCACTCACCCCGGCCCTCCTGCTGGCTGCGGTGTAAACAGGCGGCTGAGAGGGCGCCGACTGAGCCGCAGCCAGCTCAGCGGCTTAGCGCTGATAAGACGCCTTGTACACTTTCAGCGTATCCAGCCGCTCTCGCTTGAGCGCTTCGCCTAATTGCTGGCCCTGAAAACCTTTCTCCAGCAGCGGCTGTACGGCCACTTGCCGGGCCGCCTCAGCCGCGCCGCGCAGATATTCGGCCTGCGGGTACGTGCGCTCCTCGAAACCCTTGCGGCCTCGGGCGTCCATTTCGCAGGCGGCGATGAATTCCTCGAAACGCTGCGGTCGGCGATACACGTCAAAGCTCTGCAGCAAATCCAGCAATGTCGACGGCTTCAGCTCCAGCGCGCGATGGCCATGGGTGTGATACTCGCCCACTAGCAGCGCCAGTTCCTGACAGTCCCTTGGCACTTTGAAACGCTGGTTCACCGCCTTGATCGCTTTGAGCCCTTTGTGCTCGTGGGCGATGTGGCGGGGCCATTCCTCTTGCGGCGTGAGTCCCTTGCCCAAATCGTGCAGCAAGCACGCCCAGCGCACGCTTAGCGGCTGCCGGTGCACGGCAGACTGATGCAACACGCTGAGGACGTGCACGCCGGTGTCGATCTCAGGGTGATGGGCTTCCGGCTGAGGCACGCCAAACAGCGCGTCGACTTCTGGCATGAGTATTTTCAGGGCACCACATTCACGCAGGACCTCGATGAACACCTGGGGCTCTTTTTCCATCAGCGCGCGGGAAATTTCCTTCCAGCTGCGTTCCGGTGTCAGCGCTTCCAGTTCACCCGAACCGCTCAGCTGACCCATGAGTTCGAGGGTTTCCGGAGCAATGGTGAAACCGTCGGGGGCATAGCGCGCGGCGAAACGGGCCACACGCAGGACGCGCAAGGGATCTTCGGCGAACGCGGGGGAAACGTGACGCAACACTCGGGCTTCGAGGTCCTGCTGGCCATGATAGGGATCAGTCAGCTGGCCGTTCTTGTCTTCGGCAATAGCATTGATGGTCAGGTCGCGGCGGATCAGATCTTGCTCCAGCGTGACGTCCGGGTGGGCGTGAAAAACAAAGCCGCCGTATCCCTTGCCGGTCTTGCGCTCGGTGCGAGCCAGTGCGTATTCCTCACCGGTGAGCGGATGCAGGAAGACGGGAAAATCCGTTCCCACCGGGCGGTAGCCCTTCACCAGCATCTCTTCAGTCGATGCACCCACTACCACCCAGTCGATGTCAGTGACCGGTTTGCCAAGCAGGCGATCGCGTACTGCGCCGCCAACTTTATAAATCTGCATAAAAAAGCCTCCGTGAGGGCGACAGGATAAACCTTAAGTCGCGATCGCGGAGGCTGGAAACGCTCATGGTTTATAAGTGGACGACCGCCAGGTCCAGCCGGGGATATTCACTTTCAGCGTGTTCGCTTCTCGGCGGCACATGGTGGACTTTCATGACCTGGTCGCCCTGCAGCGTCTCCAGATGGATATCAAAACCCCACAGCCGGTGCAGGTGCTTCAGCACTTCGTCCGTCGAATCGCCAAGGGGTTTGCGGTCGTGCTGTTGATGACGCAGGGTCAGGGAGCGGTCGCCGCGACGGTCGATGCTGTAGATCTGCACGTTGGGTTCGCGGTTGCCGAGGTTGTATTGCGCGGCGAGGGTTTCACGAATCACCTTGTAGCCGGTTTCATCGTGGATGGCGGGCACTAGGAGATCGTCCTTCTGATCATCGTCCAGGATGCTGAACAGCTTCAGGTCACGAATCACCTTGGGCGACAGGTACTGCAGGATGAAGCTCTCGTCCTTGAAGCTGCTCATCGCAAACTTCACCGCCGTCAGCCAGTCGGTGCCGGCCAGATCAGGAAACCAGTGACGGTCTTCTTCGGTCGGGTGCTCGCACATGCGCCGGATGTCCTGATACATCGCAAACCCCAGCGTGTAGGGATTGATACCGCTGTAGTAAGGACTGTCGAAGCCCGGCTGATAGACAACACTGGTGTGGGAAGTCAGGAATTCCAGCATGAAGCCATCAGTCACCAGCCCTTCGTCGTACAGATCATTCATCAGCGTGTAATGCCAAAACGTCGCCCATCCCTCGTTCATCACCTGGGTCTGACGCTGCGGGTAAAAATACTGGGCGATTTTGCGCACGATGCGCACGACTTCACGCTGCCAGGGCTCCAGCAACGGCGCGTGTTTTTCGATGAAGTAAAGGATGTTTTCCTGAGGTTCGGCGGGGAAACGCGAGAAATCCTCTTTGTCGTTCTTGCTCGCGCTTTTCGGAATCGTGCGCCACAGATCGTTGATCTGTTTCTGCAGGTGCTCCTCCCGGTCCTTCATGCGGCGCCGTTCTTCCTCAGCCGAAATGGGGTAGGGCCGCTTGTAGCGATCCACGCCGTAGTTCATCAGCGCGTGGCAGGAATCGAGCAGATCCTCGACCGCATCGATCCCGTGGCGCTCTTCACACTGCATGATGTACTGCTTGGCGAAGACCAGGTAATCAATGATCGAGCTGGCGTCGGTCCAGGTGCGGAACAGGTAGTTGCCTTTGAAAAAGCTGTTATGCCCGTAGCAGGCATGGGCCACCACCAGCGCCTGCATGCAGATGGTGTTCTCTTCCATCAGATAGGCGATACACGGGTCGGAGTTGATGACGATCTCGTACGCCAGACCCATCTGCCCGCGCGAGTAGGATTTCTCCGTGCTGAGGAAGTGCTTGCCGTAGGACCAATGGTGATAACCCAGCGGCATGCCGACGGACGCATAGGCGTCCATCATTTGCTCGGCGGTGATCACCTCGATCTGATTGGGGTAAGTGTCCAGCGCGTACCGTTCGGCGATGCGGCTGATCTCCCGGTCGTATGCCTGGATCAGTTCGAACGTCCACTCTGAACCCGTGGAGAGGGGTTGGCGCTTCTGCTCTCTAGCGGTCATGTCACTAACCTGCGCTGGAAGAGTTCACGGAACACCGGATAGATATCACCGGCAGAGACCAGCTGCTGCTGGGCGAACGTGTCGGCGAAGGCTTCGCCGATGCGCTCGTATTCGAACCACAGCGCCTGATGTTCGCGCGGGGTGATTTCGACGTAGGTGTAGTACTGCACGAACGGCATGATCTGTTTGATCAGGATGTCGCGGCAAATGGGTGAGTCGTCGTTCCAGTTGTCGCCGTCCGAGGCCTGGGCTGCGTAAATATTCCATTCATTGGTGGGGTAGCGCTCGGCCATGATCTCCTGCATCAGCTTCAATGCGCTGGACACGATGGTGCCGCCGGTTTCCCGAGAATAGAAAAACTCCTCTTCGTCGACTTCGCGCGCGCTCGTGTGGTGGCGGATGAAGACCACTTCGATCTTGTCGTAGTTACGTTTGAGGAACAGGTACAGCAGGATGAAAAAGCGCTTGGCAATGTCCTTGGTCGCCTGGGTCATCGACCCGGAAACGTCCATCAGGCAGAACATCACGGCTTTGGAGCTGGGGTTGGGCTGTTTGACCAGCAGGTTGTATTTGAGGTCGAAGGTGTCCAGGTACGGGACACGGCGGATGCGTGCCTGAAGTTTCGCGGCCTCGATTTCCAGTTCCTGAATGTCACCGAAGTTATCCGGCTCCTCGATCCTCAGGCGCTCCAGTTCGGCCTGCACCTGCCGCAGCTTGGCCCGGCTGCTGCCGGACAGCGCGATACGCCGCGCATGTGCCGAGCGCAACGTGCGGATGATGTTAATCCGTGAAGGGTTGCCTTCGTTGCTGATGCCGGCGCGAACGGTTTTGAAAGTGTCAGTGCCACTCAGGTTGCGCTTGACCAGATTGGGCAGCTCCAGGTCCTCGAACATGAATTCGAGAAACTCTTCCTGGGTGATCTGGAACACGAACTCATCCATGCCGTCGCCGGAATTGCCCGCCTTGCCAGGCCCTTTGCCACCGCCACCCCCTTGGGGGCGTGCGATGTGCTCACCAGTGGTGAACTCCTTGTTACCCGGATGAACCACCGTTTGCTTGCCGCCGCGACCATGGTGAAGCACCGGCTCGTCGATATCCCGCCCCGGGATACTGATCTGTTCGCCGTGCTCCATGTCAGTAATGGAGCGCCGGCTGACGGCTTCTTCAACTGCCTTCTTGATGTGATCACGGTAACGACGCAGAAACCGCTGCCGATTTACCGTGCTCTTGTTCTTGCCATTGAGACGTCGGTCGATCACATAGCTCATAGGCCCCTCCGGGGAGCTTCAAGTGGTGAGCTGCAAGCTGCAAGTAGAAGCGGCTATCCGGGTAGCAGATTTGACGCGCTTTCTTCCTGCAGCTTGTTGCTTGACGCTTGCAGCTGCCTTACTGCGATTTCCGGACCCGCAGGTACCATTCGGAAAGAAGCCTTACCTGTTTATCGGTGTAGCCCCGCTCGACCATTCGTGTGACGAAGTCGTTGTGCTTCTGCTGATCCTCTTTACTGGCCTTCGCGTTGAAACTGATGACCGGCAGCAGGTCTTCGGTATTCGAGAACATCTTCTTCTCGATCACCACCCGCAGCTTCTCGTAGCTCAGCCAAGTCGGGTTCTTGCCATTGTTGTTGGCGCGGGCGCGCAGCACGAAGTTGACGATCTCGTTGCGGAAGTCTTTCGGGTTGCTGATACCTGCCGGTTTCTCGATCTTTTCCAGTTCCTCGTTCAACGCGACGCGATTGAGGATCTCGCCGGTTTCCGGATCGCGATATTCCTGGTCCTGAATCCAGAAGTCTGCGTACAGCACATAGCGGTCGAAAATGTTCTGACCGTACTCGCTGTAGGACTCGAGGTAGGCGGTCTGGATTTCCTTGCCGATGAACTCGATGTAGCGCGGCGCCAGGTATTCCTTGATGAAGCGCAGATAACGCTCGCGGGTTTCGGCCTGAAACTGCTCCTGCTCGATCTGCTGCTCCAGGACGTACAGCAAGTGAACCGGGTTGGCGGCGATTTCGTGAGGATCGAAGTTGAAGACCTTCGACAGGATCTTGAACGCGAATCGGGTAGAGAGACCGTTCATGCCTTCGTCGACACCGGCGCTGTCGCGGTACTCCTGAATCGACTTGGCTTTCGGGTCGGTGTCCTTGAGGTTCTCGCCGTCGTACACCCTCATCTTCGAATAGATGTTGGAGTTGTCCGGCTCCTTGAGCCGCGACAGCACGGTGAACTGCGCGAGCATTTTCAGGGTATCCGGCGCGCAATGGGCTTTGGCCAGGGAGCTGTTGAACAGCAACTTGTCGTAAATCTTGATCTCGTCATTAACGCGCAGGCAGTACGGCACCTTCACGATGTAAATCCGGTCGATGAACGCTTCGTTGTTCTTGTTGTTGCGGAAGCTGTGCCATTCCGATTCGTTGGAGTGGGCCAGCAAAATACCGGTGAACGGAATCGCGCCCAGGCCTTCGGTACTGTTGTAGTTACCTTCCTGAGTGGCGGTCAGCAGCGGGTGGAGCACCTTGATTGGCGCCTTGAACATTTCCACGAATTCCATCAGGCCCTGGTTGGCCCGGCACAGTGCGCCCGAATAGCTGTAAGCGTCGGCGTCGTTCTGCGGGTATTCCTCGAGCTTGCGGATATCGACCTTACCCACCAGCGCCGAAATGTCCTGGTTGTTCTCGTCACCGGGCTCGGTTTTGGCGACGGCAATCTGGTTAAGGATGGAAGGGTAGAGCTTCACCACTTTGAATTGACTGATGTCGCCGCCGAACTCGGCCAGCCGTTTGGTCGCCCATGGCGACATGATGGTGTTCAGGTAGCGGCGCGGGATGCCGTAGTCCTCTTCGAGGATCGTCCCGTCTTCGGTGGGTTTGAACAGGCCCAAAGGGGATTCGAAAACCGGTGACCCTTTGATGGCGTAGAACGGTACTTTTTCAACCAGAGATTTGAGTTTTTCAGCCAGGGACGATTTACCACCGCCTACCGGGCCGAGCAGGTAAAGGATCTGTTTCTTCTCTTCAAGGCCTTGGGCGGCGTGGCGGAAGTACGAGACGATTTGCTCGATGCAGTCTTCCATGCCGTGGAATTCTTCGAACGCGGGATAGCGCCGAATGACCTTGTTGGAGAAGATTCTGGACAGCCTGGAATTGGTCGACGTGTCGAACAACTCAGGCTCACCGATGGCCATCAGCAGACGTTCTGCGGCGGAAGCGTATGCGCTGCGGTCGGTTTTGCAGAGCTCCAGATACTCCTGTAGCGAGAGCTCTTCCTGCCGTGTCGATTCAAAGCGTTGTTGGAAGTGGCTAAAAATACTCATGACGTCACCTCGCTCGATACGTGGAGCCGGCGGCGGATCGTCAGTTGATGCTGGATGGCAGCCGATCACGCGGCTGCCATTACCCCCCAAACACCATAAAAGTAGCGACCGATGACCCACGCGCCGGTGTACCGGCTCTCCCCTGATTCGGATGGCCTGAGGCTAAGAGTAGTTCGGATTCGGGCACAGAAAGAAGCGATGGGTATGAAGAGGGCATACCCGTTCGTCAGAAGAGGGCGCGAGCCCGCGTAGGACGCGGGATAGCGGCCAGCAAAAATATTTTTCGATCAGCCTTGTGCGGTTTCTTCGGGAAATTTGGTTTTCCACAACTCGAAACCGCCATCCATGCTGTAGACCTCGGAGAAGCCCTGACCTACAAGATAGGCTGCTGCGCTCTGGCTCGAATTGCCGTGATAGCAGAGGACGACCAACGGTTTGTCCAGATCGGCCTGACGGATGAAGTCGGCGATGGAATGGTTGTCGAGGTGATGGGAGTCCGGAATGTGCTGGGTCGCGTAGGTCTGCGCGTCCCGTACGTCCACCAGCACCGCGCCTTGTTCGCGCAGGGCATGGACTTGTTCGGGTGAAATGCGTTTGAAGTCAGTCATGGCTCGGGCTCCTGGGCCGTCGGGTCCTCGAACGGTCGAGAACGTAGGGGAAATTACTGGTGCAGCGGAATTGGCTCGTTGACGGAGGATGTCGCAGGAGCGGGTGCCTTTGCGTTGCCACGCTCGTCGCATTCGCAACGAATCAGCACGCGGGTGTCGACGTTGAGCAGCGTCATCGCGCCGCCCCAGACACAGCCCGTGTCCAGCGCATAAACCCCGGGCTCGTCACATTGGCCTTCAAGTGCGGCCCAGTGGCCGAAAATGATACCCACGCCTTTGGTCTTGCGCTCTTTGTGCTTGAACCACGGCGCGTAGCCCGCCGGCGCACTGTCGAGACCTTCCTTGCTTTTGAGATCAAGCTTGCCGTCGCTGGTGCAAAAACGCATGCGCGTGAAGTAGTTGGTAATGACCCGCAGCCGGGTGACGCCCTGCAAATCCTTGTCCCACTTCGCAGGTTCATTGCCATACATGCCGTCGAGAAAAGGCTCGAAGCGATTGTCATCGCGCAGCGCCTGCTCGACTTCTTCGGCGCAGCGCAGCGCTTTTTTCAGCGTCCATTGCGGCGGGATTCCGGCATGCACCAGTGCGATATCGCGTTCGGCGTCGTAATGCATCAGCTTCTGTTGGCGCAGCCAGTCGAGCAGCACGACGGCGTCCGGCGCTTCCAGAATCTCCCGCAGCGTGTCGCCTTTCTTCAGGCGCTCTATATTGCGGCCGGCAGCCAGCAGGTGCAGGTCATGATTGCCCAGCACGCAGACGACCGAGTCGCGCATGGCATAGAGATAACGCAGGGTTTCCAGTGACTGCGGGCCTCGGTTGACGAGGTCGCCGACCAGCCAGAGCGTGTCTTTGCCGGGCTCGAATGCAACGCGTTCGAGCAGGCACTTCAGCGGTTCAAGGCAGCCTTGCAGGTCACCGACTGCGTAGACCGCCATCAGTGAAGCGCCCCCGGTACGGCCAGACGGAAGGGAGCGATGACAGCGTCGAAGCGCTTGCCGTCTTCTCCGAGCATTTGATAAGTGCCCTGCATGTTGCCCACCTTGGTGGTCATCACGGTGCCGCTGGTGTAGGTGTGGCTTTGTCCTGGCTGGATCAGCGGTTGCTGGCCCACGACGCCGTCGCCGCGAACCTCTTCAACCTGACCGTCACCGTCGGTGATCACCCAGTGGCGTGACAGCAGCTTGGCTGGCAGTTCGCCGTTGTTGTGCACGGTGATGGTGTAGGCGAAGGCGAAGCGGTTGTGCTCAGGCTGCGATTGTTCCGCCAGGAAACGGGTCTCGACGCTGACGTCGACCTGGTAACGAGAATCAGACATGCAAGAGGCCTTAAAAGCGAAAGCGGAGAAAGCCGGAAGTGGCCAGGTTGGAAATCAGTCTAGGACATGTCACGGATAAGCAAGTACTCAGGCTTTGACCGGACATGTCCCCAGAAGGTCAGGCGACGACAGGCTTTTCGCTGAGCGTGTCGGCCAGGCGAACAAACGCCGCCAGGTCCAGCTGCTCTGGACGCAGGCTGCCATCGACGCCGGCTTCAGTGATTTCCTCGCTGGTCAGCAGGGCCTTCAACGTGTTGCGCAGGGTCTTGCGGCGCTGGTTGAACGCTTCGCGGACGACCCGCTCAAGGACGCGGTGATCCTTGGCCGGGTGCGGCAGGGTCTCGTGCGGCACAAGACGAACGATGGCCGAATCCACTTTCGGCGGCGGGTTGAACGCGCCCGGGCCGACGTTGAACAGATGCTCCACGCGGCAGTGGTACTGAACCATGATCGACAGGCGACCCCAATCCCCGCCGCCAGGACCTGCCGCGAGACGCTCGACCACTTCTTTCTGCAGCATGAAATGCATGTCGCGGATCAGGTGGGCGTTCTGCAGCAGATGGAAAATCAGCGGCGTCGAGATGTTGTACGGCAGGTTGCCGACGACGCGCAGGCTGTTGGGTGCGGCATTCAGGCTGGTGAAGTCGAATTTCAGCGCGTCACCCTGATGCAGGCTGAAATTTGGCTTGCTGCCGAACTGATGCATGAGGATCGGCACGAGGTCTTTGTCGAGCTCGACGACGTCCAGTTGCGCGCCGCTGTTCAGCAGGCCTTGGGTCAGGGCGCCTTGTCCCGGGCCGATTTCCAGCATGCGGTCTTCGGCCTTGGCACGGATGGAGCGCAGGATCTTGTCGATCACGCCAGCGTCATGCAGGAAGTTTTGGCCAAAACGCTTGCGCGCCTTGTGTTGGTATTGCTCGTTCATGAATGGGTCTCGGCCATCTGATAGGCGGTTTCCAGAGCGACCCTGAGGCTGCCGGTGTCAATCTTGCCGGTGCCCGCCAGATCCAGCGCCGTGCCGTGGTCCACGGAGGTGCGAATGATCGGCAGGCCCAGCGTGATGTTGACGGCGGCGCCGAAGCCTTTGTACTTCAGCACGGGCAGGCCCTGGTCGTGGTACATCGCCAGCACTGCGTCGCAGTGCTCCAGATATTTGGGGGTAAAGAGCGTGTCGGCGGGCAGCGGGCCATATAGATCCAGGCCCTCGCTGCGCAGAAGCGCCAGAGTAGGTTCGATGATGTCGATTTCTTCGCGGCCCAGATGCCCGCTTTCGCCGGCATGGGGGTTGAGGCCACAGACCAGAATCCGCGGGTGGGCGATGCCGAATTTGTTGACCAGATCCGCGTGCAGGATGCGTGTTACACGCTCCAGCCGTTCAGCAGTGATCGCATCGGCAACGTCACGCAGGGGCAGGTGAGTGGTCACCAGCGCCACGCGCAGATCTCCGGTCGCCAGCATCATCACCACCTGTTCGGTGTGGGTCAGCTCAGCAAGGAATTCAGTATGGCCGGAGAACGGGATGCCACTGTCGTTGATCACGCCCTTGTGCACCGGCGCTGTGATCATGCCCGCGAAGTGGCCATCGATGCAGCCCTGGCCTGCCCGGATCAGGGTTTCGAGCACGAAACCACCGTTGGCCTTGTCGAGCTGGCCGGCAACGACTGGCGCCTGAATCGGCGTGTCCCAGACATACAGACTGCCAGCGGGGGCGGGGGCATCAGGCCATGCGGCGGGTGTGACGGGGATCAGGCTGACAGCCACGCCCAGCTGGGCGGCCCGCTCGGTGAGCAGGTCGCAGCTGGTAATGGCAATCAGGGGATGGGGCTGGGACTGCGCGGCGAGGAGCAGGCAAAGGTCAGGGCCTATGCCGGCCGGCTCGCCGGGTGTCAGGGCGAAACGCTGTGGTTTCACTTGGCCGCCTGATCAGCTCCGGGGAGCTTGATCTCGACGTAGGCTTCATCACGGATCTGACGCAACCAGGTTTGCAGTTCTTCGTCGTACTTGCGGTTACGCAGCACGGTCATCGCCTGTTGCTCACGCGCCTGACTGGTACTGTCAGTCGAGCGACGGCCGAGGACTTCCAGAACGTGCCAGCCGAATTGGGTCTCGAACGGCTTGGACACGACACCCTGAGCGGTCTCGTTCATGACGTCGCGGAACTCCGGAACCAGCGAGCGCGGGTCAACCCAGTTCATGTCGCCGCCGTTAAGCGCCGAACCCGGGTCTTCGGAGAAGGCCTTCGCCAGTTCGCCGAAGTCTTCGCCATTCTGGATGCGGTCGTAGATACGTTGAGCCAGCAACTTGGTTTCAGCCGGGCTGCGGATTTCGCTTGGCTTGATCAGGATGTGACGAACGTGAACCTCGTCGCGCATCTGGGTCTGAGTCTCGCCACCGCGTTTTTCCACCAGTTTGAGAATGATGAAGCCGCCCGGTGTACGCGCAGGAGGGGTAACCTCTCCCGGACGCATCGACGACAGCATGTCGCCGAACGGAGGCGGCAGCTGAGCGGCTTTACGCCAGCCCATGTCACCACCGTCCAGAGCACTTTCACTGGCCGATGACGCGATCGCCATCTGCTCGAAGTTCGCGCCTTGTTGCAGCTTGCCGTAGAGGTCCTTGGCTTTGGCTGCAGCGGCCTGAATCTGGTCCGACGTCGCGCTGTCCGGCGTCGGGATCAAGATGTTGGCCAGGTGGAACTCTTCGGAGAACTGAGCTTTGCCCAGATCGGAGGCCAGAAAGTTCTTCACTTCCTGCTCCGAGACCTGGATGCGTTCGGCAACCCGGCGCTGACGCACACGGCTGATGATCATTTCCCGACGGATCTGCTCACGTGCGCTGGTATAGGACAGCCCGTCGTGGGTCAGTGCAGCCTTGAACTGGTCAACACTCATGTTGTTGCGTTGAGCGATGGTGGCAACTGCCTGGTTCAGCTCTTCATCGCTGATGCGAATGCCGGAGCGTTCGCCGATCTGGATCTGCAGGTTTTCCAGGATCAGACGATCCAGGACCTGAGACTCCAGTGCGCTGGCAGGCGGAACACCTTGCCCGCGCTTGGCGATGGTTTGCTGAACCTCACGGGTGCGCTGGTCGAGCTGGCTTTGCATGACCACGTCGTTGTCGACGATGGCAACTACCTTGTCGATGGTGCGCACTTCAGCGTGCGCAACAGTACCGATAAGCAGCGCGCCCAGCATCAGCGGGCGCAGACAATCAGAAAGCTTGGTCTTCACGTTCACGATAACCTTGGATGCCTTTGTCGAGGAAGCTTTCAACTTTTTGGCCAACGACGCCGCCAAGTCCCTTCAACACGATTTGTAGGAAGACGCCGCGGTCGCCTTTCTCGTTCTGCGGTATCTCTTGGGTGGACTCGTCATAGTCGACCCAGTACCGGTTGATCAGACGCAGCTTCCAGCAGCAGTTGTCATATTCAAAACCACCAAAGGCTTCGAGGGTACGGTCACGGTTGTAGTCGTACTGCCAGCGGGCGATTGCGCTCCACTGCGGAACCACAGGCCAGATGACCGAGAAGTCATGTTGCTGAATCTTGTAGTAGTCCTTGATGACCCTGCCATCCGGGTAGGTGTAATCACCCCCGCCTACGCTCCAGCGACCTGTAGTCTGGTCGTAACGGACCTGGTCGTTGCGATAGCGATACCCGGCGTTGATGACCTTGCCCGGCTCGTCTTCAGGCTGGTAGTGGAACATTGCGCTGCCGGAGCGTGTGCTGCGGCTGTCCGGGTCCCAGTTGAAGTCCGACGTGGCACGCCAGTCGCGGTTGAAGCGGTATTCGTACTCAAGCGCATACGGAGACACGTCGGACTGCGCGTCCTTGCGGTCTTCGTAGGCGATGCCCGGCAGTTGCACCTTGCGATCTGCGAAGTACACCGCCTGACCGATGCTCACGCGCTGACGTTCGAAACCGTTGTCTTCGATCCAGCGGTTGGTCACGCCCAGCGACAGTTTGTTTTCGTCACCGATACGGTCGGAGCCGACGAAGCGGTTGTCGCGGAACAGTGAGCTGTAGTTAAACGTCGTTTCCGCACTGTCGAAGATCGGGATGTCGTTCTGATCTTTCTCAGGGACATAGAGGTAGTACAGGCGTGGTTCCAGTGTCTGACGGTAGTCTTTACCGAACCAGTTGGTGTTGCGATCAAAATACAGGCCGCTGTCGACGTTGAAGATCGGGACGGCGCGGTTTTCGCTGCTGTGGTAGGACTCATCAGCCAATAACGTGCGCTTGCCTTGGGCATCCAAGTCAAGATCGTACTGGGTGTAAACATACTTTAACTTGGGCGTCACATAACCGTAGCTGGCAGTCAGCGGCAGGCTGATGGACGGTGCGAGGTTTAGGCGATCGCCGTTGGCGCGCGCCAGACCCGACACGTTCTGGTCAAGACGTCGAGAAGCAATGCCGTCTTCATCGACGAAGTTTCCGGTTCTCAGATCGCGATCAAAGCGAACCAGCTCAGTGTCGTAGTCAAACTTCAAACCTGCTGGTTGGAACGGCAGCGTGCCAGTCAACGTCAGTTGAGGCAGGCGTGCATACGGCGTGATCTGAGTGACCGTGGTCAGCTGATACTTCTGCGCATTAAGCGTCGCGGTGTAATTGTCACCGCGGTAGTAAACAGCGCCCTGCTGGTTCAGGAAGTCATGAGTACTGACGCCTTCCTGGCCGCTTTTCAGATCTTTGAAGTAATACGGATCACTGACCTTGGTGTAGTCGATCCTGCTGCTCAGACGCGAATCCAGGCCACTGCGATCCTGCCAGTTGACCAGCCAGCGGGTGTCTTTGTAGTCCGACTGCAGCTTGCGATCGTCGTCGTCGTCGTTCAGGTAGGCCGCACCGAACTGACCTTCGCTGGTCTTGGTCAGGTAGCGGAACTCGCCTTCCAGCAACATGCCACGCTTGGCCATGTAGGTCGGATACAGCGTGGCGTCGTAGTTCGGCGCCAGGTTGAAATAGTACGGGGTGAGCAACGAGAAGCCGGTTTCTGTGCCGGTACCGATGGTCGGTGGCAGGAAGCCGGACTGGCGACGGTCGTCGATCGGGAAATAGATGTAAGGCGTGTACAGGATCGGAATGTCATGAACGCGCAGTGTGGCGTTGGTGGCAGTACCGAAACCGGTGGCCGGATTCAGGGTGATGTTGTTGCCCTTCACGGCCCACGCGTTGCTGTTCGGTTCGCACGTGGTGTACGTGCCGTCCTTCAAGCGGATGATCGCGTTCTCGGCACGACGAGCGTACAGGGCGTTACCGCGAACGTTGTTTTTGTGCAGCACGTACTCGGCGTTTTCGACTTTGGCTTCGCCGGTGTCGAGCTGGACTTCAGCGTGGTCACCGACGATCAGGGCGCCGTTGTCGCGCAGACGGACATCGCCGTTCAGCTCGCCACGGTTCTCGGCCTGGTGCAGGCTGGCTTCGTCAGCCTCGACCTGCATGCTGCCCTGACGCAGGACAACGTCACCGGCCAGGGTCGCAACCTGCTCTTCCTGCTGATAACGCGAAGCCTTGGCGCCGATGAACGTCGGTGCGTCGCTCTTCGGCGTCTTGTCGTCCATGCCCGGACGGATCGGTTCGATGTAGGCGCCCGAGCAGTACGGACCGGTCTCAGCCAGTTGGGCTGCGGTCAGTTTCTCGCGCGGAACCCAGTCCAGGTGGCTGTAATCGGCGCTGCGCGATTTCAGGCCACGGCCCTTGGCCTCGGTGACCAGCATCGTTTTGGGCACGACTTCGCCGTCGGAAGTGGTGGTCGTCTGAGCGCCATCTGCCGTGCTGCTGTTGGACGAAACACTGTTGGCGTCGTGCACGGGGCGCGGAGGCAACTGGGCTGCGTTGGTTTTCGGAGAGCAATCCCATGCACCTGTTGCAGACACCGAGCAGTCATACTGTTCGGCGGCAACCACGTACGGGACGGCCAGGGGTTGCATCGCCAGCAAACTGCCGGTTACGAGCAACGGAAATTTTTTACGAAACGCGGGGGATTTCAATGCCATCTTATTAGTCCGGGCTTCCTGCGCGCCATCTGCCCGCGGGGGGGCCGCACGCCTCTCGATGGGCTGAAAAAGATGTCGGATAATAAAGCATGACCCGCTTGACGGCTAGCGCCGTCGGAGACCCTTGCAATGCCAGATCAAGATGTACGCCTGCAACACCTGAAAGTTTGGCTCGATGAGCAGCTCCCGCGTTTATTTGAGGCCCAGGGCTGGGGGCCAATCCCCCCGGCCACGTTGACTGCCGCCAGTAGCGATGCCAGTTTCCGGCGCTACTTCCGCTGGGAGGGGGAGGGCCGCACTTTTATTGTCATGGACGCGCCGCCCCCCCAGGAAAACTGCAAACCCTTCGTGGATATCGCTCATTTATTGAGCGGGTCGGGCATTAATGTTCCGAAAATTTATGCCGAAGACCTGAGTCAGGGCTTCCTTTTGTTGAATGACCTGGGTCGTCAGACCTACCTGGATGTGATCGACGAGCGAAACGCCGATCAGCTGTTCATTGACGCAATCGACGCACTGCTCGCCTACCAGCAACTGCCGATGGACGCGCCGTTGCCGAGTTACGACGTGGCACTTCTGCGCCGCGAGCTGGAACTGTTCCCCGAGTGGTACGTGAAGCGTCATCTGGGCGTGGAGTTCGATCAGGCGCAGCAGGCCAGTTGGCAGGCCGTCAGCGATCTGCTGATCGAGAGCGCGCTGGCCCAGCCGAAGGTGCTGGTGCACCGCGATTACATGCCGCGCAACTTGATGCTCAGCGAACCGAACCCTGGCGTGCTGGATTTTCAGGACGCGGTGTACGGCCCGGTTACCTACGACATCACCTGCCTGTTCAAGGATGCATTCCTGAGCTGGCCGGAGGCGCGCGTAGCCGGCTGGCTTGAGCTGTATTGGAACAAGGCCGTCGCGGCGGGCATCCCGGTGCAGGACGAATTCGATGAATTCCGTCGTGCCAGTGATTTGATGGGCGTGCAGCGGCATTTGAAAGTGATCGGTATTTTCGCCCGTATCTGCCACCGTGACGGCAAACCACGCTACCTAGCCGATGTGCCGCGCTTCTTCTCCTATATAGAAGCGGTGTTGGCGCGACGCCCGGAGTTGGTTGAGTTGAGTAATCTGTTGACCAGCCTTGGCCATACAAAACCGACACAGGCAAAACCAGCATCTGTCGGGTAATGGGATGGACTGCCATTGAAGAGGGACTGCACGTGAAGATTGTCTTGATGAGGGCCGCATGAAAGCGATGATTCTGGCGGCGGGCAAAGGCGAGCGCCTGCGCCCGTTGACCCTGCACACGCCCAAACCGCTGGTGCGAGCCGGCGGCGTTCCACTGATTGAATACCACTTGCGCGCGATCAAAGCGGCCGGCGTTGAAGACGTTGTGATCAACCATGCGTGGTTGGGCCAGCACATCGAAGATCATCTCGGCGACGGTCGCCTGTGGGGTTTGAATATCCGTTACTCCCCTGAGGGCGAGCCCCTTGAGACGGGCGGCGGGATCTTCCGTGCGCTGCCGCTGCTGGGCGACGAGCCTTTTATCGTCGTCAACGGTGACATCTGGGTCGACTTCGATTTCAGTTCATTGACGAAACCGCTCAAAGGGCTTGCCCATCTGGTGCTGGTGGACAATCCGCCGCATCACCCCGCGGGCGATTTCGCGTTGGTCGACGGGCAGGTGCACGACGACGCAGCTCGGCCGCGCCTGACCTACAGCGGCATCGCGGTCCTGCACCCGCAACTCTTCGCGAAATGCAGCGGGGGCGCATTCAAGCTGGCGCCCTTATTGCGTGACGCCATGGCGATAGGCCTGGTGACCGGCGAACGTTTTGCCGGCCGCTGGGTGGATGTCGGTACCCATGAGCGACTGGCCGAAGTCGAGCAGATGCTTGCGGTGAAGCCCTAGATGCTGTGGCCATTCACGGTGGTCGGCGGTGGCGTCGGGTATCTGATTGCCAGCATTCCGGGTGCCATGCTCGGTGCACTTCTGGGACAGGCGCTTGATCGGCGGCTGCATTTCCGGAGCTGGGCGGAGATGCGCGAGCGTGCCAGCGGCCGCACCGTACCGCGCGATGACGAGCTCATTTTCATTCTGCTGGGTCGTCTGGCGAAGAGCGAAGGTCGGGTGGTCGACGGGCATATACAGCAGGCGCGCGTTGAAATGCGCCGACTGGACCTCAGCGACGCGGCGCAACGGCGGGCGATTCAGGCGTTCAATCGGGGCAAGGACGGGCGCGACAATTTGCGCGTCCACCTCACGCGCCTGAAAAGCCAGCCCCACGCGGCAGAAGGTTTGTTGCGCGCCTGTTGGCGCATGGCGTGGGCGGATGGCAGGGCGTCGCGCACCGAACGCGAGTTGATCGTGCTGTGGGGCAAATGGCTGGGCTGGGCTGCGGGCAAAGTCGAAGGGTTGTCATCGACCGAAGACGAACAACGTTCGAGGGGCGCTCCCGCCAGCAGTGGCGGCGAGTTTCAGGACGCGTTGCGTCTGTTGGGGGTGAAAGCGGATGCCGAACCTGCGCAGATCAAGCGCGCCTACCGTCGATTGCTGAGTCGTCACCACCCGGACAAGATCGCCGGCAGTGGCGCCAATCAACTACAGGTCCGTGATGCCACCGAGAAAACCCGCGAGCTGCATCATGCCTATGCAGTGATTCGCGATCGGCGCGGGTTCCGCTGACGCTTCCTTTTGAAGGCTGCCCCGCCCACGGGCAGCGTCGAAGGCGGTAATCGCTACTTTGCTGCGTCCCCTTCCAGCCAACCCCGGACGCGGCGAAACAGTTGATCCTGCTCCATCGCCGGATTCCCGGGAATCGCACTCAACGCCACTTGGGTAAATCGAGCGTTTTTAGTTCGTTTGCTAACGTCCAGTCGGTCTTGTGCCTGCTGACGTGGCACCGGACGATCCTTGTTGACGAAGTCTGCTGTCGGGACTTTCAGCGTCGGCAGCAGCTCCATCAGCCCTGGCGTTTCCTTTCCGGTGTCCACGGCCGTGACCATGACCAAGCGTTGAATAGCCGGCGAGGGGCGCTCGCTCATGTATCGCGCTGCCCAGTAAGCGCCGCTGCCATGGCCGAGGAGGACGATGCTGCGGGCCTTGTTCTGCTGGGCGAACGCCACGGCGCTGTCGATCCTGGCGAAGATTTTCTCGGCGTTGGCCTTGGCCACTTCCGCCTGGGCAGATGCCTGCTCGGCAGCCGCTGCAGCTTCCGCTTCGGCTGTGGCCGCAGGGTCGGGGGCTTTCACCGCAGCGTCTTTGGCTTTATCGCCGCCACCCGCCGCTGCCGGGGCATCCGCCGCACGGGCAAAAATACCGTCGTTGTGAGCGTCCGGCATGCTCAGACTGAGGCTGGACCACCCGACGTCCGGCAGCTTGCGCCGCAGCGGTGCGACCGCAATCGGCCAATCCGCTGACTCATCGGCGCCCGGCACGATGATCACTGCGCCTTTGGGCTCATCGACGTTCGCCGGTTTCCACAACGCCAGAAAGGTCTCGTCGCCCGCCTGCAATTGCTGTTGCTCGACCTGCGGCACCTGACGCTCAAGCGCCAGGGTGTCTTCTTCGGTGCGTGACGGCAATGCGGCCCGCTCGACCGGCGCTTCAGCCGACTTGGCGTCTTTATCCGGCGCCGGGTCCGCGGCCATGACGAGCGGCGAGCAAGGTAGTATCAGTGTCAGGCACAGCGCAGGAAATAGTGCGCGAAGGGTGTAGGGCATCGAGTATTCCAAAGGCCGGAAACAATTCCGGCAGACTAATGGGTTGACGGCTGTTTGTCAGGCCAGGCAATCGCCGCGCTTCAGCGAGCGACAGGCACAGCGCATGATCGGCATGGAATTCAGAGAAATGGAGACGACAGTTTGAGAATCCGTGCGCTGTGCCTTCGGGTTATCGGCGATACCCGCGCGCTCTTGATCGGCCTGATGCTGATCGTGCTGCCGATGTCGCACCATGCCGTCGCCTCACCCACCCAGGCCGACCCCTTGAGCCGCGAGCAGCGGGAATGGCTGACCCAGCGCGGGCCATTGCGCGTCGGGCTCGTCCTGCAAACACCCTACGCCCAGCTCGATCGTCGCGCCCAGCAGTTATCCGGCGCCAACGTCGACCTCATCAATCTCATGGCAAAGACCCTCCGGGTGGAGCTGCTGTGGCGCAGCTATGCCGATCAGGCCGAGCTTGAAAAAGCCCTCGCCGATGGGCAGATCGACTTCGCCCCGGGCCTGACCCAGACGCCTGCCGGCTTGCGCCTGTGGCTGTATTCCGATCCGTACATGCGCGTGCCGCAGTTGATCGTCGGCGAACGTGACGGCGCCGGCGCGGTGGATCTGGAAAAGCTCGACAGCCAGGTGCGCGTTGCCGTGCGCATGCCTAGCACCACGGCTGACTACCTGCGCAGCAATTACACTCACCTCAATCTGCAAGGCGTGCCTCTGGAACGTCAGGCTTTGCAGCTCTTGCTCAGCCAGCAGGCGCGCTACGCGGTCATTGATGAAGCGCAGCTCAGCCGTTTGTCCCGCGAGGCCGAGTTTGTCGGGCTTGCCGTGGTCGGTGACATCGGCTTTCCGCAGTTGCTGCGCGTGGCATCCCGAAGGGACACGCCGCAGCTCGCCGAAATCATCAGCCAGGCATTGAGCTCCATTCCGGCCCGGGATCTCGAGCAGTTGCACACACAGTGGCTGCAGCCCAAATACCCGCAGATCAGTGAATCGCCGGGGCTGTGGAAGAACATCGCGCTGCTGCTGTTGGTCCTGCTCCTGGCCAGCGCGGCGATTGTTTACTGGCAGCGCAAACAACAGCAGCAACTGGAGAAGCAGCTGCTCACTGCGCGGGATGACATTGCCAAGCGACTGGCAGGGGAGGAGGCATTGCGGCTGGCGCAGTTCTCCATCGATCAGAGCACCGTCGGCATTCTCTGGGTCAACTGGGACAGCCATGTGCGCTACGCCAATCAGGCCGCCGAAACCATGCTGGGTTATGCGCCGGGTGGGGTGGTGGACCGGCCGCTGATTGATTTCGAGCCGGGGCTGAACATGGATCGCTGGCTCAATCTGTGGAAAACCGCTCGCTCCAGCGAGGAAGGGCCGCAGAACTACGAAAGCAATTGCGTGCGCGCCGATGGCAGCATCCTGCCTGCCGATGTGTCGCTGAGCTTTCTGCGCTTTCGCGATTCCGAGTATCTGGTGGTGTTCATCACCGATGTGACCGACCGGCGCCGTTCCCTGGCCGCGCTGCAAGAAAGTGAAGCGCGCTTGCAGGTGCTGGCCGAGCAGTTGCGCGAGCTGTCGGCGCACCTTGAAACCGTGCGCGAAGAAGAAAAGGCGCGCATCGCCAGGGAGGTTCACGACGAGCTGGGTCAGATGCTGACCGTGCTCAAGCTCGAAACGTCCATGTGTGAACTGGCCTACGCTGATCTCGACCCTGGCCTGCGGGATCGCTTGAACAGCATGAAGCGCCTGATTGCTCAGTTGTTCCAGTTGGTGAGGGACGTGGCGACCGCGCTGCGACCACCGATTCTCGATGCAGGCATTGCCTCGGCCATTGAGTGGCAGGCCCGACGCTTTGAAGCGCGCACCCAGATCCCCTGCCTGGTGCAGGTGCCGGACAATCTGCCGAGCCTTCCGGATGCAACGGCCATCGGGCTGTTCCGCATCCTTCAGGAGTCGCTGACCAACGTCATGCGCCACGCCGAAGCGCACACGGTCGAGCTGAGCCTGACGCTGAGCGACAGCGTGCTGTGCCTGCGCATCGCCGATGACGGCAAGGGCTTCGATCTGGGCGCCGAGCGTCCGGCCTCGTTCGGACTGGTGGGCATGCGCGAGCGGGTTCTGATCATGGGCGGGCAATTGCATCTGGACACCTTGCCCGGAGAAGGCACAACCTTGCGCATCCACATTCCGCTGGACCCGATCGCTGAGGAGCACGTGCATTGATTCGCGTATTGGTTGCCGAAGATCACACGATTGTCCGAGAGGGCATCAAACAGCTGATCGGCCTGGCAAAGGATCTGCAAGTGGTCGGGGAGGCCGGCAATGGCGAGCAGTTGCTGGAGGCGTTGCGTCACATCCCGTGCGAAGTCGTGCTGCTGGATATCTCCATGCCAGGGGTCAACGGCCTGGAGGCGATCCCGCGAATCCGCGCGCTGAGCAATCCCCCTGCCATTCTG
Organism: Pseudomonas sp. W5-36; assembly: GCF_046540455.1. Taxonomy (NCBI): domain Bacteria; kingdom Pseudomonadati; phylum Pseudomonadota; class Gammaproteobacteria; order Pseudomonadales; family Pseudomonadaceae; genus Pseudomonas; species Pseudomonas sp. W5-36. The sequence continues at coordinate 30,095 of NZ_JAXCIQ010000014.1, read as the reverse complement.
GTGCTGTCGATGCACGATGAGGCGCAAATGGCCGCGCGGGCCCTGAAGGTCGGCGCCGCCGGGTACGCCACCAAAGACAGCGACCCCGCGTTGCTGCTGACAGCGATCCGGCGAGTGGCCGCAGGCGGGCGCTATATCGACCCGGACCTGGCTGATCGCATGGTGTTTGAAGTCGGGCTCACGGACAGCCGGCCGTTGCACTCATTGTTGTCCGAACGCGAGTTTTCAGTGTTCGAACGCCTGGCCCAGGGCGCCAACGTCAACGACATCGCCCAGCAACTGGCGCTGAGCAGTAAGACCATCAGTACCCACAAGGCGCGCCTGATGCAAAAGCTGAAAATCAACTCGCTGGCCGAGCTGGTGAAGTATGCGATGGAGCACAAGCTGGTCTGAGATCACCGGTCTGAAAACGACCAGTCAGAAGACCTTTATTAACGCCCTCGTGGCCAGGTGCGCTCCGGCAAAATGACCGCAATCCCTTGTAGGAGCGAGCTCGCTCGCGAAGACGCTATTTCAAGCGCCGAATTACTTTCAGGCAGCGTACCTATCCCCGCCATCCCTGTAGGGCAATCCCTACCCGAAACCTTCCATCCCACCTAGGCCATTCTCTCTCACGCCCCGATTTGCGTGGCCTTCAGCCTCATCTAGGCTTGATCCCTACGGTGGATCAAACAAAGGTGTGGGCAATGAGCAACGTCGATTCAAGCGCTGGGGCGAGTGATGTTCTGGTCAGCTTTCGCGGTGTGCAAAAGAGCTACGACGGCGAAGCCCTGATCGTCAAAGACCTCAACCTGGATATTTGCAAAGGCGAATTCCTCACCCTGCTCGGGCCATCCGGTTCCGGCAAAACCACCAGCCTGATGATGCTCGCCGGCTTCGAGACACCGACTGCTGGCGAGATCCTGCTGGCCGGCCGTTCGATCAACAACGTGCCGCCGCACAAGCGCGACATCGGCATGGTGTTCCAGAATTACGCGCTGTTCCCGCACATGACCGTCGCTGAAAACCTGGCGTTTCCGCTGTCGGTGCGCGGCATGAGCAAGACCGACGTGGCCGAAAAGGTCAAACGCGCCCTCGACATGGTGCAGCTCGGCACCTTCGCCCATCGTTACCCCGCGCAGCTGTCGGGTGGTCAGCAGCAACGTGTCGCGCTGGCCCGGGCGCTGGTGTTCGAACCGCAGCTGGTGCTGATGGACGAACCCCTCGGGGCACTCGACAAACAGCTGCGCGAACACATGCAGATGGAGATCAAGCACCTGCACCAGCGCCTGGGCGTGACCGTCGTCTACGTCACCCACGATCAGGGCGAAGCGCTGACGATGTCGGACCGCGTCGCGGTGTTCCATCAGGGCGAAATCCAGCAGATCGCCCCACCGCGCACCCTCTACGAAGAGCCGAAAAACACCTTCGTCGCCAACTTCATCGGCGAGAACAACCGCATCAGCGGCACCTTGCTCAGCCAGAGCGGCGACCGCTGCGTGGTGGGCCTGGCGCGCGGCGAAAAAGTCGAAGCGCTGGCGATCAACGTCGGTGCCACCGGGAGCCCGGTCACGCTTTCCATTCGTCCCGAGCGCGTGAACCTCAACGGCCGCAGCGAGAGTTGCGTCAACCGCTTCTCCGGCCGCGTTGCCGAATTCATCTACCTGGGCGACCACGTGCGGGTGCGTCTGGAAGTGGCCGGGAAAACCGATTTCTTCGTCAAGCAGCCCATCGCCGAGCTTGATCCGGCGTTGAGCGTTGGCGATGTCGTGCCCATTGGATGGCAGGTCGAGCACGCGCGCGCCCTGGACCCGTTGCTGGATGCACATTGATACACCCGCGTGACGCGTCAACCGAAGAACCCAGAGGCGAGCCAATCGCCCCCATCGCTTAACCAACATTGTTCGTGGAGAGAAAAACTGATGCTCAAGACATTGAAGCTCACCGCCTTATCGGTCGGCATGATGTGCGCCGCGCAAGCCATGGCAGCGGACCTGACGGTCATTTCCTTCGGTGGCGCGAACAAGGCGGCCCAGGAAAAGGCCTTCTACGCGCCGTGGGAAAAGGCCGGCAACGGCAAGATCATCGCGGGCGAGTACAACGGTGAGATGGCCAAGGTCAAAGCCATGGTCGACACCAAGAGCGTGACCTGGGATCTGGTTGAAGTGGAATCGCCAGAGCTGTCCCGCGGCTGTGACGAAGACATGTTCGAGTCGCTGGCGTCGGTCGATCTCGGCAACAAAGACAACTACGTAAAGGGCGCAATTTCCGAGTGCGGCGTGGGCTTTTTCGTCTGGTCCACCGTGCTGGCCTACAACGCCGACAAGCTGAAATCCGCACCGACCGGCTGGGCTGATTTCTGGGACACCGAGAAATTCCCGGGCAAGCGTGGCCTGCGCAAGGGCGCCAAATACACCCTGGAATTCGCGCTGATGGCTGACGGCGTTGCGCCGAAAGACGTCTACAAGGTGCTAGGGACCAAGGAAGGCCAGGATCGCGCCTTCAAGATGCTCGACAAGCTCAAGCCAAGCATTCAGTGGTGGGAAGCAGGCGCACAGCCGCCTCAGTATCTGCAGTCGGGCGACGTCGTGATGAGCTCGGCCTACAACGGTCGGATCGCTGCCGTGCAGAAAGAGAGCAACTTGAAAGTGGTCTGGACCGGCGGCGTGTATGACTTCGACGCATGGGCCATTCCGAAGGGCGCGAAAAACGCTGAAGAAGCGAAGAAGTTCATCGCTTACTCCCTCAAGCCAGAGCAGCAAAAAACCTATTCCGAAAACATCGCTTACGGCCCGGCCAACACCGGTGCGGTCCCGTTGCTGAGTGCTGAAACCCTGAAAAATATGCCGACCACCCCTGAGAACATCAAGGATCAGGTGCAGATCGACGTGAAATTCTGGGCCGACTTCGGTGAGTCGCTGGAACAGCGCTTCAACTCTTGGGCCGCCAAATAAGCGCACTGCCCAGTAAGCACTTGGTTGTGAGTTAGATCCGGGTGCGTCGTCTGAACTGTCTGAAAGCAGAGCAGGGGACGCGCTCTTTGTTGAGAGATTTCGGAGTTCACTATGGCCACCGCCGTGCCCCTGACTGAAGGCGCCAGCCCGACCCTGAAGCAACGCCTGGCCCGTGCCGAGCGCGTCAATCGTTGGAAGGCTCAGGCGTTGATCGCGCCATTGGTGATCTTCCTGCTGCTGGTGTTTCTCGTGCCGATTGCGGCGCTGCTCTACAAAAGCGTCAGTAACCCGGAAGTGGTGGGTGGCATGCCGCTCACGGTGGTGGAAGTGGCGAAATGGGACGGCAAGGGGCTGCCGCCTGACGCGGTCTACAAAGCCGCGAGCCAGGACCTGGCCGAAGCGCGCAAGAATCAGACCCTGGGCGATCTGTCCAAACGCTTGAACCAAGAGCTGGCGGGCTACCGCAGCCTGTTGGCGAAAACGGCCCGCGCCATGCCATTCAAGGAAGAGCCGGCTTCTTATAAAGAGGCCCTGGAAGCCATCGATGAACGCTGGGGCGATCCCGCGTATTGGCAGGCGATCCGCCGCAACACCTCAAGTTTCACCCCCTATTACCTGCTGGCCGCTGTCGACCACCGCATCGATGACCTCGGTGAACTGGCACCGGCCACACCCGATCAGGCGATTTACATGGACATCTTTGCCCGCACCTTCTGGATGGGCCTGGTGATCACCGTGATCTGCCTGCTGCTGGCCTACCCGCTGGCGTACCTGTTGGCCAATCTGCCTGCGCGGCAGAGCAACCTGTTGATGATTCTGGTCCTGCTGCCGTTCTGGACGTCGATCCTGGTGCGAGTCGCCGCCTGGATCGTGTTGCTGCAATCGAGCGGCCTGATCAATGGCGCGCTGATGGCCATGGGCATCATCGATAAACCGCTGGAACTGGTGTTCAACCGGGTCGGTGTTTACATCTCGATGGTGCACATCATGCTGCCGTTCATGATCCTGCCTATCTACAGCGTGATGAAAGGCATCTCGCCGACCTACATGCGCGCGGCGATCTCCCTGGGCTGCAACCCGTTCGCCAGTTTCTGGCGCGTGTACTTCCCGCAGACCTACGCCGGTGTGGGCGCGGGCTGTCTGTTGGTGTTCATCCTTGCCATCGGCTACTACATCACCCCGGCGCTGCTCGGCAGCCCGAACGATCAGATGGTCAGTTATTTCGTGGCGTTCTACACCAATACCAGCATCAACTGGGGCATGGCGACGGCGCTGGGCGGGTTGCTGCTGCTGGCGACCGTTGTGCTGTACCTGATCTACAACTGGCTGGTCGGCGCCAGCCGCCTGCGTCTGAGCTGAGGAGAACGACCATGTTGAGCCCTTATTCCTCGCCGATCGAGCGGGTCTGGCATTACACGCTGCGCACGTTATGCGGGTTGATTTTGTTGTTTCTGGTGCTGCCGGTGCTGGTGATCGTGCCGCTGTCGTTCAACTCCGGGAGTTTTCTGGTCTACCCGCTGCAGGGCTTTTCGCTGCACTGGTATCAGGACTTTTTCGGCTCGGCCGAGTGGATGCGCGCGCTGAAGAACAGCCTGATTGTCGCTCCGGCTGCCACGGTGCTGGCGATGGGTTTCGGGACGTTGGCGGCCATCGGGCTGACGCGCAGTAACTTCCCTGGCAAGGCGCTGGTGATGGCGCTGGTGATTTCGCCGATGGTGGTCCCGGTGGTGATTGTCGGGGTGGCGAGTTACCTGTTTTTTGCCCCGCTGGGTCTGGGCAATAGCTATATCTCGCTGATCCTGGTGCACGCCGTATTGGGTGTGCCGTTTGTGATCATCACCGTGTCTGCCACGTTGCAGGGCTTCAATTACAACCTGGTGCGCGCAGCGGCCAGCCTGGGTGCTTCGCCGACGACGGCGTTTCGGCGTGTGACCCTGCCGCTGATTGCGCCGGGGGTGATCTCCGGAGCGCTGTTTGCTTTCGCGACCTCGTTCGATGAAGTGGTCGTCACGCTGTTTCTCGCCGGTCCGGGCCAGGCGACCTTGCCCCGGCAGATGTTCAGCGGCATCCGCGAAAACCTCAGCCCGACCATCGCAGCCGCGGCAACCCTGCTCATCGGATTCTCCGTGGTGCTGCTGCTGGTGCTGGAATGGCTGCGCGGCCGGAGCGAGAAACTGCGCACGGCGGTGGAGTGATCAAAACCCACCGGAGGAACTGGCTGAAACGAGAATGGTAGGACCGGCTTTAGCCGGGAAGACGTCAGGTGGCACACCGCAGATTGATAGCGCACACCGAGGGATCTTCCCGCACCACAAAACTGACGCCCCGCACGATCCGGTCTATGTTTGACTCAGCGCATGCCAATCCTGCCTTGTAAAAGAGCCACGGCTCCAACAGCAACATAAAGGACGAGCCCGATGAGTGTTTCTGCTTTCAAGATCGCCAACAAACTGATCACCGGCCCCGCCGCGATTGAGCAGTTGTCCGCCGAGCTGACCCGGCTCAACGTCCAAAACCCGCTCATCGTCACCGACGCGATACTGGTTAAGTCCGGAACGGTCGACCTCGCACTGGCGCAATTGGGCGGCCGTCGTTATGGCCTGTTTGATCGGGTCAAACCCGAGCCCGAAATCTCTATCGTCGAGGACTGCACCCGGGCCTACCGAGAGGGCGGTCACGACGGCCTGATCGGTGTGGGCGGCGGCAGTGCCATCGACATCGCCAAAGGCGTCGCCGCGTTCGCGAGTCACGAAGGGCCTCTGGCCGAGTTGTTCGGCGTTGATCTGGTCAAACGCAAAGGCCCCCCGCTGATTGCCATCCCGACCACCGCAGGCACCGGTTCGGAAGTCACCAACGTGGCGATCTTTTCAGACAAGCAGGCACAGCTGAAAAAAGGCATCGTCAGCGATTACCTGTTACCCGACGTTGCGCTGGTCAGCCCATTGATGACTCTGACCTGTCCGCGCAGCGTCACGGCAGCCAGTGGGGTGGACGCCCTGGTTCATGCCATCGAAGCCTACCTTTCAGTCAATGCCTCGCCGATCACCGACGCCATCGCGCTGGGCGCCATCAAACTGATCGTCAAGGCGTTGCCCAAGGCCTACGCCAATCCTTCAAGCCTGCAAGCGCGAGAAGACATGGCCACCGCCAGCCTCATGGCCGGCATGGCGTTCGGTAATGCCGGGGTTGGCGCAGTGCATGCGTTGGCGTATCCATTGGGAGGGCGGTTCAACATCGCTCATGGCGTGAGCAACGCGCTGTTGCTGCCGTATGTGATGGAGTGGAACAAGCTGGCCTGCGTCGAACGGATGCGCGACATCGCCGATGCGATGGGGATTCGCGTCGCGCACTTGAGCGACAGGGACGCCGCAGACCTGGCAGTCAAAGCAATGGTCGACTTGTGCGCAGCGGTGGAAATCCCGTCCGGGCTGCGCAGCTTCAACGTGCCCGAAGACGCCATTCCCGCGATGGCCGAGGAGGCCAGCAGGATCGAACGCCTGATGCGCAACAATCCACGGAAGCTGACCGCCGCCGACATCGAGAAAATCTACCGCGCGGCGTATTGATCAGGCTGGTCAGGCCATGAACCTCTCTTGCCCCTAGGGCTGAGTTTCAGTGATTCTCGCTGACCCGTATGGGTCAGCCACACCCCTAGCGTAAAACCCGGCCGTCACCCCATGAAGGTGACTACGCCCCCGCCCCACTGGCGCACCACTCAGCGTTTGCTGTTGCCCTGACTGGCGAACAGGTTTCGCTCCCTCGCCCAGACGATGGCTTCCGCCCGGCTGTGCACGTCGAGCTTTGAATACACCGTCGCGACGTGGTTACGAATGGTGTTGAGCGCCAGGTTCAATCGCGCAGCGATTTCCTTGTCCGCCAGCCCTTCACAGATCAGCCCCAGTACATCCCGCTCGCGAGCGGTGAGGTCGGTGAACGAGGCGCTGGGCAGATGCCGGGCATTGACACGCTTGGCATTGGCCAGCTTTTCGATCAGCGTCTGACTGAACCACGAGGCGTCCTGCATCACCGTCTCAATGGCCTCGACCAGCTCAAGCTCGGATCGCTTGCGCTCGGTGATGTCCATCAGCACGAAGAGGTAGCAGGCATTGTCTTGAATGGTCACGGTGTCAGCGGCCAGCACGCAATCCATCGACTCGCTGCCTTTCTTGCGGACCTTCAGATCGAGCCCGTCGACGCGACCGTTGGTTTCCAGAACGTTGAACAGCCCGTCCATCACAGCGCCATCTTCGATGAAGCCCAGCTCGGCAACTGTCCGGCCGATCAGCTCCTGGGGTGTGTAGCCCAAGGTGTTGAAGAAAGCCTCGTTGGCTTCGACGATCTGTTGCCGATCCGCCGTGCACACCAGCGTGGGCACCGGTGTCAGCCTGAATGCCTTGGCAAACCGCTCTTCGCTCTGGCGCAGTGCGGTTTCGGCTTTGCGTCTGGGCTCAAGGTCAGTGAACGAGAACAGCATGCAATCTTCTTCGTTCATGTCCAGCGGCTGCCCGGCGACGATGACCAGTTTGGTACCGCCCTCCGGCAGCTTCAGCTCGGCCTGCATCTGCGGGATGGTCGCGCCCTGATTCAGTCGCTCGATGGCGAGGTCCTTGCGCTCGGCGTTTTCCAGCACGTCCACCTCGTAGACCGAGCGGCCAATGACGTCCTCCCGCGAGTGCCCGGTCATTTCCAGAAAGCCCTGATTGACCTTGATGAAGCGCAGGTCGCTCAGGCGGCAAATGACGGCGGGAGCGGGATTGGCATTGAAGGTTTTCTCGAAACGCTGCTCGGCGCCGGCCCACTCCGTGGCGTCGGCCAGAATCAGCACCAGCGATTCAGGTGAGCCGGTGCTGTCTTCGAGCACCATGCTGCGAACGCGATGCACCCAGCTGCGCTCATCTGCTTCGCCGGTCCTGCTGATCTCGATGAGCACATCGCTGAACACCTCACCTGCCGCCACGCGGCTGATCGGATATTGATCAACGTCTAGCGGGTGATTATTGCGATAACGCAGGGAGAACTTCTCCCGATAAGCCTCGCCGTTGGCGCCCAGTTCGCTAATCTCCTCGACCCCGTGCATCAGCAGCGCCGCTTCGTTGGCCCAGATGATGGTCTGATCGACCTCCACCAGCATCACCCCGTCCGACAGACCCGAGATGATCTGCTGCAACTGGCGGCGGTTGGTTTCTCTGGCGAGGATGGCCTCTGACATGCTTGCTCTCCTGACGTCTCAATGCGGTCGGGCTTCGGTCAGCCGGGCGCTCCACGCTATCCGACCGGCTGGCAAAAGCTTAGTGCTGCAGCTTAGTGCAGCCGTGTCGGCGAGGGTCGGTGCGAATGCACCAGATGAAGCGGTGCAAATGCGCCATCACAGCCCTTCGCGCGCTGATCAAACTGATGCCACGTCGCATGAGACGCGGCGAGTCAGCCCTCGCAGGCTCGCCCTTATCAACGCAGGTGGTGCATTTGCACTGACACCTCGATTGCACGCTTGATCTGCATCCCCTGCACCAGAGGAAATTTTCATGGCTTCGACTTACGCAACATCTGCCGCATTGGGCAACGCTTCGCCATTCCGTGTGTCGTGGGGATCGGTGTTTGCCGGTGCGGCAATCACGTTGGTGACCTACCTGGTGCTGAGCGTGCTTGGCACGGCGATCGGCGCGGGCGCGCTGGATCCGATGGCCCAGGGCAACCCGCTGAGCGGCTTCGGCAGGGGCGCCGGCGCCTGGTTGTTCATCAGTACCCTGGTGGCCATTGCCGCCGGTGCCTGGGTGTCGGGGCGCACCGCGCCGGACCGCGGCGGTCTGCATGGTTTGCTCAGCTGGACGGTCAGCACGTTGCTGACCACCTGGCTCATCGCGTCGCTGGCGGGATCGCTGGTCGGCACTGCCGGCAACATCGCAGGCAAGGGCCTTTCCCTGGCGGCCGATGGCGTGGCCGCTGCCGCACCGGGTGTGGGTCAGAGCATCAAGCAACAGCTGGATAAGAACGGCATCAGCCTGGATTGGGACAGCCTGAAATCACAGCTGGACACCACCCTGAAGCAGTCCGGCAAGCCAGAGCTGGATCCCTCGAAGCTGGATCAGAAAGCTGACGTGGCGGGCGCCGATGCCAGGCAAACGGCAGAGCAGGCCTCCACCGATCCAACCCAGGCCGGCGATCAGTTGAAGCAATGGTTTGATCGCGTCCAGAAAGCGGGCGAACCGGCTTTGAATGCCGCCGACAAAGACGCGCTGGTCAACATCGTGGCGGCCCGCACCGGTAAGAGCAAAGCTGAGGCGCAGCAGATCGTCGACAACTATGCCCAGGCCTATCAGCAAGCAGCTGCGAAAGTCGCAGAGCTGAAGGTGCAGGCTGAGCAACAAGCCCGTGAAGCGGCGGATGTCGCGGCCAAACAGGTCTCCAAAGCGGCGTGGGGCACGTTCTTCATGCTGATCATCGGTGCTGCGTTGAGCTTTGGTCTGGCTCGGTACGCCCTGAGCTCACGTCCTCGTCTGCTGCTCGAGACCGTTTAAGGGGGCAGCAATCGGCTGGCGTTGCCGATTCTCAACCGCTGAACCAAGCCAAGGCCCGGTGCGCAATGCTGTGGCACCGGGCGTTGTGCCTTTAACGGCGCCGTTCACGCCACCGGAATCGAGCCTCTCGACCAACACGCTTGCGACCCAACGCACGTTTCAAACTCTTGGAGTACAATGCGCGCCACCGTGATTTCGCTCATAAAAGGTGCGTCATGCAGCCCTTCGCTATTGCTCCTTCGATTCTGTCCGCCGATTTCGCCCGTCTGGGAGAGGAAGTCGACAACGTCCTGGCCGCTGGCGCCGACATCGTCCACTTCGACGTCATGGACAACCACTACGTCCCCAACCTGACGATCGGACCTATGGTCTGTGCGGCATTGCGCAAATACGGCATCACCGCGCCTATCGACGTTCACCTGATGGTCAGCCCGGTGGATCGCATCATCGGCGACTTCATCGAAGCCGGCGCCACTTACATCACCTTCCACCCGGAAGCGACCCAGCACATCGACCGCTCCCTGCAACTGATCCGCGAAGGCGGCTGCAAGGCAGGTCTGGTGTTCAACCCGGCGACCCCGCTGAACCTGCTCGAATACGTCATGGACAAGGTCGACATGATCCTGCTCATGAGCGTCAACCCAGGCTTCGGTGGCCAGAAATTCATCCCCGGCACGCTCAACAAGCTGCGCGAGGCTCGTGCGCTGATCGATGCGTCCGGTCGCGACATCCGTCTGGAGATCGACGGCGGCGTCAACGTCAACAACATCCGTGAGATCGCCGCAGCCGGTGCTGACACCTTCGTCGCGGGCTCGGCCATTTTCAATGCGCCTGATTACCGCGAAGTCATTGCGAAGATGCACGCAGAACTGGCGTTGGCCCGTTGACCAGCGGCTTCGAACAGCTGTTTCCGGGACGTCTGCCCAGGCTGATCATGTTCGACCTCGACGGCACACTGATCGACTCGGTGCCGGATCTGGCCGCAGCGGTGGACAAGACCCTGATCCAGCTCGGCCGGCCGCCGGCGGGCATCGAACGGGTACGTGACTGGATCGGCAACGGCGTACGCGTGCTGGTTCGCCGCGCCTTGGCGAACGGCATGGATCACACCGCCGTGGACGAAGAGTCCACCGAGGCTGCGCTGGCGATTTTCATGGAGGCCTACAGCGGCAGCCATGCCCTGACCAAGGTCTACCCCGGCGTGCGCGAAACCCTGAAATGGCTGCAGAAGATGGGCGTCGAGATGGCGCTGATCACCAACAAGCCGGAACGCTTCGTTGCCCCCTTGCTGGATGACCTCAAGCTCGGGCGATTCTTTCGCTGGATCGTCGGCGGCGACACGCTGCCGCAGCAGAAGCCCGACCCGGCCGCGCTGTTTTTTGTCATGAAAATGGCCGGTATACCGGGGTCTCAGTCGCTGTTCGTGGGTGACTCGCGCAACGACGTGCTGGCGGCCAAAGCGGCGGGTGTCGCCTGTGTGGCATTGAGTTACGGCTACAACCACGGCCGTCCTATCGCAGAAGAGTCACCGGCGCTGGTGATCGATGATTTGCGCATGCTGATTCCGGGCAGTTCTGCCGGTTGCTTAGCGCAGGGCGCTGAGATAACGTTGCCCGACATCAAGTCTCCCTCCTTTAGAGAATCCATCGTGGTGGTCACTCGCAAACTCTGGATGAAAGTCATCAAGGCCCTGGCCCGCTGGCGTTGGCGCGCCTGACTTGAACCTGGCCGGAGCCCCGGCGCGTTTGCATCCCTGACCGTTTTCCCTCAGACCACGAGGCTGATATGACCCGCGAAGAATTCCTGCGTTTGGCCGCTGAAGGCTACAACCGCATTCCCCTTGCCTACGAAACCCTGGCTGACTTCGACACGCCGCTGTCGATCTATCTGAAGCTTGCTGACGAGCCCAATTCCTACCTGCTTGAGTCCGTGCAGGGCGGGGAGAAGTGGGGGCGTTACTCGATCATCGGACTGCCGTGCCGCACGGTCATGCGTGTGCATGACCACACCGTCAGCGTGACCCACGACGGTGTCGAGATCGAGCGCCTGGAAGCCGAAGACCCGCTGGACTTCGTCGAGACCTTCAAGGCCCGCTACAACGTCCCGACCATCGCCGGTCTGCCACGCTTCAACGGCGGTCTGGTGGGGTATTTCGGTTATGACTGCGTGCGTTATGTAGAGCCGCGTCTGGGCGCATGCCCGAATCCTGATCCACTGGGCGTGCCGGATATTCTGTTGATGGTGTCGGATGCCGTCGTGGTGTTCGATAACCTGGCCGGCAAGATGCACGCGATCGTGCTGGTCGATCCGGCTCAGCCTGAAGCCTATGAAGGTGGCCTGGCGCGACTCGAAGCGTTGATGGAGAAACTGCGTCAGCCGATCACGCCCCGCCGCGGTCTGGACCTGACCCGTCCGCAGGCGGCGGACCCGGTGTTCCGTTCAAGCTTCACCCAGTCGGATTATGAAAAAGCCGTCGACACGATCAAGGAATACATCCTCGCAGGCGACTGCATGCAGGTCGTGCCGTCGCAGCGCATGTCCATCGACTTCAAGGCCGCACCGATCGACCTGTACCGCGCGTTGCGGTGTTTCAATCCGACGCCTTATATGTACTTCTTCAACTTCGGCGACTTCCACGTCGTCGGCAGTTCGCCGGAAGTGCTGGTGCGGGTCGAAGACAATCTGATCACCGTCCGCCCGATTGCCGGGACGCGTCCCCGTGGCGCCACCGAGGAAGAAGACCACGCGCTGGAAGTCGACTTGCTCTCTGACGACAAAGAGATTGCCGAGCACCTGATGCTCATCGATCTGGGACGAAACGACACCGGGCGGGTTTCGGAAGTCGGTTCGGTGAAGCTCACCGAGAAGATGGTCATCGAGCGTTATTCAAACGTCATGCACATCGTGTCGAACGTCACCGGCCAGCTGAAGAGTGGCCTGACGGCGATGGATGCGCTGCGGGCCATCCTGCCGGCGGGCACTTTGTCGGGCGCGCCGAAGATTCGTGCGATGGAAATCATCGACGAACTGGAGCCGGTCAAGCGCGGTGTGTACGGCGGCGCAGTGGGCTACTTTGCCTGGAACGGCAACATGGACACCGCGATCGCTATTCGTACCGCGGTGATCAAGAACGGCGAGCTGCACGTGCAGGCTGGTGGCGGCATTGTCGCGGATTCTGTGCCGGCGCTGGAGTGGGAAGAAACCCTCAACAAGCGCCGCGCGATGTTCCGCGCCGTGGCGCTGGCGCAGCAGACGCCAGAGGCTTGAAGATTTAGAAGTCCCTGTGGGAGCGCCACCCCGGTCGCTCCCACATGCCTGGTAGCTTCAGAAATCCAGACTCACCGCCAGATTCACCCCTTGCTGGGTCACGTCATCATTCTTGCGCCAGTTATAGCCGGCACGCAGTGTGAGGTCGGGCGCCAGCTTCTGGCTCAGGCCCACGCTTGCGCGATTCAAACTGCGCTGGGGGTCATAGCCTTTCAGATCAAAATCCAGGCCGGGCACGCTGTTCAGCGCGATGGTCACGTCCTGCTGGTCGGTCTCGAACTCACGCTCATGGGCCACTTCGCCAAACACCTGGGTCTGCGGCGTGACGTCCAACTTCCCTTGAAGCCCCGCGCCTAGCCGCTTTGACTTGCGCGTCTGGTCGTCGTAATTGAGTGCGGTCGCGCGAGCACTGTCCTCCGAGTAGCCATCGACGTTGACGTGGGAATAGTCGGCGCTGATGAACGGCGAGAAATGCCAGCGACTGCGCTGTTCGGCCAGGTCGAAGCCCACGCGCCCACTGACCGCCCACAGGTCGCCGTCGGTGTCGCCTTTCTCCGCGCCTTCGCTGATGCCCAGCGCGAACTTGCGCTTGAGGTTGTCGTAGTCGAGTTTTCCGCCTGAGGCCGCCAGTTCTGCCCACCAGTGCTGCGCCTGATACTGCACGAATGCGGTCGCGATATAGCTGTTGAGTTTGTAGTCCGAATCCTTGGCGCCGGCTTCGAGTGTTTGCCGGTAAGCACCTGCAACCAGCCCGGCTCTCCAGTCTTCAGCGAAGCGATAGCTGCCGCCCACCGTGAGGTTGTAGCCGTGACCGTCGCCGCTGGCGGAATTGCCTTGCGCGTCGAAATCCAGTTTCTGACCGCCACCGGCGACGATGGCGCGCCATTCACCGACGTTCTGCCAATTGCCCCAATCCGCCAGCCACTGACTGCGCAGTTCATCCTGCTGCGCGCGCAACGTTCCGTTGGCCATTTCCGGCAGCAGCGTGATTTCCCACGGTGCGGACAGAATCGAATACCCGTAGTCGGCGATCAGACGCTGACCCGCGACGGTCGGGTGCACGCCGTCGTTGAACAGCAGTTTGGTCGGATCAGGCGTCAGGCCGCCAATCCCGTAAACGCTGTTGGCGGTGCAGTTGTTGCCGTTGAAACAGGTGCCGACCAGGTTCTGATCGGCCGCCAGCCCATAGCGCGCCGGCTCGGTCAGTACATCGCGTATGAGCCCCGGCACATTGAGCGGAATGATCTCGGCATCGATTTGCCCCAGCCGATTGATCAACTGCTGGTTGAACACCCCGCTCAGCAACGACGATGGCCCCTGCAATGGCGTGCCGAATACAGCAGGCGTGCGGCCGATGTCAGGCAGCAGCCAGACCATGATGTAACGCGCACCGGCCTGGGACAGGATTTGTGCGCCGTTCGCCAGGTTGTTCGCCGCGTTGACTGCCTGTCCCGCGCTCAGCACCCGGCCCTGAAGGAAGTCATTGCCGCCCCCGGTCAGGTAGTAAAGGGCGTTGGGGTCAGCCCGCGAGCTGTTTTCAACCAGATAACCGGGTCGCGTCCGGAACACCGTTGTCACGCCGGTCGAGGCGTCAGTATTGGCAATCTGAGATTGGGTGGTGATCGCCGCGAGAATCTGATCGGTCCGGTCGCCACCCACAGCCCAGTTGTTGCCATCCGGCAACCCTTGCGCCGCGCGGACGGGGGAGGTCGATGCCTGCAAATCCCCGGGCGCCACGCCAAGCATTTCGCCCAGCAGCGTCGATGAGTTCAGACCGAATGCCTCGCCGCTGCCGTTCAGGTATGTCGGGCCGGTGCGGTTAGTGAAACGCAAGGTGGCGCCGGGTGGTCCGCCGGCATCGGGAAACTGCCCGGCGTCGGCGAGGCTGTCGCCAAATACGATCATCGTTGAATAGGGGGAAGAGGCGGCCAGGGCCGAGGAACAGGCGAGCGAGAGCAGGCAAGCCGCGAACGGCCAGCGCAGTGTGGCTTTGATCATGGGGGCATCCCTTATTGTTTTAGTGCTGTACGAGAAGGTAGCAGCCGCGACACAAATCGCCCACGATGCCGTGGCATTCACGGCAAATATTCTGTACCGGCCTTCAGGCTGCGATCTGCACCTTGCGGGCATTCAAATCCTGCCAATCGGCCGCTGCCCCGCGCCATCCGGGCACTGCGATATTGCGCGCCCTGCGGCGGTACGCTACTGTGCGGCAACGTATGAACGAGACCTTTCCTGTGTCGATTGTCAGCAGCTTCTTGATGCGCGTTATCAAGGGCCACGCCCGTTGGCGTTGGCGCGCCTGACTATTTCCCCCGCCGGCTCCGCCGGATCTGTATTGATATGCCTTCTGATGCCTCGGTTTTGCAGTGACTCGCCGGAACCCTTCCCGCGACCCTCTGCGCGCAACTGCGGTCAGAAAACGGAAGGCCACGTTAAAAGTCAGTCATTCAAAAGGTTAAGCACCATGCTGCTGATGATCGATAACTACGACTCCTTCACCTACAACGTCGTGCAGTACTTGGGCGAGCTGGGTGCCGACGTCAAAGTGATTCGCAACGACGAAATGACCGTCGCCGAAATCGAAGCCCTGAACCCCGAACGTATCGTCGTTTCCCCCGGCCCGTGCACGCCGAACGAAGCAGGCGTGTCCATCGACGTGATCAAACACTTCGCTGGCAAGCTGCCCGTGCTCGGCGTCTGCCTGGGTCATCAGTCGATTGGCCAGGCGTTTGGCGGCGACGTGGTGCGTGCGCGCCAGGTCATGCACGGCAAGACCAGCGAGCTGATCCACGAAGACAAAGGTGTTTTCGAAGGCCTCAAGCATCCGCTGACCGTGACCCGCTATCACTCGCTGGTGGTCAAGCGCGAAACACTCCCGGAGTGCCTGGAGTTGACCGCCTGGACCCAGCGCGAAGATGGGTCCGTTGATGAAATCATGGGCCTGCGTCACAAAACCCTTAACGTCGAGGGCGTACAGTTTCACCCTGAGTCGATTCTTTCCGAGCAGGGCCACGAGCTGTTCGCCAACTTCCTCAAGCAGACCGGCGGCACCCGTCAGGGTTAAGGACACATCGACATGGCAATGGATATCAAAACGGCGCTGGGCCGGGTTGTGAATCAACTGGACCTGAGCACCGATGAAATGCGCGAGGTCATGCGCGAAATCATGACAGGCCAGTGCACCCAGGCGCAGATCGGCGCATTTCTGATGGGCATGCGCATGAAAAGCGAAAGCATTGACGAGATCGTTGGTGCAGTGTCGGTCATGCGTGAGCTGGCGGATCAGGTTCAACTCAAAACCCTCGACGGCGTGGTCGACATCGTCGGCACCGGCGGTGATGGCGCAAACATATTCAACGTCTCGACCGCTGCCTCGTTCGTGATCGCGGCGGCCGGTTGCACAGTCGCCAAGCACGGCAATCGCGCGGTCTCCGGCAAGAGTGGCAGCGCCGATCTACTGGAAGCGGCAGGCGTTTACCTGAACCTGACCCCGGTGCAAGTGGCGCGCTGCATCGACAGCGTCGGCATCGGTTTCATGTTCGCGCAAACCCACCACGGCGCGATGAAACACGCCGCAGGGCCACGCAAGGAACTGGGCCTGCGCACACTGTTCAACATGCTCGGTCCACTGACTAACCCGGCCGGCGTCAAGCACCAGGTGGTCGGCGTATTCAGTCAGGCGCTGTGCCGGCCATTGGCCGAGGTGCTGCTGCGCATGGGCAGCAAACACGTGCTGGTGGTGCATTCCCAGGATGGCCTGGACGAATTCAGCATCGCCGCGCCGACCTTTGTCGCGGAACTGAAGAACGGCGAAGTGACCGAATACTGGGTACAGCCGGAAGATCTGGGCATGAATAGCCAGAGCCTGTTCGGTCTGGTGGTCGACAGCCCGGCGCAGTCGCTGGAATTGATTCGTGACGCGCTGGGTCGGCGCAAGTCCGAGCACGGCCAGAAAGCCGCCGAAATGATCGTGCTGAACGCCGGCGCAGCGCTTTACGCGGCTGATCATGCTTCGTCATTGAAAGAAGGCGTGGCGTTGGCCCACGACGCATTACACACGGGCCTGGCCCGCGAAAAGCTGGAAGAACTGGGTGCCTTTACCGCGGTATTCAAGCAGGAGAATGAAGAATGAGTGTGCCGACGGTTTTGGAAAAGATTCTGGCCCGAAAGGTCGAGGAAGTCGCTGCGCGCCGTGCCAGTGTCAGCCTCGCCGAATTGGAAACTCTGGCGAAAGCAGCCGATGCACCGCGTGGGTTTGCTGCCGCGATGATTGCCCAGGCCAAGCGCAAGCAGCCGGCCGTCATTGCAGAAATCAAGAAGGCGTCGCCGAGCAAGGGCGTGATCCGCGAAAACTTTCATCCTGCGGAGATTGCCACTAGCTACGAAGCAGGCGGGGCCACCTGCCTTTCTGTGCTGACCGACGTCGATTTCTTCCAGGGCGCTGATGAGTATTTGAAGCAGGCCCGGGCGACGTGTTCGCTGCCGGTGATCCGCAAGGACTTCATGATCGACCCTTATCAGATCGTCGAAGCGCGGGCATTGGGGGCCGACTGCATCCTGCTGATCGTTTCGGCGCTGGATGATGTGAAGATGGCCGAGCTGGCCTCAGTCGCCAAAGGTGTCGGCCTCGATGTGCTGGTAGAAGTCCACGATGGCGACGAGCTGGAGCGGGCATTGAAAACCCTCGACACTCCGCTGGTGGGCGTCAACAACCGCAATCTGCACACGTTCGACGTCAGTCTGGAAACCACGCTCGATCTGCTGCCGCGCATCCCCCGTGATCGCCTGGTCATCACGGAAAGCGGGATTCTCAACCGCGCGGATGTCGAGCTGATGGAGATCAACGACGTTTATTCCTTCTTGGTGGGCGAGGCATTCATGCGCGCCGAGAAGCCGGGTGTGGAATTGCAGCGACTGTTCTTCCCGGAGAAAGGCACTGCGATCAAGTCCGGCGGTTTGGACTGATCCACCGTTGTAGGCCAGAAAGCCGTCGCCACTCACGTCAGGAGGCAGCATGACCCTTCAGCTCTTGGCAACGTGCGTTGAAGCCGGCCTCAAGGCCGAGCAGGATCTGCTGGCGTCAGTGTGTGATGGGCACGCCGAGAGCGGTTTGCTGCTCTGGCGGCCTACCGACCGCGCGCTGGTCATGCCAAGGCGGTTGAGCCGTCTTCCTGGCTTCACTGAAGCCAGCGAAACGCTCGCCGACAGTGGCTGGCCTGTGCTGTTGCGTGAAAGTGGCGGCGAGCCCGTGCCGCAATCGCCCTCGACGGTCAACGTGGCGCTTGTGTATGTGCAGCCGGATACCGATCTGGATCGCGACCGCATCGAGAACGCCTACATGCGCCTGTGTCAGCCGATCCTCGATACGCTGAGTGAGCTGGGTGGCGCTGCATCCTTGGGCGAAGTCGAAGGGGCCTTCTGCGATGGCCGTTTCAACGTCAACCTCAACGCTCGCAAGATGGTGGGTACTGCGCAGCGCTGGCGGCAGAGTCAGGGTGGCAAGCGGCCGGTGGTGTTGGCCCATGCCGCGATGCTGCTGGATGACGAGCGCGTTGAGATGGTCAACGCAGTCAATCGCTTCAATGAAACCTGTGAACTCGATGTGCGGTGCGAAGCGCAAAGCCATATCGCTCTGCATGAGCTGTTCGACGCGCCGGATTTTCTTGGCCGTATGAGTGAACGCTATACACGCCTGCTGGCCGGAATCTGACTCACCTGCCAATACCCGGTGCGTGTGTTAACGGGTGCCGAAAACCACCATGGTTTTGCCCCGGACATGCACCAGGTTTTGCTCCTCAAGCGATTTGAGCACACGACCAACCATCTCCCGCGAACACCCCACGATACGGCCAATCTCCTGGCGGGTGATTTTGATCTGCATGCCATCGGGGTGGGTCATCGCGTCAGGCTGCTTGCACAGATCGAGCAGGCTGCGGGCAACGCGGCCAGTGACGTCCAGAAACGCCAGATCGCCGACCTTGCGGGTGGTGTTGCGCAGACGCTCGGCGATTTGCGCACCGATGGCGTACATCAATTCGGGATCCTGCTGACTGAGCTCGCGGAACTTGGCGTAGCTGATCTCGGCCACTTCACATTCGGTTTTGGCGCGCACCCAGGCGCTGCGGTGGGCACCGGCGGCCGTCTGCTCGAAAAGTCCCAGTTCGCCAAAAAAGTCCCCCGTATTGAGATAGGCCACGATCATCTCGCGACCTTCGTTGTCTTCGATCAGGATCGTCACCGAGCCCTTGATGAGCAGGTACAGCGAATCCGACTCCTCGCCTGCGCAGAGAATATTGGTCTTCGCCAGGCATCGCCGCCGCTGGGCGTGCGGCAGCAGTTTGTCGGCGATTTTCATCTTGTTCGGAGGCTGCACGGCGAGCATGGCTGTATCCCGTAAAAAACTGCGCCCTTAGGCATTCTTAGAGGTATCGGCAGTAGTTGCCATTTGACGCAGTTCAACAGCGGCAATTAGCCAATTTTTCAGACACTTCCTACATTTCGGTCGTGGCCGGGCATGTCCCGTCCACTCAGCGACGGCAGGGCCCTGTGCTAAGCTGGCCGCCATTTTTCAAGCATTGGAGTCCGGTGATGAAAGCGCGTATTCAATGGGCGGGTGAGGCGATGTTCCTCGGTGAGTCCGGCAGCGGCCATGTGGTTGTGATGGATGGCCCGCCAGAAAGCGGCGGTCGCAATCTGGGTGTTCGCCCGATGGAAATGGTGCTGATTGGCCTGGGTGGCTGCAGCAATTACGACGTGGTCAGCATTCTCAAGAAAGCCCGTCAGCCCATCGAGAGTTGTGAGGCGTTCCTAAAAGCCGAGCGCGCCAACGAAGATCCCAAGGTGTTCACCAAGATCCATTTGCACTTCGTGGTTAAAGGGCGCGGCCTCAAAGAGACGCAGGTCAAACGTGCGATCGAGCTGTCCGCCGAGAAATACTGCTCGGCGTCGATCATGCTGGGTAATGCCGGCGTCGAAATCACCCACGACTACGAGATCATCGAACTGGGTTGAGCAACGCTCAATTTTCACAAAAGCGGTGCAGGCTATGGCATGCGACTTCTGACGTCTGCATAATGCGCCCCTTTTTCAGGGCGCGACCGCCGGGTAGCCGGCTCGCCTCCGACCAGACAACCAAAATCGCCAACGCGAAGAGGTGTTAACCGTCCTACGCAGCTGAGCCGGGCTCAGTTGACGGGCATGCTTGATCACGCGGCCAGCGCCGCACCCATATAGAGAGTTTTTAACGGTGAAAAGCAAACTCAAGCTCCACGGGTTCAATAACCTGACCAAGACCTTGAGCTTCAACATCTATGACATCTGCTATGCGGAAACCCCGCAGGACCAGCAGGCCTACGTCGAGTACATCAACAGTGTGTACGATGCCGAACGCCTGACGCGGATTCTCACCGATGTCGTCGATATCATTGGCGCGAACATCCTGAACATCGCGCGTCAGGACTACGATCCACAAGGCGCCAGTGTGACCATTCTGATCTCCGAGCAGCCGGTCACGCCGACTGACAGCCAGATCGAAGAATCG
The DNA here is from genome assembly GCF_046540455.1 of Pseudomonas sp. W5-36. Lineage (NCBI taxonomy): Bacteria > Pseudomonadati > Pseudomonadota > Gammaproteobacteria > Pseudomonadales > Pseudomonadaceae > Pseudomonas > Pseudomonas sp. W5-36. The sequence continues at coordinate 9,837 of NZ_JAXCIQ010000014.1, read as the reverse complement.
CCGGGTCCGCTGCCGGAAACCATTCTCGCGCACCTGGACAAGAGCCACATCACGGTTCATACCTATCCTGAAATCCACCCCGTTGACGGCATCGCCACGTTCCGTGTGGACATCGATGTGTCGACCTGCGGCGTGATTTCCCCGTTGAAAGCGCTGAATTACCTGATCCACAAGTTTGAGTCCGACATCGTGACCGTCGACTATCGCGTGCGCGGCTTCACCCGTGACGTTGAAGGCAAGAAGCATTTCATCGACCACGAGATCAACTCGATCCAGAATTACCTTTCCGACGACACGCGCGACAGCTACCAGATGACTGACGTGAACGTGTATCAGGAAAACCTGTTCCACACCAAAATGCTGCTCAAGCAGTTCGAGCTGGACAACTACCTGTTCGGCGACGCCACCAGCAATCTCTCCGCTGAACAGCGCGAGCAGGTGACCGGCCGCGTGAAGCACGAGATGCTCGAAATCTTCTACGGCCGCAACATGCCGGTCTAAGGTCTCAGTGATACAAAAAAAGGCGCCTGTTCAGGCGCCTTCTTTGTTTCCGGTCTTTCGCGGCAGCTTTGTTCGCTGATAAAGGCCGGCCGACCGCAGATTCGATCAGATCCTGTAGGTGGTTTTGGTCATGATTTTTGCCAACAGGCTCATGCCGAACTTCACCGGCGCCGGGAAGCGGAAACCGCCTGCCTCGATCGCGCTTTCTGCGTGATGCTCCTCGTCGGCGCGCATCTGTTCGAGAATCGCCCGCGACTTCTCATCCTCGACTGGCAATTGCTCCAAATGCTCATTCAAGTGTTTGCACACCTGATCTTCCGTCGCGGCAACGAAGCCCAGGCTGATTCGATCGCTGATCAAGCCAGCCACTGCGCCGATGCCAAACGAAGCACCGTAGAACAATGGGTTGAGCACACTGGTATGACTGCCCAACTGATGAATGCGTTGCTCGCACCACACCAGATGGTCGATTTCTTCCTCGGCGGCGTGCTCCATGGCTTTGCGCACCTGAGGCAGTTTCGCGGTGAGTGCCTGCCCCTGATACAACGCCTGAGCACAGACTTCGCCAGTGTGATTGATGCGCATGAGCCCTGCGACATGCCGGGTGTCGGACTCATTCATCTTGACGTCGGGTTGAACGATGGCAGGCGAAGGACGATGTGCGTGCGCGCTGACGGGCAGCAGCGTCTTCATCGCTGCGTCGGCTTGAAGCAGGAAACGGTCGATAGGGGAGTAGTGACGTTCGGTAGCCATGGGCGCCTCCGGGTAAATCCACGGCGGTCAGTCTACCTCAAACGGTGTAACCGGGCTTGTCCGGTGTCAGCCCGCCGGGGCGTTGGCGCGCACCTGGCAGGTCGACGAAGACCGGAGAGGATGACTCAGCCCGGCGGCCAGTTCATCTGGCGCTGACCCAGCACGTGCATGTGGATGTGATAGACGGTCTGACCGCCTTTTTCGTTGGTGTTCATGACCACGCGGAAGCCGTCCTCGCAACCCAGTTCTTTTGCCAGGCGCTGGGCCGTGAACAGAATGTGGCCCAGCAGGCCCTTATCGTCTTCAGTCACGTCGTTGAGGGTGGCAATCGGCTTCTTCGGGATAACCAGAAAATGCACAGGCGCCTGGGGGGCGATGTCGTGAAAGGCCAGCACTTGATCATCTTCGTAGATGATCTTCGCCGGGATTTCCCGATTGATGATCTTGGTAAACAAAGTATCCACAGCCTTCTTGCTCCGTTTCGAGGGGGATGAAGGCAGTGTACTGAGCGTCCCGGTTCACGCCCAGACGTTTGTTGCGATGTGCCCCGTCAGACTGACGTACGAGATTTGAGCATCGAGCCCCAGAGCTTTCGCGTCATCCAGCGACTGGCAAAGCGCGGCAGGCGTGTCAGTAGCCTGTTTCGCCAACCCGGGATGATCACCGCACGGTTCTTGTCGAGCGCGCGAACCGTGTACAGCGCGACCTCCTCGGCGGTCATGTGGTCGTCGTGCGTAAACTTGCCGGCATCCAGTTGTGCGGTGCGGAAAAACGCTGTGCGTGTCGGCCCGGGGCACAACACCGAAATCTTCACGCCGGTCTTGTGCAGCTCCTCGCGAAGCCCTTCGGAAAAATGCAGGACGTACGCTTTGCTCGCCGCGTAGGTGCTCATCCATGGTCCCGGCTGAAAGCCCATGATCGACGCAACGTTGAGTATCTGGCCGCCGCCTTGCACCGCCATCAGGTTGCCAACCGTGTGACAGAGACGCGTCAACGCGAGCACATTAAGGTCGAGCAGGTCCTGCTCTTGCGCCCACTCTTGAGCGAGAAAGGGCCCGCTGTTGCCGATGCCAGCGCAGTTAACCAGCAAGTCGATGCTTCGCGAGCCTTCCTCGAGTTCAAGCAGAAAGCCCGAGAGGCGCAGCGGCTCACCCAGATCGCAGGCACGGAACAGCACCTCGACACCAAAGCGTTGGGTGAACTCGATGGCGATGCTCTCGAGCATCTCCCGGTGCCTGGCCACCAGAATAAGGTTGCGACCCCGGCGGGCGAGGGCTTCGGCCATCGCCAGGCCAATACCGCTGGATGCACCTGTGACCATGGCATAACGGGTCATGCAATTCTCCAGTGTTTGCAGCTTGTATTGAGACAGCGTCCTTGCTGCCAGATAGTTATTGGTCGTCGTTGCTGTCGGACGAGTCACCACTATCGACAGGATCAACGGGAACGACCGGTTGTTCCGCGTCATCGTCGTAAGGCAGCGCTTGCTCGTATTCGCTGGTGGTGGCTTCGACCTGCTCCTGAACAGTGTTCAGACCACCCATCATCCCGGCCACTACGGCCAGCGCCAGCACCGCGAGCCACAGGATGGCGAGGACCTTGACGCGCGGTGTGTTGCCAGGCGGCGGCGGACCATACCGATTCGGGCCCGTGTTGCCAGGGACGGCCATCATCACGATCGGAAAGAAGCTGCCCACCACCGGTACGAGATTCAGCAACAGCAACCAGGCTGACCAACCGGCATCGTGCAACCGCTGGGCGCCGATCTGGATGCTGACAACCACGAACGCAACGAGGGCAACGGTGCCGAGCAGTCCGCCCGCCACCAGCGAAACGCTGAGAACGCCGACGCATAGGGCGGCGACCAGCAGGCCAACGGCCACCAGCGCCAGGCTCCACGCCAGATAGCGCAAACGGCCGATTCGCCCCTGAATGGAGAACACCTTCAATTCGCCCACGGCGGGCCAGTCTTGTCTGGCCGGCGTGCGCGGCGGTGCGTAGGGCGAGGCCGCAGGTTCGAAAGCCGGACGCTGTGGAGTGTCTTCGACCACGTCCTCAAGCCTCAATGACACGGGCTCCTCGGGCTCGATACGGCCCTCGACACCTGCATCGTTCAACGCCGCGAGATAACGCTGCGCGTCGTCCCGCGTCAGGCTTCGCTTGATGGTCACGGGTTTGCCGGTGAAGAGACGATCAACGCCGGACACCTCAGTCTTGAACAGTTGCGCTAGGTTCTGGCGCGCTGTCTCCAGCTCAACGCCTGTTCGCAGCTGTCCCTCGAAAACGATCTTGAAGTGCTCCGCCATGCTGGCTTCCTTGTCTTGAGTTCATACGATATGAGCAATGCGCGTCAGAACGGTTTGACGACGACCAGAATGACCACCGCCAGCAAGATCAACACGGGTACCTCGTTGAACCAGCGATAGAACACATGGCTGCGACCAGGTTCGCCGCGCGCGAAGCGTTTGACCTGCGCGCCGCACACGTGGTGGTAACCAATCAACAGGACAACGAGGGTGAGCTTGGCATGCAACCAGCCTTGCTGCAGGAAACCCGGTGCGAGAACGATCAGCCAGATACCGAATACCAGGGTAGCGATCATCGAGGGCATCATGATCCCGCGGTACAACTTGCGTTCCATGGTGCAGAAACGCTCGCGGCTTACGGAGTCTTCGCTCATGGCGTGATAGACGAACAATCGCGGCAGATAGAACAGGGCGGCGAACCAGCACACCATTGCAATGATGTGCAGCGCTTTAATCCAGAGATAGAGCATTTTGGTTTGTTTCCAGGGACACGGTGCCAAATAGTAGTGGCTTCCGCGCCCGTACGTCACGTTCGCGGTTGTCCCATCGGCAATCGACCCATATGATCAGCGGCTTTCCACTGGTTTGGTTGAGGGGCAGGTTATGGTCAAGGTCGGTATCGTCGGCGGTACGGGTTACACCGGCGTCGAGTTGCTGCGTCTTCTGGCGCAACACCCAGAGGCTGAAGTGGTTGCGATCACCTCGCGCTCCGAAGCAGGTTTGCCTGTCGCTGACATGTATCCCAACCTGCGTGGTCACTATGACGGCCTGGCGTTCAGCGTGCCGGACGTCAAAGTGCTGGGCGCGTGCGATGTGGTGTTCTTCGCAACGCCCCACGGTGTCGCACATGCGCTGGCGGGCGAGTTGCTCGCCGCGGGCACCAAGGTCATCGACCTCTCCGCTGACTTCCGTCTGCAAGACCCGGTCGAGTGGGCCAAGTGGTACAACCAGCCCCACGGCGCGCCCGAATTGCTCGACGAAGCGGTTTACGGCCTGCCGGAAGTCAATCGCGAGCACATCAAGGGCGCGCGCCTGATTGCAGTGCCTGGCTGCTATCCGACCGCCACTCAGTTGGGTTTTCTGCCACTGCTCGAAGCGGGCCTTGCTGATCCATTGCGCCTGATCGCGGACTGCAAATCGGGTGTCAGTGGTGCAGGTCGCGGCGCCAGTGTGGGCTCGCTGTATTCCGAAACCAGCGAGAGCTTCAAGGCCTATGCCGTTAAAGGCCATCGCCATCTCCCCGAAATCACTCAAGGGCTACGCCGTGCTGCAGGTGGCGATATCGGGCTGACGTTCGTGCCGCACCTGACGCCGATGATCCGTGGGATTCACGCCACGTTGTACGCAACCGTCGTGGACAAGTCGGTCGATCTGCAGGCGTTGTTCGAAAAGCGCTATGCCAATGAGCCTTTCGTCGACGTGATGCCCGCCGGAAGCCATCCGGAAACCCGGAGCGTACGTGGCGCCAATGTGTGCCGCATGGCCGTGCATCGGCCTCAGGACGGGGATTTGGTAGTGGTGCTGTCGGTCATCGACAATCTGGTCAAAGGCGCTTCGGGCCAGGCCGTGCAGAACATGAACATCATGTTTGGCCTTGATGAACGCCTAGGCCTGTCCCATGCGGGGATGTTGCCGTAATAGCGGCTTCAGGCCTCAAGCGGCAAGTCTCAACTCGCTGGTGATAGCGGCTGTTTTTTGCGGCTTGTCGCTTGCGAGCTGTGGCTGCCGTCACAATAGTTGACCAATTTTCTAGGAGAAGCGGATAATGCGCGTCATTACGCATTATGACGGCTTAGCGCCGGGAGATTTTGAACATGAGCGTTGAATCCTTTACCCCAGTGGCTTTGGAATTCACCCACGGTGCCGCGCACAAGGTGAAAACTCTGGTCGATGAAGAGGGTAATGATCGCCTGAAGCTCCGTGTCTTCGTGACCGGTGGCGGTTGTTCCGGTTTCCAGTACGGCTTCACCTTTGACGAAGACGTCGCCGATGATGACACCATTGTCGAGCGCGAGGGCGTCAGTCTGGTGGTCGACCCTATGAGCTTCCAGTACCTGGCAGGTGCGGAGGTGGATTATCAGGAGGGGCTGGAAGGCTCTCGCTTCGTGATCAAGAACCCCAATGCCGCGACTACCTGTGGCTGTGGCTCTTCGTTCTCGATCTGATCCAGGCGATACACACAAAAACGCCGCGCATTTGCGCGGCGTTTTGCATGGTGGGCGTTGGGTCAGGCCGGGTAGATCGCGCCCAGCACTCGCAGGCCTTTGGCCCCCGTCACGCTTGGACGGTTGGCGGGTACGCTCTCCAGCGCGCAATGGGCAAGCCAGGCAAACGCCATCGCTTCGACCCAATCAGGATCAACGCCGAACTCTGCAGTGCTAGAAACCTTTGTTGCCGGCAGTAGCGCCGCCAGCCGATCCATCAACGCCTTGTTGTGAGCGCCGCCGCCGCAGACCAGCAGTTCTTTGGTCTGCGCCTGTGCCGATTGCAGGGACTCGGTAATGCTCAATGCGGTGACTTCGAGCAGTGTTGCTTGCACATCTTCGGGTCTCAGCGTTGGCATCTGGAACAGATGGTGGTGAACCCAGCCAAGGTTGAATACTTCACGACCCGTGCTCTTAGGCCCCTTCGTTTGAAAGAACTGATCACTGAGCATGGACTTCAGCAGCGCATCATTGACTGTCCCGCTCGCGCCCCACGCGCCATCGCGGTCATAGCTCACGCCCCGCTGTGCCTGAATCCAGGCGTCCAGCAGCACATTGCCTGGCCCTGAGTCGAAGCCGGAAACCGGTTTGTCGATTTCGATCAGGCTGAGGTTGCTGAAACCACCGACATTGAGCACGGCGCGGTAGTCTTTGTTATCGTCGAACAACGCTTCATGGAAGGCGGGAACCAGCGGCGCCCCCTGGCCACCCGCAGCGATATCGCGCTTGCGGAAGTCGCTGACCACGGTAATGCCCGTTAGCTCGGCGAGCAGGGCAGGGTTGCCAATCTGGATGGTGAAGCCGCGGGCCGGTTCATGACGAATCGTCTGGCCGTGGCTGCCGATCGCGCGGATTTCACCGGCTGACACGCTCTGCTGGTCCAGCAGGGCCAGTACGCCTTGAGCCGCGAGACGAACCCATTTCTGCTCGGCGATGCCGGCACGGGCCAACTCGTCCGGGCCGCTGGCGCAGAGCCCCAGCAGTTCGGCGCGAAGGTCGTCCGGCATGGGAATGTAGTAGGTGCCGAGCAAACGTGGTCGGTCATCCTGTTCTACCAGCGCGAAGTCGAGTCCATCCAGACTGCTTCCGGACATTACACCTACATATAAAGTCATGGGTCAGCGCTTACTCGAGGCCAGCATGGTGGCCTTTTCCTGGTCCATGCGAGCCATCAAAGGTTGGCTCTCCTGCATGAACCGCTGTTTTTCGGACTTGGCGATCGGATCAGCCATCGGCAGCTTCTGCCCCAGCGGGTCGACATGAACGCCATTTACCTGGAACTCGTAATGAACATGAGGACCCGTGGACAGGCCGGTGGTTCCAATATAGCCAATGACCTGGCCCTGCTTGACGCTGGATCCGGACTGAATGCCCTTGGCAAAACCCTGCATGTGGCCGTACAGCGTCCGGTAGGTTTCACCGTGCTGAATGATCACAGTGTTGCCGTAACCGCCGCGCCGACCGGCAAGGATGACTTTGCCATCGCCAGTGGCTTTGATTGGGGTGCCACGAGGTGCAGCGTAGTCGATGCCTTGGTGGGCGCGAATCTTGTTCAGGATCGGGTGTTTGCGACCGGATGAGAACAGTGAGCTGATGCGGGCGAATTCGACCGGCGTACGGATGAACGCCTTACGCATGCTGTTGCCGTCCGCAGTGTAATAGTTGGTGTTGCCCTGTTTGTTCGTATACCGCACAGCGGTGTAGGTTTTGCCACGGTTTACGAAGCGAGCCGAAAGGATATTCCCTGTACTGACCGTCTTGCCGTTGACAACCTTCTGCTCGTAAATCACATCGAATTCGTCGCCCTTGCGGATATCCTGGGTGAAGTCGACGTCGTACCCGAAGATGTTTGCCATCTCCATTGTCATCGTATGGCTGAGGCCTGCGCGCTGGGCGGATTGCGACAGTGAGTTGTTGATCGTGCCATGCACATAGGCCGTGCGTACATTAGGTTTGCTCACGTCACGGGTAAACGTATAGCCCTTGTCCGTGCGAGACAAACTGATGCTTTCTGTCTCGCTCAGCTTGCTGTGCAACTGCTTGAGATTGCCCTCAGGCGAGAGCTCGAATTGTAGCACCTGGCCATTTTTCAGCTGACTGAACTGCTTGGCTTGTTTGTCGCTGGCAATAACGTCGTGCACCGCCGTCGCAGGCAGGCCGACTTTGCTGAACAACGTCGACAGCGTATCGCCCTTTGAGACCACCACTTCCCGGTGGGTCGGGCCTTTGGCAGTAGCAACCTCTTTCGGAGCGGCCTTGGTGCCACTTGCTGTCTTGGCGGCATCAGCCGGTTCAGCCGCATCGCCTTCGATCTGGGCGAAGGGAGAATCTACGGGTGCCTCTGTGGCTTGAGTCTGTTCTTGAGCGTCTTGTTCTTGCTTGATCTGGTCGGCAGGTGTGTCCAGTTCCAGAGCAAGGTTGGTTCGTTTGGCTTCGACGTCGCTGGATGGGAATACGAGGAGAGCCAGGCTAAGCAGTGCGGCGATGCCGCTGGCTGCGAGCAGGTGGCTCTTCGGATAAAGCGGTGGCGCTTTAGGCGGAGTGTCGGTCATAGGTAATTTTGACTTTGAAAAAGATGAAATGGAAAAGATGAATGACATGATGAAGATGAAATAACTGTATAAAATATAACCAAATCTCGCCTGAGGCAAGCTTGCGATCGGCTCGCTCCGCGATTCGTCGCGCTCCTATTGTCAGAACTTGTATTTGGGCGCTGATCTTGTATGGTTGTTTCCCTTTGAAATACGGCATTACGGGGCGGTTATGAAGTCGGTTGAAGAGCAGCTAGCGCTGATCAAGCGTGGTGCAGATGAACTCCTGGTCGAGGCCGAGCTGGTCACAAAGCTCAAGCGTGGGCAGCCACTTCGCATCAAGGCCGGTTTTGATCCGACCGCGCCCGACCTTCACCTCGGGCACACGGTGCTTATTAATAAGCTGCGTCAATTCCAGGATCTTGGTCATCAGGTGATTTTCCTGATCGGCGACTTCACCGGCATGATTGGTGATCCGAGTGGCAAGAGTGCCACCCGTCCCCCGCTTACCCGCGAGCAAGTGCTCGACTACGCCGAGACCTACAAGGCTCAGGTGTTCAAGATTCTTGATCCGGCCAAAACCGAGGTGGCGTTCAATTCCACCTGGATGGATCAACTCAGTCCTGCAGACTTCATCCGACTCTCTTCCCAGTACACCGTAGCGCGCATGCTGGAGCGTGATGACTTCGACAAACGTTACAAGTCGAACCAGTCCATCGCCATCCACGAATTCCTTTATCCGCTGGTCCAGGGTTACGACTCGGTTGCTTTGCGCGCCGACGTTGAGCTGGGCGGGACCGATCAGAAATTCAACTTGCTGATGGGGCGCGAGCTGCAGCGTGCATATGGTCAGGAGGCTCAGTGTGTTCTGACGATGCCATTGCTGGAAGGATTGGACGGCGTCAAGAAGATGTCCAAGTCGTTGGGTAACTACGTAGGTATCCAAGAAGCGCCCGGCATTATGTACAGCAAGCTCGTCTCCATCCCTGATGCGCTGATGTGGCGTTACTTTGAGCTGCTGAGCTTCCGCTCCATGGAAGAGATCGCTGCTTTTAAAGCGGATTGCGAAGCGGGCGCCAATCCACGTGACATCAAGATCAAGCTGGCCGAAGAGATCGTTGCGCGCTTCCATGGTGAGGAAGCTGCGGCTTCTGCCCATCGTTCTGCTGGAAACCGTATGAAGGATGGAGAGCTTCCGGAGGATCTCCCGGAGATTGATGTCGCTGCAGCCGAAGACATGCCGATTGCTGCCGTCCTTAATAAGGCGGGGCTGGTTAAGAACGCTGCGGTCGCTCGCGACCTGTTGGCATCTGGCGGCGTGCGTATAGATGGTGAAGTTGTGGGTCGCGGGTTTGTATTCAGGTTGGGCGCGACCCATGTATGTCAGGCCGGCAAGAAGGCGTTCGGCCGGATTACACTTCGTTCGGAATAAAGTTCAAATAAGTGCTTGACGCCCCTCTGGATCTGTCTATAATTCGCCCCACTTCCGGCGCAGACGAAACGGAAAACTCCTTGATAATCAAAGAGTTGGACGAAGTAAGC
>NZ_JAXCIQ010000013.1:0-155665 GCF_046540455.1 Pseudomonas sp. W5-36 | reverse complement strand
TTACTTTTGATCGTATGCTTTTTCATGGGCTCGCCCTCGCTGTCGTTGGCTTCTTAAGAATGCCACCGTGGCGCTACTGACGCCTCGGCTTGGGCGAGTCCATCCAATTACTAACAGCATGCGTCCTGCCGCAAAATTGATGGTGTTTGTACTGGCGCTTTCCCGGCTGAAGCCGGTCCCACCGGCAAAAACTTTAGTGGTAAGCTCGCGCACCATGAATATCTATAGCTCCCGCCCTGTTGTCCTCTGTCTCTCCGGTCACGACCCCAGTGGCGGCGCCGGCTTGCAGGCAGATATCGAAGCCCTGCTCGCCCAGGGTTGCCACGCGGCTCCCGCCATCACCGCCCTGACTGTTCAAGACACCGTGAACGTCACTGACTTTCGCGTGCTGGATCGTGAGTGGGTGCTGGCGCAAGCCAATGCCGTGCTCAACGATTCCGTCGTCGCGGCAGTGAAGCTGGGCATGCTGGGTTCGCTGGAGATAGTCGACACCGTCGTCGAACTGCTGACGGCGCATCCGCACCTGCCCATGGTCTGCGATCCGGTGTTGCGTGCCGGTGGCGGCGGTCGGTTGGGCAAGGACGAAGTGGGTTACGCCATGCGCGAGCGTCTTTTGCCTCTGGCGACTATCGCCACGCCGAACCTGCCGGAAGCGCGCATTCTGGCTGAGCTGCCTGAAGGCACGGCCGATGAGTGCGCCGAGAAGCTGCTGCCGTTCTGTGAGCACCTGTTGATTACCGGCGGTCATGGCGATGAGCACGAAGTTCACAACCGCCTGTACATCCGCGGCGGTCAGTCACGCACCTTTACCTGTCAGCGTCTGCCGGGCAGCTATCACGGCTCCGGCTGCACACTGGCCAGCGCACTGGCGGGAAGACTGGCCCAGGGTCAGGACCTGATCGGCGCTGTGCAAATGGCGCTGGACTACACTTGGCGCACGCTGCGCGATGCCGAACAGCTGGGCCGGGGACAATTCGTTCCGCGCCGCCTGCCGCTGGATTTCTGCTCGTAACGCCACGAAAAAGAGGCACCTTGATGAGATTACGTGGCTTGTATGCCGTGACCGACAGCCAGCTGTTGGCCGGCAAATTCCTGTCTTACGTCGAAGCCGCCCTCGATGGCGGTGTGACCCTTCTGCAATACCGCGACAAATCCGGTGACGAGACCCGCCGCCTGCGCGAGGCCTCAGCGCTCCTCAAACTGTGCGAGCGCTACAAGACCCGCCTGATCATCAACGACGACGCCGAAGTGGCCGCGCGGCTGGGTGTCGGCGTGCATCTGGGGCAAACCGATGGCTCGCTGCCGGACGCCCGCGCCCTGCTCGGTCACAAAGCCATTGTCGGGGCGACCTGCCACGCGCAGCTTGAGCTGGCCGACAAGGCCAAGGCCGACGGCGCCACCTATGTCGCCTTCGGCCGCTTTTTCAATTCCCAGACCAAACCCGGCGCGCCGACCTGCAGCCTCGACCTGCTCAGCCAGGCGCGCAAGCGCATCAATCTGCCCATCGCGGTGATTGGCGGGATTACCCTGGGAAACGCCGCGCCGCTGGTGGCCCATGGCGCCGACTTGCTGGCCGTCGTGCACGGGCTGTTCGGCGCGGAAACCACCCAGGAAGTCACCCGCCGCGCCCGCGCCTTCAACGATTTGTTCAAGCCCGCCTGATTCTGAATCAGGCCGGTTACGCACTCATTCATTCCCGATTCAAACAGAGACCTCATCATGTCCCGTTCTGAAACCCTGTTCGCCAACGCCCAGAAACACATCCCCGGCGGCGTCAACTCGCCGGTCCGCGCCTTCAAAAGCGTCGGTGGCACGCCGCTGTTCTTCAAGCACGCGGTGGGCGCCTACGTCACCGATGAAGACGACAAGCGTTACGTCGATTACGTTGGCTCGTGGGGCCCGATGATTCTGGGCCACAGCCACCCGGACGTGCTGGACGCCGTGCGCAAGCAGCTGGAACACGGTCTGTCGTACGGCGCGCCGACGGCGATGGAAACCGAGATGGCCGATCTGGTCTGCTCGATCGTGCCGTCGATGGAAATGGTGCGCATGGTCAGCTCCGGCACCGAAGCGACCATGAGCGCGATCCGTCTGGCCCGTGGTTTTACCGGTCGGGACAGCATCATCAAATTCGAAGGCTGCTACCACGGCCACTCCGACAGCCTGCTGGTGAAAGCCGGTTCGGGGGCACTGACCCTGGGCGTACCGAGTTCGCCCGGCGTACCGGCGGCGTTCGCCAAGCACACGCTGACCCTGCCGTTCAACGACATCGACGCGGTCAAGACGATGCTGGCTGACGTTGGCCAGGAAGTGGCGTGCATCATCGTCGAGCCGGTGGCGGGCAACATGAACTGCGTGCCGCCCGCGCCGGGTTTCCTGCAAGGCCTGCGCGAGGCCTGCGACGAACATGGCGTGGTGCTGATTTTCGACGAAGTGATGACCGGTTTCCGCGTTGCCCTCGGCGGCGCGCAGGCGTACTACGGCGTGAAGCCGGACCTGAGCACCTTCGGCAAGATCATCGGCGGCGGCATGCCGGTCGGCTGCTTCGGCGGCAAGCGCGAAATCATGTCGCACATCGCGCCGCTGGGCCCGGTGTATCAGGCCGGCACTCTGTCGGGTAACCCGCTGGCGATGGCGGCGGGTCTGACCACCCTGCGCCTAATCAGCCGCCCGGGTTTCCACGACGAACTGACTGCGTTCACCACGCGCCTGCTGGAAGGCCTGCAACAGCGCGCCGACGCCGCCGGCATCCCGTTCGTGACCACCCAGGCGGGCGGCATGTTCGGCCTGTACTTCAGCGACGCCAAAGAAATCGTCACCTTCCAGGACGTGATGACCAGCGACGCCAATCGCTTCAAGCAATTCTTCCACCTGATGCTGGAAGGCGGCGTGTACCTGGCGCCAAGCGCCTTCGAGGCCGGCTTCACCTCCATCGCCCACGGTGACGCGGAGTTGCAGCAGACGCTGGACGCGGCAGAAAAGGCGTTTGCTCAACTGAAATGACCGGCAGACCGGGCGGAACGGATGCCGCCCGAGTGTCTACGGCCTGGTCAACCGCCCTGAATTCAGGTCTATCAAGCCCGCGCAGCAGAAAATCAGTAAAGACTTTGTAAGGTTGCCCTCGCTTATTTCATAATGCGCAGCCAGCACGTTTCGCTGGACGGGCATGCCCGCACCTTTTTCAGAGGTAAGTCGACTTCCATGAATCGCACCGGCCGCACCCTTGCATTGGGCTGCCTGTTGCTTCTTCATCCCCTGCTGGCTAATGCAGGTGGCAACTCGTTGTTGATCCCGGCGGTGGGTCGTTGCACCCTCGATACCCAGCCAGACAACCTGCCAGCAGCGTTGTCCGCTTGTCAGCAGGCGGCTCAGGATGGGGATGCGCAGGCGCAATACGAGTTGGGGAAGTTCTATTACGAGGGCAAAAGTGCGCCACGTGACTTGCCCCAGGCACTCAACTATTTCGAAAAAGCTTCGTTGCAGGGCCATGCCCAGGCGCAGTACCAGCTGGGTTTGATGTTCTTTCGTGGCGAAGGGGTGCAGGCCAACAACATTCAGGCGTATATCGTGCTGAAGATGGCGGCGGTCAACGGTTCGGAAGATGCACTGGACCAGGCGGATGAAGTGTCGGCACAGATGAAGCGCGAGGATCTCGGAGTGGCCACGCAAGTGCTCGGGCAGATCTTCCGCAAATACCTGCTGGAGCTGCAAACCGCTGAAGGACGCACACCGTTCGCGCCCTTCCCTGCCGACAGCGTCAAGCCCTGATCCCGGTGTTATTGCCGATCGCCTGTCCGGTATCGGCTACTTGTAGAGCGTCGGTTACTTGTCCGGCATGGGCATCGGAAACGGCATGACGTTGCCGGTGTGACGCGCCTCGGTGATCTTCGCTGTGCCCATCCGCTCGACTTCATCGATCCGCACGAGCGAGTGCATCGGCACGAAGCTGCGTACGACACCATCGAACTGCGCCTTGAGCTTCTCTTCACTCGGGTCGACCACCACGGTGGTGCGCTCGCCGAAGACGAATTCTTCCACTTCCAGAAAACCCCACAGATCGCTCTGATAGATCTGTTTGGCGTACATCTCGAACACCTGTCCCTGGTTGAGAAAAATCACCTTGTAGATTGGAGCTTCGCGTTTGGTCATAACAGGCAGGCAGTGGTCAGCGTTTTGAAAAGGGCGCGAACTATAGCATGCCGCTGGTTAGACGACGCTAGGAAGCCGGGGCCCGCATCCCTATAATGCGCGGTTCTTTGAATCACCTGATGAACCCGCGCATGGCCAAGAAGCTTTACATCGAAACCCACGGCTGCCAGATGAACGAGTACGACAGCTCGCGCATGGTCGATCTGCTGGGCGAACATCAAGCACTGGAAGTCACCGCACGGGCGGAAGACGCCGACGTCATCCTGCTCAACACCTGTTCAATCCGCGAGCGGGCGCAGGATCGGGTGTACTCCCAGCTTGGCCGCTGGCGGGAACTGAAGCTGGCGAACCCGGAAATGGTCATCGCCGTCGGTGGCTGCGTGGCGAGTCAGGAAGGCGCGGCCATCCGCGACCGCGCACCGTACGTCGACGTGGTCTTCGGCCCGCAGACCCTGCACCGCCTGCCGGAAATGATCGACGCGGCGCGCATCACGCGCCTGCCCCAGGTTGACGTCTCGTTTCCCGAAATCGAAAAATTCGATCACCTGCCCGAGCCCCGTGTCGATGGCCCGAGCGCTTATGTGTCGGTCATGGAAGGCTGCAGCAAATACTGCACGTTCTGCGTGGTGCCTTACACCCGTGGCGAGGAAGTCAGCCGGCCGTTCGACGACGTCATTAACGAGGTGCTTCATCTGGCCGAGAACGGCGTGCGTGAAGTGACCCTGCTGGGCCAGAACGTCAACGGCTATCGCGGCACAACCCACGACGGGCGCCTCGCTGATCTGGCCGAATTGATCCGCGTGGTTGCAGCCATCGACGGCATCGACCGCATTCGCTACACCACCTCGCACCCGCTGGAATTCTCCGACAGCCTGATTCAAGCCCACGCCGAAGTGCCGGAACTGGTGAAGCATCTGCATTTGCCCGTGCAATCAGGTTCTGACCGGATTCTTGCAGCGATGAAACGCAATCACACCGTGCTCGAATACAAGTCACGCCTGCGCAAGCTGCGCGCGGCGGTACCGGACATCTGCATCAGCTCCGACTTCATCGTCGGCTTCCCGGGCGAAACCGAGAAGGATCACCTGCAAACCATGAAGCTGGTGGAAGACGTCGGCATGGATTTCTCCTACTCCTTCGTTTACAGCGCGCGCCCCGGCACGCCCGCAGCCGATCTGCCCGATGACACGTCGGAAGAAGTGAAGAAAGAACGCCTCAAGCAGCTGCAGGACCTGATCAACCGTCAGGGCCTGGACATCAGCCGCAAGATGGCCGGCACCGTGCAGCGCATTCTGGTCACCGACTATTCGAAGAAGGACCCGGGCGAATTGCAGGGCCGTACCGAGAACAACCGGATCGTCAATTTCCGCTGCGACAACCCCCGGCTGATCGGCCAGTTTACCGACGTGTACATCGACAGCGCCCAACCCCACTCGCTCCGCGGGTCGTTGTTGCAATAAGCCAAAAGCGCCCCAATGTAATCGTCACGTCTATTTTTTCGTGCAGGCCCAAGCGTTGAATCAGGTGCCGGACAGCCGCCATACGTCGGCTGCACCGGCCCGCGATTCGGCGCACGGACCCGGCAGGCTGTCTGCCAAAGGGCATCCTGCCGGGCGTCTGCTGACCTCATTTACCCATTAGTGCGCGAACCCTTCCGGACACTGCCTGCAGGGGTTATCCTTCACGTCACTTCACATTGCCGTCGGGCGGCCCAAAACCACTTTGAACGCACCTATCGAACCACATCGCTTCAGCCTCGAACCTATCGAGGCTCACCGCTTCGCCAATCTGTGCGGGCAATTCGACGAGCATCTGCGCTTGATCGAACAGCGCCTGGACATCGAGATCCGCAATCGCGGAGGCCAGTTCGAGATGATCGGCGAACGCAAACAAACCACCTCGGCAGAGAACCTGCTGCGCCGGCTGTATCTGGAAACGAAAGCGACCGAGCTGTCACCGGACATGGTCCATCTGTTTCTGCAGGAATCCGGCGTCGAAGAGCTGGACAACCACCCTGCTGCCGAGGTCGGCGTCGCTTTGCGTACCAAGAAAGGCATGATTCGCCCCCGTGGCTTGAATCAGCAGCGGTACGTGAAGGAAATCCTCGCCAACGACATCAACTTCGGCATCGGCCCGGCCGGTACCGGCAAGACCTATCTGGCGGTGGCCGCTGCGGTGGATGCGCTTGAGCGCGAGACCATCCGCCGCATTCTGCTGGTGCGTCCTGCCGTAGAAGCGGGCGAAAAGCTCGGCTTCCTGCCCGGCGATCTGTCCCAGAAAATCGACCCGTACCTGCGCCCGCTGTATGACGCGCTGTACGAAATGCTCGGCTTCGAATACGTCGCCAAGCTGATCGAGAAGCAGGTGATCGAAGTCGCGCCGCTGGCTTACATGCGCGGTCGCACGCTTAACAATAGCTTCATCATTCTCGACGAGAGTCAGAACACCACCGTCGAGCAGATGAAAATGTTCCTGACCCGTATCGGCTTCGGCTCCACGGCCGTGATCACCGGTGACGTGACCCAGATCGACTTGCCCAAGGGCACGAAATCCGGTCTGAACCACGTCATTGAAGTGCTCAAGGACGTGCCGGGCATCAGCTTCACCCACTTCAAGCCCAAGGACGTCGTGCGCCACCCGCTGGTGCAGCGCATCGTCGAAGCCTACGAGCGCTACGAAGAACGCACCGACAACCCGGCCGCCCCCCACGGTTCACCGGACACTCGCCGCGATGCTTGAGCTGGATCTGCAACTTGCGAGTCAGGCCAGCGCCCCGAGCGAAGCCCAGTTCCGCCTCTGGTGTGAAATGGGCCTGCGCCAGCGTTCGGCTGACTCGGAACTGACCATTCGCCTCGTCGACGAAGCGGAAGGCCGAGAGCTGAACAACACGTGGCGGCACAAGGATTACGCCACCAACGTGTTGTCGTTTCCTGCCGACGTCCCCGACGAGATGCTGGACATTCCGTTGCTGGGCGATCTGGTCATCTGCGTGCCTGTGGTCACCCGTGAAGCCGCTGAACAGGGCAAATCACTGGATGCCCATTGGGCGCATCTGGTGATTCATGGTTGCCTGCATCTGTTGGGCTACGATCACATCGATGATGACGAAGCGGAAGAGATGGAAGCGCTGGAACGGGAGTTGCTTGCAGAACTTGGCTATCCGGATCCTTACGCAGACGACGAACCTGTCGAAGCTGTTCATACAAAAGCATCGCATTCCGATACACCCCATTTAGAAACATCAGCCAAGGACCACGAGTAAGGGCTATGAGCGAAGACCGATCGAGCAACGGGCAAAAGTCATGGTTGGGCAAACTGACCCAGGCATTTGCCCATGAGCCGAAAAACCGTCAGGAGCTATTGGAGCTGCTGCGCGAAGCCCATCAGAACAAGCTGCTGGACAGTGAAGCGCTGGCCATCGTCGAGGGCGCTATTCAGGTCGCCGACCTGCAGGTCCGCGACATCATGGTGCCGCGTTCGCAGATGATCAGCATCAAGGCCAGCCAGACCCCGCGCGAATTCCTGCCGGCCGTGATCGATTCGGCGCACTCGCGCTACCCGGTCATCGGCGAAAGCCACGATGACGTGCTGGGCGTATTGCTCGCCAAGGACCTGCTGCCGCTGATTCTCAAGGAAGACGGTGGCAGCGGCGACGTGAAAAGCCTGCTGCGCCCGGCGACCTTCGTCCCTGAATCCAAGCGCCTGAACGTGCTGTTGCGGGAATTCCGCGCCAACCACAATCACATGGCCATCGTCATCGACGAATACGGCGGCGTGGCGGGTCTGGTGACCATCGAAGACGTGCTCGAGCAAATCGTCGGCGACATCGAAGACGAGCACGACGTCGAGGAAGACAGCTACATCAAGCCGCTGCCCAGTGGCGATTTCCTGGTCAAGGCGCTGACCCCGATCGAGAGCTTCAACGAGTTCTTCGACAGCGGGTTCTCCGATGACGAATTCGACACCGTCGGCGGTCTGGTGATGAACGCGTTCGGGCATCTGCCCAAGCGTAATGAAATCACCGAAATCGGCGCGTACCGTTTCCGCATCCTGAATGCCGACAGCCGTCGTATTCACTTGCTGCGCCTGAGCCCGATCAACCGCACGTAATGCCCTACCCGCTTTAAGGAATGTAAATGCGCTGGATCACCCGCCCCGGCTGGCCCGGTAACCTGCTGGCCATGGTGGCCGGCGCGTTGATTACCCTGGCCCTGGCACCGTTCGATATCTGGCCCCTGGCGATTGTCGCGCTGGTGGTTTTCTATCTCGGTCTGCGTGACCTCACACCGCGTCAGGCCCTCTGGCGCGGCTGGTCCTACGGGTTCGGCCTGTTCGGCGGCGGCACCAGCTGGATTTACGTCAGCATCCACACCTATGGCGAGGCGCCGGTCTGGCTGGCGGCTTTCCTGATGGTGCTGTTCTGCGCAGCGGTGGCGTTTTTCTTCGCCCTGCCGGCGTGGATCTGGGCCCGCTGGATCCGTCGCAACGAAGCGCCGCTGGCAGACTCTCTGGCCTTCGCAGCCCTGTGGTTCGGCCAGGAGATGTTTCGCGGCTGGTTCCTCACCGGTTTCCCCTGGCTTTATTCTGGCTACAGTCAATTGGACGGCCCCCTCAAAGGACTCGCGCCACTGGGCGGCATGTGGCTGATCTCCTTTGTGCTCGCCCTGAGTGCCGCGCTGCTGTGCAATCTGCCCCGCTTACGGACGCGCGCGCCAAAATTGGCGGCAGGCATTGTGTTGCTGCTGGCGCCATGGGTTGCCGGGATGGCGCTGAAAGATCACGCCTGGACCGAGCCTGCCGGCAAGCCGCTGACCGTCGCAGCCATGCAGGGCAACGTCGAACAGAGCATGAAGTGGGACCCGGCGGCGCTCAACGCGCAACTGGCGCTGTACCGCGACATGACGTTCACCTCGAAGAAAGCTGACCTGATCATCTGGCCGGAAACCGCCGTGCCGGTGCTCAAGGAATCGGTCGAAGGCTACCTGTCGGTGATGGGCAAGTTTGCGGCCGAGCGCGATTCGGCGCTGATCACCGGCGTGCCACTGCGAGAGAAAGGCACCCACGGGGAATACCGTTACTACAACGCCATTACCGTCACCGGCGAAGGCGATGGCACTTACCTGAAGCAGAAGCTGGTGCCGTTTGGTGAGTACGTGCCGCTGCAGGACCTATTGCGCGGGCTGATCGGTTTTTTCAATCTGCCGATGTCCGACTTTGCCCGCGGGCCGTCCGGGCAAGCGCTGTTGCAGGCCAAGGGTTATGAGATCGCGCCGTTTATTTGTTACGAAGTGGTGTACCCGGAGTTCGCCGCAGGGCTGTCGGCGCAAAGCGATCTGCTGCTGACGGTGAGCAATGACACGTGGTTCGGCACCTCGATCGGTCCGCTGCAGCACTTGCAGATGGCGCAGATGCGCGCCCTGGAAGCCGGCCGCTGGATGATCCGCGCCACCAACAACGGCGTCAGCGCGCTGATCGACCCGTTCGGCGAAATCACTACCACCGTGCCGCAGTTCGAGCGCGCCGTGATGTACGGCGAAGTCACCCCGATGCAAAACCTCACGCCGTACCTGCACTGGCGCTCGTGGCCGTTGATCGCGCTGTCACTGCTGCTGATCGGCTGGGCGTTCTTCGCGGGTCGGATGGCGAAGGCGGTATGAGCCCTCGAGCGCAGCCAGCTCCGCTGACTGCGCTTGGTCCTACAACTGGCCTGCACCCGCCTGACTGAATGCACGCGGACCATTAGTGGGACCGGCTTCAGCCGGGAAGAGGCCCGCATGAACACCATCAAATATGCGGTGTGTCACCTGACGCTTTCCCGGCTAAAGCCGGTCCCACAATAAATCTCAGCCAGTCTCACCGAATGCGGACAGTCCCACCATTGAGCCACAGCCAGTCCCGCTGACCGCGCGCGATCCTACAATTGGGCCTGCACCCGCCTGAATGAATGCACGCGGACCATTAGTGGGACCGGCTTTAGCCGGGAAGAGGTCGGCACGAACACCATCAAATATGCGGTGTGACACCCGACGCTTTCCCGGCTAAAGCCGGTCCCACAATAAATCTCAGCCAGTCTCACCGAATGCGGACGGTCCCACCATTGAGCCACAGCCAGTCCCGCTGACTGCGCACAGTCCCACCATTAAGCCTCAGCCAGCCCCGCTGACTGCACTTGGTCCTACAGTCGGCCTGCACCCGCCTGACTGAATGCACGCGGACTATTAGTGGGACCGGCTTCAGCCGGGAAGAGGCCGGCACGAACACCATCAAATATGCGGTGTGACACCTGACGCCTTCCCGACTAAAGCCGGTCCCACTAAGAGCATGTGGTGTTTTGGTGGGGTAGCTACAGGCAGTCCCACTCAAGCTCCCACTCGCAGTCCCACAGTGGATAATCTGCCCGGCGCATCACCAGCCCTGCCCGGATTGGGTTATTGATGACATAGCGGGCCATTTCAACAAGGTCTTCATCGGCTCTCACCCCATGATCGTGATAACCCTTCTGCCATGTCATTTTTTTTGCGCCATGTAGCTTGTTCACCGCGAAAGCGCTTCTGCCCTTCAGCGCTTGCATGAGTGCAGGCAGTGATCCTGACTTGAGTTCAAACAGCCAATGCAGATGATCAGGCATAACCACCCAGGCGAATGAGTGCACAACGCCTGAGTCGTGCAACCGTTTCATTTCCTGAACTACCAGGCGGCCTATCTGAGCATCACTGAACAGAGGGGCGCGATCCTTCACCACAGAGGTCACGAGATAGACGTTTCCCTGTTGGGAATATCGACCGATACGCAAAGACCGTTCATGTTTGCTTCCATGCATTTCGCCGCTCTCCCTCGTTGTGAAGGCGAACAGTAAAAGCAGTGAAACGCTTTACCTAGGGTGAGTGGGTATCGAGAGATGTCTGGTGAATGATGACAACCCTGCGGGACCGGCTTCAGCCGGGAAGAGGCCCGCATGAACACCATCAAACATGCAGTGTGACACCCGACGCCTTCCCGGCTAAAGCCGGTCCCACAATAAATGCGGCCAGTCTTGCTGACTGCGCGCGGTCCCATCATTGAGCCGCAGCAAGTCCCGACTGCACGCGATCCTACAACTGGGCAACAGCCTGACTGAATGCACGCGGACTATTAGTGGGACCGGCTTCAGCCGGGAAGAGGCGCGCACGAACACCATCAAATATGCGGTGTGACACCTGACGCTTTCCCGGCTAAAGCCGGTCCCACTAACAGCGTGCGCGGTGTCAGGGGATACGCGCTTTGACAGCGGGACCGAACGCCTGCTGCTCAGCTCACCGGTAAAACAACCGATACCCCACCAACCCCGCCGCTTCGTTGATCAATTGCCCGTTCTGCCACACCGCCCTCGCCTCCGGCGTCCAGCCTCCAAATGGGCGGGCGTTGTCCACGCTCAGGAAGCCGACCGGGGCTGGAACCACGCTGAACCCGGCCTTCTCGAAACTCCAGACCGAACGCGGCATGTGCCACGCCTGGGTCACCACGACCACGCGCTTGATGCCCTGCGGCAACAAGATCGCGGCCGTCATCTTGGCGTTTTCCCAGGTCGTGCGGCTTTCACCTTCCTGCCAACGGACAGTCACGCCAAAGTCGTCGCGCAGGGAGTCGGCCATGATCGCCGCCTCGCTCGGCGGCTCGCCGTAATGCAGCCCGCCGGTGGTGAGGATCGGCAGGCCCGACGCCTTCGACAGACGCGCGGCGTATCTCATGCGTTCCAGCGCAACCCCCGTCGGG
Organism: Pseudomonas sp. W5-36; assembly: GCF_046540455.1. Lineage (NCBI taxonomy): Bacteria > Pseudomonadati > Pseudomonadota > Gammaproteobacteria > Pseudomonadales > Pseudomonadaceae > Pseudomonas > Pseudomonas sp. W5-36. The sequence continues at coordinate 143,764 of NZ_JAXCIQ010000013.1, read as the reverse complement.
ATGTCGTTGCCCCAGCTCGGGTCATTGCGTTCCCGGCCCGAGCCCAGAATCACGATCGCATCGGCGCGCTGGGCCAGCGTTGCCCACTCGCTCTGCGGCAGCGGCGGGATGCGCTCGATGCCCTTCGCCGACCACTCCACCACAATCGGCAGACTCATCGCGGCCATCCCGCCGACGCCCATCACGAACAGCACCCGCGCCAACACTGGTCGCCTGTTTCTCAACCACCAGGCGAGCACTAACAACAACAGGAATAGGCCCGGAGGCAGCAGCAGATTTTTGATGAAGTAACGAAAGGGCATCGGGCATCTCCAAAGATGCCCGAAGCCTAGAAGCAATGACGCTAAGCAGCAATGCTCGATTGGCCGGGGTCAGCCCCCGCAGAAGTTAACGCTTGAAATGTTTGCTGGAACTGTAGCGACTCAACTTTGCCGACACCTTGGCTCGGCGCTGATCCTTGAGCCAGATGACATTGGCGTGGGGATGGGGCGCTCGCATCGGCTCTGAAGGCTCCCGTGAGGTGCTGGAACTTCCCCTCGTGGCGATCGGAGAATCCTCTTTGACAACGACTTCGGTTCTGCCCAGATAAGCCTCGATCAACTGAAACTCGGCGTGACTCAAGCCACGCAACTCAAGCTCAACGGGGGATTCGTTTCGAAGTCGCACCGCTGTTTTTGCCGTGTCCAGAGCCAGGCCCAGACGATCGATCAGACGGTCATACACATCAGGTTGCTCTACTTCATGCTGCAGCTCTGCCATCCGTTCACCTCACTGAAGATAAACACTTACCCCCGTCAGTGAGCTTAGCGCCGCTGCAAAAACCGGCGCGATGCCGCGACCAACGGCGGATGCCGCAGATGCCGAGTCTTGAGCACGCAATCAGGGTTTCCCTCGGCTTGGTAGCCTCATGTATGCTACGGCGCTTCCTGTAAATCCACTTCCGCCCAACCGGGCATGGATGCATCGCAATGCGGACGGCCCCGTCTGGCATGCGAAGGCTTCCTGATCCGGTCACGCCGAGAAGCGGTCAAGGGTCACTCATTTCAGCCAAAAGTAGCCATGCACGAACTCTACCAGCCCCGCGAAATCGAAGCCGCCGCCCAGACCTTCTGGGACGAGCAAAAGTCTTTTGAAGTCAGTGAACAGCCAGGCAAGGACACCTTCTACTGCCTGTCGATGTTCCCTTACCCCAGCGGCAAGCTACACATGGGTCACGTGCGCAACTACACCATCGGCGACGTGATCGCCCGCTATCAGCGCATGCAAGGCAAAAACGTGCTGCAGCCGATGGGCTGGGACGCGTTCGGCATGCCGGCGGAAAACGCCGCGATGAAGAACAACGTCGCCCCCGCCAAGTGGACCTACGAAAACATCGCCTACATGAAGAACCAGCTCAAGAGCCTGGGTCTGGCGATCGACTGGTCCCGCGAGATCACCACCTGCAAACCCGATTACTACCGCTGGGAACAATGGCTGTTCACTCGCCTGTTCGAAAAAGGCGTGATCTACCGCAAGAACGGCACCGTGAACTGGGACCCGGTCGACCAGACCGTCCTGGCCAACGAGCAAGTCATCGACGGGCGCGGCTGGCGGTCGGGCGCGGTGATCGAAAAACGCGAAATCCCGATGTACTACTTCAAGATCACCGCCTACGCGGATGAGCTGCTGGAGAGCCTCGACGAGTTGCCGGGCTGGCCTGAACAGGTCAAGACCATGCAGCGCAACTGGATCGGCAAATCCCGTGGCATGGAAGTGCAGTTCCCGTACGACCAGGCGTCCATCGGCGAAGCCGGCACCCTGAAAGTCTTCACCACCCGCCCCGACACCCTCATGGGCGCGACCTACGTGGCCGTTGCCGCCGAGCACCCGCTGGCGACCCTGGCCGCGCAGAATAATCCCGAGCTGCAAGCGTTCATCAACGAATGCAAAAGCGGCAGCGTTGCCGAAGCCGACGTCGCCACCCAGGAAAAGAAAGGCCTGCCGACCTCGCTCTTCGTCGAGCACCCGCTGACCGGCGAGAAGCTCCCGGTGTGGGTCGCCAACTACGTGCTGATGCATTACGGCGACGGTGCGGTCATGGCCGTGCCTGCACACGACGAACGCGATTTCGAGTTCGCCACCAAGTACAGCCTGCCGATCAAAGCCGTTGTGCGCACCAGCGCGGGCGATGAAACCCCTGCGCCTTGGCAGGACGCGTACGGCGAGCACGGCCAGCTCATCAATTCCGGTGAGTTCGACGGCCTGGACTTCACCGGCGCGTTCGACGCCATGGAAGCCGCGCTGCTCAAGAAAGAACTGGGCAACTCACGCACCCAGTTCCGCCTGCGCGACTGGGGCATCAGTCGCCAGCGGTACTGGGGCTGCCCGATCCCGATCATTCACTGCGACACGTGCGGCGACGTGCCTGTCCCGGAAGATCAACTCCCGGTCAAGCTGCCTGAAGACGTGGTACCGGACGGCGCGGGCTCGCCACTGGCGCGCATGCCAGAGTTCTACGAGTGCAGCTGCCCGACCTGCGGTGCGCCGGCCAAGCGCGAAACCGACACCATGGACACCTTCGTCGAGTCCTCGTGGTATTTCGCCCGCTATGCCTCGCCTCACTACGAGGGCGGCATGGTTGACCCTAAGGCCGCGAATCACTGGCTGCCGGTTGATCAGTACATCGGCGGTATCGAACACGCGATCCTGCACCTGCTGTACGCGCGCTTCTTCCACAAGCTGATGCGCGACGAAGGCCTGGTCAGCTCCAACGAGCCGTTCAAGAACCTGCTCACCCAGGGCATGGTCGTGGCCGAGACGTTCTATCGTCTGGAAGCCAACGGCAGCAAAACCTGGTTCAACCCGGCGGATGTCGAGTTCGAACGCGACAGCAAGGCCAAGATTATCGGCGCCAAGCTGATTGCCGATGGCCAGCCGGTTGAAATCGGCGGCATCGAAAAGATGGCGAAATCGAAGAACAACGGCGTCGACCCCCAGTCGATGATCGACCAGTACGGCGCCGACACCTGCCGCCTGTTCATGATGTTTGCCTCGCCGCCTGACATGAGCCTGGAGTGGTCTGACTCCGGCGTGGAAGGCTCCCACCGCTTCCTCAAGCGCGTCTGGCGTCTGGCGCAGGCTCACGTGACGGCGGGCGCTGCAGGCGCACTCGACAAAACCGCGCTGAACGACGACCAGAAGGCCATTCGCCGCTCGATCCACCTGGCCATCAAGCAGGCAGGTCAGGACGTGGGCCAACACCACAAATTCAACACCGCTATCGCTCAGGTGATGACGCTGATGAACGTCCTGGAAAAAGCGCCGCAGGTGTCGGCTCAGGACCGCGCGCTGTTGCAGGAAGGTCTGGAGACGGTCGCCCTGCTGCTGGCGCCGATCACCCCGCACATCAGCCACCAATTGTGGGCGGCGCTGGGCCACTCAGGTCCAATCATCGACGCCGGCTGGCCTGTGGTGGATGACTCGGCACTGGTGCAGGACACGTTGCAGCTGGTGATTCAGGTCAACGGCAAGCTGCGTGGCCATATCGAGATGCCGGCCAGCGCCACCCGCGAGGAAGTCGAGGCTGCCGCACGGATCAACGAAAACGTGCTGCGCTTCATCGACGGCCTGACGATCCGCAAGGTCATCGTGGTGCCGGGCAAACTGGTTAATATCGTCGCCAGCTGACGCAATCATCGGGCGCCTGTCTGCAGGCCCCGCATAAATTTCAAGAACCCGGGATGCCGGGTTCTAACGGATTCAAGGGAGCAACAAGATGATCAAACGCAATCTGCTGGTAATGGGACTCGCGGTTCTGCTGAGCGCCTGCGGTTTCCAGCTGCGCGGCACCGGCACCAACGCCCTGTCGATCAAGGAACTGGACGTGAGCGCGCGCGACGCTTACGGCGACGTCGTCACCCAGCTGCGTCAGACCCTGACCAACAGCGGCGTGCACGTCTACACCGGCGCCCAGTACAAGCTGTTCATCGCCCGTGAAGACGAAGCCCAGCGCACGGCGAGCTACGCCGGCTCCGGTCGCTCCGCCGAATACGAGCTGACCACCGTGCTCAAGTACGAAATTCACGGCAGCAAAGATGTTCTGCTGCTTGATGACTCCGTGCAGTCGCAGAAAGTCTTTGTCCATGACGGCAACAACCTGATCGGCTCTGACCAGGAAGCCGATCAGATCCGTAAGGAAATGCGCACTGACCTCGTGCAGAAAGTGCTGGCCCGTCTGCAGCAGCTGACACCTCAGCGCCTTGACGAGCTGCAAGCCAAAGCCGACGCCGCTGCCCGCGCCCAGGCGGATGCCGAAGCCGCTGCTCAGCGCATTCGCGACGAGACGCCACAGCAGTCGCCTATCGAAATCCCGTCCAAGTGACGGCGTCGGGGCCGGTTCGCCGGCCCTGATCTTTTCTGACCCATGAAACTCGCCCCCGCCCAGCTTTCCAAACACCTTCAAGGTGCGCTTGCGCCTGTCTACATCGTCAGCGGCGATGACCCGCTGCAATGTCAGGAGGCGTGCGACGCCATCCGTGCGGCTGCGCGCCAGCAAGGCTATGACGAACGTCAGGTGTTCAGCGCCGACTCGAGCTTCGACTGGGGCACCCTGCTTCAGGCGGGCGCGAGCATGTCGCTGTTCGCCGAGCGCAGGCTGCTGGAGTTGCGCCTGCCGTCCGGCAAACCCGGCGACAAAGGCGCCGCCGCACTGCTGGAATACTGCGGCCGCCCTGCCGAAGACACGCTGCTGTTGATCAGCCTGCCCAAGCTCGACGGCTCGGCGCAGAAAACCAAATGGGGCAAAGCGCTGGTCGAAGGGCCGCAGACACAGTTCGTGCAGATCTGGCCGGTGGACGCCAGCCAGTTGCCGCAATGGATTCGTCAGCGCCTGTCACAGGCCGGCCTCGCAGCGACCCCGGACGCCATCGAACTGATCGCGGCGCGGGTTGAAGGCAACTTGCTCGCCGCTGCGCAGGAAATCGAAAAGCTCAAGCTGATGGCCGAAGAAGGCCAGATCACGGTCGAGACCGTGCAGGCGGCGGTGGCCGACAGCGCACGCTTCGATGTTTTCGGTCTGACTGACGCCATCCTCAACGGCGAAGCGGCCCACGCGCTGCGGATGCTCGAAGGCCTGCGCGGCGAAGGCGTCGAACCTCCGGTCATTCTCTGGGCGCTGTCCCGCGAGCTTCGCGTGCTGGCCAATCTGGCGTTGCAGTTCAGTCAGGGCATCCCGCTGGACAAAGCCTTCAGCCAGGCGCGTCCGCCCATCTGGGACAAGCGCAAGCCGTTGATGAGCAAAGCCTTGCAACGCCACTCGGCGCGACGCTGGGGCCAGTTGTTGATGGACGCCCAACACATCGACGCGCAGATCAAAGGCCAGGCCCAGGGATCGGTCTGGAGCAGCCTCAGTCGTCTGACGCTGCTGATGGCGGGGCAACGGCTGGCATTGCCGGCGGAATAATCTGTAACGTTTCGATAGCTCAGGTTAATTGGACAGCGGCGCCTAACTGGCAGAATATCCCCGCTGCTCCACCCCACCACTTGAGCGAGAACGCCATGAGCAAAGCCAAAAAGCGGCCGAACAAGGCCAAATCCATCATCGCCCAGCCACTGTTCCGCAGCCGTCAGGAACAACCTGGCAAGGGCAAAGGCAGCTACCGCCGCGAAGCCTTCCAGTCTAAAAGCTGGGAGGCTTCTTCCGTTATGGCGGCTTGAAAACTTCAGGTTACTGACTGACGCCCCACCGACAGGGCCGGCATGTTAAGGTCTGCACCTTCCGGTTTAGCCCTGTGGACCCCAGAATGCCCCCAAGCTTTCCCCGTCGCTGGCACCTCCGCCAGTTGATCGCCGCTTCCAGCCTCTTCGCGCTGGTCGCCTGTGCCGAGCAGCCTACCGCTGCCGTTGCCACCCCGCTCCAGGCCGCACCCGCGGCGCAAGTCGTCAAAAGTCTGCCCGTGCCCTCCGGCGCTGTTGCGCAACCTGACGACGGTAACTTTGAAATCCAGCCCGCAATGACCTTCAGCGAGTGGCAGAGCCAGTTTCGTGCTCTCGCGCTGAACGCGGGTGTGCGCCCGGAGGTGTTTGATAACGCATTTGCCGGCGTCACGCCGGACATGAGCGTGGTCAAGGCCGATCGCAGCCAGCCGGAGTTCAGTCGTCCGGTGTGGGAATACCTCGACGGCGCAATGTCCGCCGTGCGTGTACGCAAGGGTCAGGCCCTGCTCAATCAATACGCCGACGCGCTGAGCGCCATCGAGCAGCGTTATGGCGTCGATCGCCAGGCACTGGTCGCCGTGTGGGGGATGGAGAGCAGCTTCGGTCAGTTCCAGGGCACGCAGTCGGTGATTCGCTCGCTGGCGACGCTGGCCTATGAGGGACGCCGACCACAGTTCGCCCAGGATCAACTGATCGCCGCGCTGCAGATCATTCAGCACGGCGACATCGATGCGCCGAGCATGCTGGGCTCCTGGGCTGGCGCCATGGGCCAGACGCAGTTCATACCGACGACCTACAACACCCACGCGGTGGATTTCGACGGCGACGGTCGCCGTGATATCTGGAACTCCCCCACCGACGCACTGGCCTCCACTGCACATTACCTGCAAAGCTCGGGCTGGCAGAAAGGCCAGCCCTGGGGATTCGAAGTGCAGCTGGCTCAGGGGTTTGACTACGCCCTGGCGGACGCCTCAACGCGCAAATCCATCGGCGAATGGCAGCAGCTGGGCCTGAAGCTGCCGAGCGGCTCTGCGCTGCCGGCCAATCTGCTGCAACAACAAGCCGCCTTGCTGCTGCCTGCGGGCTATAAAGGCCCGGCCTTTCTGGTGATGGATAACTTCCGCGCCATCCTGAAGTACAACAACTCGTCGTCCTATGCGATGGCGATCGGCTTGCTGTCCGAACGATTCAGCGGCGGCGGTTATGTGCAGGGAAGCTGGCCGCGCGGTGATCGTCCGCTGAGCCGCACCGAGCGTATCGAGCTGCAGACGCTGCTCTCGGCCCGGCAGTACGACGCAGGCGCGCCGGACGGGATCATCGGCGCCAACACGCGCAAGGCGATTCGCAGCGCGCAGCAATCCTTTGGCTGGCCTGCGGACGGGTATCCAACCCAGGAACTGCTGCAGCAGTTGCGCCAGCCTTAACTGCGCAGAATGAAACGCAACACAAAAAAACGGGCCGGATATTTCTATCCGGCCCGTTTTGCTTTCTGCGTCAGCGACGCCGTGATCAACCCGCCGTGAGCAGCGACTTGACCAGCTTGGCTTGCTCGTCCGCATGGTACGAGGAACGGACCAAGGGGCCGGAGGCGACGTTCTTGAAGCCCATTTTGTAGCCTTCTTCGGCGAACCAGTCGAATACGTCAGGGTGCACGAAGCGCTGCACCGGCAGGTGGTTGCGCGACGGTTGCAGGTACTGACCCAGGGTCAGCATGTCGATGTTGTGCTCGCGCATGCGCTGCATGACTTCGATGACTTCTTCATCCGTCTCGCCCAGGCCCAGCATCAGCCCGGATTTGGTCGGCACGTGGGGGACCATTTCCTTGAAACGCTTGAGCAAGGTCAGCGACCACTGGTAATCCGAACCCGGACGCGCGGCCTTGTAAAGGCGCGGTACGGTTTCCAGGTTGTGGTTGAAGACGTCTGGTGGCGTCGCGGCGGTGATTTCCAGCGCGATGTCCATACGGCCACGGTAATCCGGGACCAGGGTCTCCAACTGCACGTTCGGCGACAGCATGCGGATTTCGCGGATGCAGTCGGCGAAGTGCTGCGCGCCGCCATCGCGCAGGTCGTCACGGTCCACGGAAGTGATCACGACGTACTTGAGTTTGAGGTCAGCGATGGCGACGGCGAGGTTCTTCGGCTCATCGGTGTCCAGCGCCTTCGGACGGCCATGGCCGACGTCGCAGAACGGGCAGCGACGGGTGCAGATGTCGCCCATGATCATGAAGGTCGCGGTGCCGCCAGAGAAGCACTCGCCCAGGTTCGGGCAGGACGCCTCTTCGCACACGCTGTGCAGCTTGTGCTTGCGCAGCAGCGCTTTGATGCGGTCGACTTCCGGCGAGACCGGGATACGCACACGAATCCAGTCCGGCTTCTTCGGCAGATCGACCGTCGGAATGATCTTCACCGGGATGCGCGCGACTTTTTCCGCACCGCGCAATTTCACGCCGGCTTCCACTTTAGGACGCGCCACACGCTCAGGCGTGGCCACGTTCACCGTCGGGATCAGGGTTTGTACGGCATTCTCTGTATTCACGACAGTGTCAGCTGCCTCATACGCAGTAGTCATATCAATCGATTCCGCCCGTTAGGGTCGTCTGCTCAGCGTAGTCGAGGTGGTTGACGAGCTGCGCACGCAGCCGGGCACTAACCTCGGCAAATTCAATCGGACCTGCCTGTTCGCGCAGCTGGGTCATTGCCAGCCCCGCATACCCGCAGGGATTTATCCGTTTAAAAGGGTCCAGATCCATATCGACGTTCAGCGCAAGGCCATGAAACGAACAGCCGTTACGGATGCGCAGCCCCAGTGAGGCAATCTTGGCGCCGTCGACGTAGACCCCTGGCGCATCAGCCTTGGCTGTGGCGGTGACACCATAACCGGCCAGCAGGTCGATCAGGCTGTGTTCGATCCGGGTGACCAGGTCGCGAACGCCAAAGCCCAGACGGCGCACGTCCAGCAGCAGATACGCCACCAGTTGGCCGGGGCCATGATAAGTCACTTGGCCGCCGCGATCGACCTGCACCACCGGGATATCCCCCGGAAGCAATAAATGCTCGGGCTTGCCGGACTGGCCCTGGGTGAAGACAGGCGGATGCTGCACAAGCCAGACCTCATCGGCGGTTTCGCGGTCGCGGCCGTCGGTGAAGCGTTTCATCGCCTGCCAGGTGGGCTCGTAGTCGGTCAGACCGAGTTCACGAAAGCCCAGAGCCGCGCCCATCACAGCACCATGTGCACGAAGCCGGTGGCCCGCAATTCGCTGTTGATGTCGTAAAGCTGGTCTTGCCCGGTGGCAATGATGTGCAGCTGAACGGTGGTGTACTTGCCGTTGCTGCTCTGGCGCTCGGCCAGGGTTTTCATGTCGACGGTGGCGTGCTTCTCAAGAATCTCGATGACCTTGTCTTTGAAGCCCACGCCCGTGTCGCCGATGATCTTGATGGGATAGTCGGCGCAGGGAAATTCGATTTTTGGCGCTTTTACTTCGGTATCTGTCATGGCAGTAACGGCCTCGTAAGCCGGAAAACGGACAGGCCCCCGGCGCGGTCGGCGACGGGGGCGTACGGAGCAACGGTCAGCGTTTGATCAATCGTTGATCAGTTGAACAGACCGTAGAAGAACAAGCGGATGCTATCCCACAGGCGGCGGAAGATACCACCCTCCTCGACGGCGTCCAGAGCGATCAGGTTGGCACTGTGCACGACCTTGTCGTCCAGCTTGACCTCAACCTTGCCGATGACGTCGCCTTTGGCGATCGGCGCAACCAGCTGTGGATTCATGGTCATGCTCGCGGCCAGCTTCTTCAGCTCGCCTTTTGGCATGGTCATGGTCAGGTCTTCAGCCAGACCGGCTTTGACTTGACGCTCTGTGCCTTTCCAGACCGGCGCCTGAGCCAGTTCGGTGCCCTTCTGATAGAAGGTCTGGGTTTCGAAGAAACGGAAACCGTAGGTCAGCAGTTTCTGGGTTTCGGCAGCACGAGCTTGCTCGCTGTTGGTGCCGAACACGACAGCAATCAGACGCATGCCATCACGCACGGCCGAGGACACCATGCAGTAGCCGGCTTCTTCGGTGTGACCGGTTTTCAGACCGTCGACGGTCTTGTCACGCCACAGCAGCAGGTTGCGGTTTGGCTGTTTGATGCCGTTCCAGAAGAACTCTTTCTGCGAGTAGATCGCGTAGTGCGCCGGGTCTTCGTGGATGATCGCGCGCGCCAGCAGGGCCATGTCATGGGCGGTGGCGTAGTGATCAGGGTTCGGCAGGCCGGTCGGGTTCATGAAGTGGCTGTTGACCATACCCAGGTCGGCAGCGGTCTTGTTCATCAGGTCGGCGAAGGCGTCTTCGCTGCCGGCGATGTGCTCGGAAAGCGCAACGCTGGCGTCGTTACCCGACTGAATGATGATGCCGTGCAGCAGGTCACTGACGGTGACCTGGCTGCCCACTTTGATGAACATCCGCGAACCGCCGGTGCGCCAGGCGTTTTCGCTGACGGTCACCGGGTCGTTTTCGCCGATCTGGCCACGACGGATTTCCAGCGTGGCGATGTAGGCGGTCATCAGCTTGGTCAGACTGGCCGGTGGCAGGCGCTGGTCGCCATTGTTTTCGACCAGAACGTTGCCACTGTTGGCGTCCATCAGCACATAAGCCTTGGCAGCCAGTTGCGGTGGCGATGGCGTCATCTGTTCGACCGCAAACACGGCAGGCGTGGTGAATAGCGGGATAAGCAGGCAAAGGCGTTTTGCAAAGCTGGTGATGTTCATCCGTCTCTCGAAAATGCTAATGGGCAAACATGCCCTTGCGGGCAAAGCGGGTGCCGGGCTACCCCGGCAAACGGGCTCACATTCTACAGAACGTGCCGTGAAAAGCTGCTGACAACGACAAACCCGGTCGGCATGTCGTCGGTCAGGCAGCGAAACGCGCCTCCGTTGCCGGGGCGTTAATCGCTGATGAAAGCGTTACTGGTCCGACGTGACGACGCTTGGCGAGCCGAGATTGGCCGACCTTACGCTGTTTTGCAGCTGCTGGGCTTCACCCGGCGTGTCGACCGGTCCCATCCGCACGCGATAGAGCGTCTGTTGGTTGCGCGCGATCGAACTCACGAACACCGGCGCGCGGACCATCCCGCTCAATTTCGACCTCAGGAGTTCCGCAGCGTCCGGGTTGGCGAAGGCTCCCACTTGGAGAAACAGCCCAGACGCTTGTCCGGAAGCGTTTTTTTTTGCGTCGATCGGCACGGGCGTGACCGGAGCGGCGTGTTGCTGCGGTGGCGGCGTCCATTGCTCGATCGTGCCGGCCGATGCGGTAATCACCGGAGCCGCTGCCTGCCGAGGCGGCGGATTGCTGCTTGCCACTTGCGGCTGATCCAGCATCAGCGGCGCCGGTTTGCCGCGCTGCGCCCAATACTGGGAAGGGTCGATGCCTTCAACTTTTACCCGCGCCGTGCCGTTTTCGGCATAACCGAGCTTCTTCGCCGCGGCATAGGACAGGTCGATGATGCGGTCCGAATAGAACGGGCCGCGATCGTTGACCCGCAGGATCACGGTGCGGTTGTTGTCCAGGTTGGTCACGCGAACATAGCTGGGCAGCGGCAGCGTCTTGTGCGCCGCGCTCATGCCATACAGGTCATAGACTTCGCCGTTTGCCGTGTTCTGCCCGTGGAACTTGGTGCCGTACCACGACGCCGTTCCGGTCTGGGAATAGGTCCTGGAATCGCTGAGGGGGAAATAGGTCTTGCCCAGCACAGTGTACGGGTTGGCCTTGTACGGGCCGGTGTGCAGGGTCGGAATGGCATCGGGGATGCGCGACACATCAACGTCCCACCATGGCGCGCCGTCTTTGTGCGCCCTGTTGATGTCCAGCCCTGGCTGCGAGCGAATGACGTTGCCCTGCTGCCGCTGCGTCGTTGTCGTCGGGCGGCTGGTCGAGCAGCTGACGATCAGCACCGTCAGTGCCGTGAAGGCCATCAGTTTCAATGGTTGGTGCATCGGCAGTGGCCGCATTACTTGACGTCCCGGGCTTGAACAAGCATTTCAGACAGTTGATGCACGGCCATGGCGTACATCACGCTGCGGTTGTATCGCGTGATTGCGTAAAAATTCTTCAGGCCCATCCAGTATTCAGGGCCTTTGTCGCCATCGAGGCGAAATGCCGTGACCGGCATGTCGTCGCGCAGCGCATCATGACTCGCCCAGCCCAACGCTCGCAACTCCCCAACAGTCTTCACCGGATCGATGCCTGGGCTCAAGCCCTGATCGACGCGGTCACCGCGCACGTCCGCGCGGCTGACAACCGGCTGGCCGGCCACCCAGCCGTGACGCTGAAAGTAGCTGGCCACGCTGCCGATTGCATCGTCCGGGTCGTTCCAGATGTTGATGTGGCCATCGCCGTCGAAGTCCACTGCATAGGCGCGGAAACTGCTCGGCATGAACTGGGGCAAGCCCATCGCCCCGGCGTAGGAGCCTTTGAGCGTCAGCGGATCGACCTGCTGTTCGCGGGACAGCAACAGGAACTCGCGCAGCTCCTTGCGGAAAAAGTCGGCGCGCTGGGGATAGTCGAACGCCAGGGTCGACAATGCGTCCATCACCCGGTAATTCCCGGTATTGCGGCCGAAAAACGTCTCGACGCCAATGATCGAAACGATCACCTGAGCGGGCACGCCGTACTCGTGCTCGGCGCGCGCCAGGGCGGCCTCGTGCTGACGCCAGAAGTCGACGCCCCGGGCAACGCGGGCGTCGGTGAGGAACATCGGGCGATAGTCTTTCCACGGTTTGACGCGTTCGGCAGGCCTGGAAATGGCATCGAGGATTGCCTGCTTGCGCTGCACATCGCGGAACACATCGATCAGTTGTTCACCCGCGAATCCATAATCGCGGGTCATTTCGCTGACGAACTGGGCGACTTGAGGAGAGCCGTCATAGTCACCGGCAAGTGATTCCTGCACTAAGCCGAAGATGCCCATCAGACCGACCAGCGGCGCATATCGAGCAGCCCAGCCACGCACTACTTGCATTGAGTTCTTCACCTTAATCAAACCTGAGCGATCCATTTGCGATGCGTATGGACCGACATCAAAACACCAAACGCTGACAGCAGCGTCACCAGCGAAGTTCCGCCGTAGCTAATGAAGGGCAACGGCACGCCTACGACCGGCAGCAGACCGCTGACCATACCGATATTGACGAAAACGTAAACAAAAAAGGTCATGGTCAGGCTGCCCGCGAGCAGCTTGCCGTAGAGCGTCTGCGCCTGGGCGGTGATCACCAGCCCGCGGCCGATGAGCAACAGATAGATCAGCAGCAGCGCGCAAATCCCCACCAGCCCGAATTCCTCGCCGAGCACCGCAATGATGAAGTCGGTGTGACTTTCAGGCAGGAAGTCCAGGTGCGACTGCGTCCCCATGAGCCAGCCTTTGCCGAACACGCCGCCCGAACCGATCGCCGCCTTGGATTGGATGATGTTCCAGCCGGTGCCGAGCGGATCGCTTTCCGGGTCGAGGAAGGTCAGGATCCGCTGCTTCTGGTAGTCGTGCATGAAGAAGAACCACATGCCGACTGCGACCGGGACCGCTGCCGCCACCACGCTGATGATCCAGCGCCAGCGCAGGCCGGCCATGAACAGCACAAAGGTGCCGGAGGCCAGAATCAGCAGCGAGGTGCCGAGGTCCGGCTGACGCACGATCAGAATGAACGGCAGACCGATCAACCCGAGGCTCACCGCCACGTGCTTGAGGTGCGGCGGCAGCGTGCGCTTGGACAGGTACCAGGCGATGGTCGCCGGCATGATGATCTTCATGAATTCCGAGGGCTGAAAGCGGATGACCCCGGGAATGTTGATCCAGCGCGTCGCGCCCATGGCGTTGTGGCCCATGACATCCACCGCCACCAGCAGCAGAACGCCGATCACGTAGGCGGCGGGCACCCAGCGGGCCATGAATCGGGGTTCAAGCTGCGCGATGACGAACATCGACACCAGGCCGATGCCGAAGGAGGTCGCTTGCTTGATCAGCAGGTCCCAACTCTTGCCGCTGGCCGAATACAGCACGAACAGACTGCCCGCCGCCAACGTCAGCAGCAGGATCAGCAGCGGGCCATCGACGTGAATCTTCTGCAGAAACGTGGCGCGACGGCGCATCACATCTTCGCTGGACAGGATGCGGTCGAAATTACTCTTCACGGGCCGCGGTCTCCGGAGGCTGTGCATTGCTGGCGTATTCGGGTTTCAGATGGCCCTGAGGATCAAGCAGCCAGGCGTCCATGACCTGCCGCACCACCGGCGCGGCAACGCCCGATCCCGACTCGCCGTTTTCGATCATCACCGCAACGACGATCTTCGGGCTGTCGGCCGGCGCAAAGCCGACGAACAAGGCGTGGTCGCGGTGGCGTTCCTGGACTTTCGAGCGGTCGTACTTCTCGCCCTGCCGAATGGCCACGACCTGGGCCGTACCGCTCTTGCCGGCGATGCGGTACTGGGCACCGATCGCGGCCTTGCGCGCGGTGCCGCGAGCGCCGTGCATCACTTGCTGCATGCCGTGGTTGACCTTGGCCCAGTCCGACGGATCACGCAGGACGATGTCAGGCATCGGGTTGTGGTCCACCGGCTTCTGCCCTTCGACGGTCCTGGCCAGGTGCGGGCGGTTCCATTTGCCTCTGTTCGCCACCAGCGCGGTGGCCTGGGCCAACTGCAGCGGGGTGGCCTGCATGTAGCCCTGGCCGATCCCCAGAATGAGTGTTTCACCCGGGAACCACGCCTGCCGCCGGGTGACACGTTTCCAGTCACGGGACGGCATCAGGCCGGGGGATTCTTCGAACATGTCCAGCGAGACTTTCTGGCCGATGCCGAACTTGTTCAGGTAGGCCGACAGCCGATCGATCCCAACCTTGTGGGCCAGATCGTAAAAGTAGGTGTCGTTGGAGCGCATGATCGCCGTGTCCAGATCCACCCAGCCATCGCCGGTGCGGTTCCAGTTGCGGTATTTGTGGTCGTAGTTCGGCAGCATGTAATAGCCGGGGTCGAACACCCGCGTGCTCGCCGTGATAACGCCGGTGTCGAGACCGGCAATCGCCACCGCCGGCTTGATCGTCGAACCCGGTGGATACAGGCCCCGCAAAATACGGTTGAACAGCGGGCGGTCGACTGAATCTCGCAGTTCGGAGTACGCCTTGAAGCTGATTCCGGTGACGAACAGATTCGGGTCGAAGCTCGGCTGGCTGACCATCGCCAGCACCTCGCCGGTGCTTGGGTCCAACGCCACCACGGCGCCGCGACGCCCGGCCAGCGCGGCTTCGGCGGCTTCCTGCAACTGGATGTCGAGGCTCAGGACGATGTCCTTGCCGGGCACCGGATCGGTCCGTTTGAGCACGCGCAAGACGCGGCCGCGGGCGTTGGTTTCGACTTCTTCGTAGCCGACCTGGCCGTGCAGCTCGGGCTCGTAAAAGCGCTCGATACCGGTTTTGCCCATGTGGTGAGTGCCGCTGTAATTCACGGGATCGAGGCTTTTCAGCTCTTTCTCGTTGATCCGCCCCATGTAACCCACCGAGTGGGCGAAGTGCTCGCCCTGCGGATAGTGACGAACCAGCTGCGCCACCACTTCAACGCCCGGCAGCCGGAACTGATTAACGGCGATACGGGCGATTTGCTCTTCGGTCAGCTCGAACAGAATGGGCACCGGCTCGAACGGCCGTCGCCCCTGCTTCATGCGTTTTTCGAAGATGATCCGATCATCCGGCGTCAGCTCAAGCACTTGAACGATGGTGTCCAGCACTTGGGTCCAGTCACCGGAACGTTCGCGGGTCATGCTCAGGCTGAAGCTCGGCCGGTTGTCGGCAATGACCACGCCGTTGCGGTCGTAGATCAGCCCGCGACTCGGCGGAATCGGCTGCACGTGAACGCGATTGTTCTCGGACAGCGTCGAGTGGTACTCGTACTGGATGACCTGCAGGAAATACAGCCGCGCGATCAGAACGCAGATCAGCACGACGACCGCGACTGCACCGACCACGACTCGGCTGCGCACCAGGCGTGCGTCCTTTTCGTGGTCTTTCAGGCGGATCGGCTGAGACATTTAGGGCAGGTTCACAGTGAAGGCAGCGGCGCTACTTGTGATAAGGGTGACCGGACAGCACGGTCCAGGCACGATAAATCTGCTCGCCGATGAGGATGCGCACCAGCGGGTGCGGCAACGTCAGTGGCGACAACGACCAACGCTGCTCGGCCCGTGCACAGACTTCCGGCGCCAGCCCTTCCGGACCGCCGACCATCAAGTTGACCGTGCGCGAATCCAGACGCCAGCGATCGAGCTCGCCCGCCAGTT
Source organism: Pseudomonas sp. W5-36 (assembly GCF_046540455.1). NCBI lineage: Bacteria > Pseudomonadati > Pseudomonadota > Gammaproteobacteria > Pseudomonadales > Pseudomonadaceae > Pseudomonas > Pseudomonas sp. W5-36. Next base: position 127,767 of record NZ_JAXCIQ010000013.1, on the reverse strand, counting down.
GCTCGGTGCTCCAGGGCTTGCCATGCACTTCAAGCGTGACGATCCGCTCGCCCGGCTGCACTTTCGCCAGCATGGCCTCGCCTTCCTGACGGATGAGGCGTGCCACGTCGGCGTTCTTGCCACGGGTATTGAGCGGAATTTCCACCAGGTCCAGCGCCAGCTCGGATGGCAGACGCTTGGCATACTCATGCCAACCCTCTTCCACCCACTTGGGCATGCGGGAACCGACAGCGATCAGACGCAGACGCACAACGACGCCTTAGGCCTGGTCTTTGTTCAGCTTGTCGAAATGCTCGTGAGCGTTTTCCGGGCTGTGGTGTGCAGCGCTGGCCGAACGGCTCTGCTCGGCACCGGCCCACAGACGCTCGAGGTCGTAAAACTGGCGAGCGGAGGCGGTCATCATGTGAACGATGGCGATGTCCAGGTCGAGCAGCACCCAGTCGCTGTCGCCCTTGCCTTCTTCGCCCAGCGGCTTGAGGCCCTGCTTTTTGACTTCTTCGCGGACCTTGTCGAGCATCGCGTTGATCTGGCGGTTGGAGGTACCGGTCGCGATGACCATGTAATCAGTGATGCTTTGTTTGTCACGAACGTCCAGCACCTGGATATCCTGGGCCTTGACGTCTTCCAGGGCAGCCCTGATCACTTCGATGATTGGGTTTACAGCGCGTTTGTCAGTCATAAAAAACTCTTTTAACTCGTATGTTTGGGCGTTTCTTCGCGCACTTGGCTGCGTAGCAACACACCTTCAGTTCGACGCACGGTACAGCCCGTGCGTATCGATATAGGCCAGTACCGCGTCTGGCACCAGAAAACGTACCGACTTACCGCTGGCCAGCAGTTGACGGATCTGGGTGGCAGACACCGAAAGCGGCGTCTGCCAGACGAACGTAATCTTTCCGCCGGGCCCCTTGAGGGCCTTTGGATCACTGACGGCACGTCCCGCGAGCAGATTTCGCATCGCATCCGGGGACTCGCTGTCGGCGTCCGGGCGTTGCAGCACCACGATATGGCAGTGCTCCAGCAACTCTTCCCACCGATGCCAGGAAGGCAGCCCGCAAAAGGCGTCCCAACCCAGCAATAAAAATAGCTGGTCATCGGCGGCGAGTTCCGCGCGCATCGACTCCAGCGTGTCGATCGTGTACGACGGCTTGTCGCGCAACAGCTCGCGATCATCCACCGTCAAGGGTGGCACCCCGGCGACCGCGCACTGCACCATCGCCAGACGGTCCTGCGCCGACACGCTCGGCGTGTCGCGATGAGGCGGTCGGGCGCTGGGCGTCAGGCGCAGCTCATCGAGTTCCAGCAGTTCGGCAACTTCCAGTGCGCCACGCAAATGGCCAATGTGCACCGGGTCGAACGTGCCGCCGAGTATGCCGATGCGCTGTGGCACCCGTGCCGTGTTCAGCGGAACCGCAATCGGATCGGCCATTGCCTGCGCGCCGCTGCCTGAAGCCTGACCGACGTGGGCCAAGTCAGACCGGCCCCTGCCCGCGCAACTGCGTGCCATCGCCGACGACGATGTATTTCTCGCAGGTCAGGCCTTCAAGCCCCACGGGACCGCGCGCGTGAATCTTGTCGGTCGAAATGCCGATTTCCGCACCCAGGCCGTATTCGAAACCGTCGGCAAAACTGGTGGGCGCGTTGACCATCACCGAACTCGAGTCGACTTCAGCCATGAAGCGGCGAGTCTGGGCTTGCGAGTCGGAGATGATGGCGTCGCTGTGATGCGAGCCGTAGTGATTGATGTGTTCGATGGCTTGGTCCAGACCGGTGACGATGCGGATCGACAGGATCGGCGCAAGGTACTCGGTGTGCCAGTCGTCTTCGGTGGCCGGCAAGACGTCGATCAGGTCGCGGGCGCGCTCGCAGCCGCGCAGTTCGACGCCTTTCTCGCGGAACTGGGTAGCCATGGGCGGCAGGAAGTCTGCGGCGATGGTTTGATCGACCAGCAGGGTTTCCATCGCGCCGCAGATGCCATAACGGTAGGTCTTGGCGTTGAAGCTGATGCGCTGGGCAGCGGCCAGGTCGGCATGGGCACTGACGTAGACGTGGCAGATGCCGTCCAGGTGTTTGATGACCGGGACTTTGGCGTCACGGCTGACGCGTTCGATCAGGCCTTTGCCTCCACGCGGCACGATGACGTCCACGTACTCCGGCATGGTGATCAGTGCGCCAACGGCGGCACGGTCGGTGGTTTCGACGACTTGTACGACGGCGGCCGGCAAACCTGCGTCATCAAGGCCGCGCTGGATGCAGGCGGCGATGGCGCGGTTGGAATGTATGGCTTCGGAGCCGCCACGCAGGATGGTGGCATTCCCGGATTTGAGACAGAGGCTGGCGGCGTCGATGGTTACGTTGGGACGCGACTCATAGATGATGCCGACAACGCCGAGTGGCACGCGCATTTTGCCGACCTGGATGCCGGAGGGCTGGAAGTTCATGTCGCGCAGGGTGCCGATGGGGTCTGGCAGGCTGGCGACCTGGCGCAGGCCGGCGATCATGCTGTCGATGCGGGCCGGGGTCAGGGAGAGGCGTTCGAGCAGAGCGGGTTCGAGTCCATTGGCGCGGCCAGCGGCGAGGTCTTGTTCGTTGGCGGCGGTCAGCTCGGCACGGGAAGCGTCCAGCGCGGCAGCGGTGGCTGCGAGGGCGCGGTTCTTCTGTGCGGTGCTGGCACGGCCGATCACGCGGGAGGCTTCGCGGGCGGCGCGACCCAGGCGGGTCATGTAGTCAAGAACGGACTCAGTCATGGTCTCGGGGGTCTTGGCAAATGGGAAAGCGGCGGATTATAGCTGTCGGGCGTGCTGAACGACAGCGGCGACAGGCGGATGGTCGGAATAAGGAGGTTTTGTTCAGTGAACCAGGCCCACCGAGCGTGGATTCCGCCTAACGGCGGAACTGTTTCGCCTTCTGCGAGTTACTTGGAAAAGCACCCCAAGTAACCAAGGGTGCCTGCTCCCGGTTGGGCCCGACTTCGTCGGGTTCCTTCACTCCGGTCTCGCTCCGTGGGCCCGCGCCGAACGGACATCCATGTCCTGACGGCGCTCTCGCCGCATCCCTGCGGCTCGGCCCACTGCGCGAGACCTGCGTTCAGCCTGCACCCAAGTCGCGTTTGGCGGTGTCTGGAAATCTTGCGTACGAAGATCAAGATCAAAAGCGCGTTTAGGCAGATCAAGAGCTTCCCGGCTGAAGCCGGTCTACAGGGATCGCCGCCGGGAAGGCCGCCCGTGGGCACTGGCGTTGGGAGGGGACTCGTTGGGAGGGGACTGATTTATTTACAACGCTTCACCGTAAATTAATCTGTCCCCGGGTTCGCGGCCGCTCTCACCCATTCAGCTCCAATTAAGGCCGATGTTGATATGATCGCGGTCCATTCTCTGACTGCATTTGTTTATGCCTGACCAATCGCCACGCGCCCTGCCGGACAGTTTTTTTCATCGCGACGCGCAGACGCTTGCCCGGGAGTTACTCGGCAAGGTCATTCGTCACAAGGTCGACGGGGTGTGGTTGTCGGCCCGGATTATTGAGACGGAGGCGTATTACGTGGCCGAGAAAGGCAGTCATGCGTCCCTCGGTTACACGGAAAAACGTAAGGCTTTGTTTCTGGAAGGCGGGCACATTTATATGTATTACGCCCGCGGCGGTGATTCGCTGAATTTCAGTGCGGAGGGCCCGGGCAATGCGGTGTTGATCAAATCGGCCTATCCCTGGGTCGATGCGGTGTCCGATGAGAACGCCCTCGCCCGCATGCTGCTGAACAATCCCGACGCCAGTGGCAACGTGCGCACGCCCGAGCGGCTGTGCGCTGGACAGACATTACTGTGCAAGGCGCTGGGCCTGAAGGTGCCGATGTGGGACGCCAGGCGCATCGATGAAGAGCAACTCTTTGTCGAGGACGTGGGTCAGCGACCGCCGCGGATTATTCAAACCACGCGCCTGGGCATTCCCGCCGGGCGTGACGAGCACCTGATGTACCGGTTCGTTGACGCCGCCTATGCCCGCTTCTGCACACGGAACCCGATCAGACGCGGGCAAGTCGAAGGGCGCGACTATATTCTCATCGAGCAAGGAAACTGAACCCATGGGCGCATGGCTCGACAGCATCACCTCTTGGCTAAGCGCCAACCCTTCCTGGCTCGGCGCGGCGATTTTTATCGTCGCGTTCATCGAATGCCTGGCGATTGCCGGCATCGTCGTCCCCGGCACCGTTGTGCTGTTCGCGATTGCCGCACTGGCCGGCAGCGGGATACTCCCATTGAGCGAAGCGCTTTTGCTGGGCTTCCTCGGCGGTATCCTGGGCGACCTGGTGTCGTACTTCCTCGGCCGGCGCTTCCATCAGAGGATTCGTCAATTGCCGGGTCTGCGCAGTCACCCGGAGTGGATCGGCAGCGCCGAGAACTACTTTCAGCGCTACGGCATTGCCAGCCTGCTGGTCGGCCGCTTCATCGGCCCGCTGCGCCCTATGCTGCCGATGGTGGCCGGGATGTGCGACATGCCGTTCGTGCGCTTTGCCGGCGTCAGCCTGATCGCCGCGGCCGGATGGTCCGTGGCCTATATTCTGCCGGGCTGGGCGACCGGTGCTGCGATCCGCCTGCCGCTGCCGGAAAACTTCTGGCCCCAGGCTGCCGTGGTGGGCGGCGGGCTGGCGCTTCTGCTGGGCATCAGCATCCAAAGCAGCCTGCGACAAAAGCCCTACGCGACGAAAGTTATCGCCCTGACCTGCTTCATTTTGCTGGCAAGCGTTTTCCTGGGCTGGCCGTACCTGGCCGATTTCGATCAGGGCATCATGACTGTGGTGCAGGCCAGCCGGAGCGCTGCAGCCGAGAACTTCGTGGTGATGGTGACGGGCCTGGGGGATTTCCGGACTCAGTTCTGCGCGGCCGCCCTGCTGACCATCCTGCTGGTCGTCACGCGGCAATGGCGCCATGCAATCTTCGTAATCGGTACCACCCTTGGCGCGGCGTTGATCAATCAGAGCATGAAATACACTTTCGCCCGCGCACGGCCTGAGGTCCTGACGGAGGCGCTCGGGACTTACAGCATGCCGAGCGGACATGCCTCGGCCTCGTTTGCGCTATTCATGTCGCTGGCGGTGCTTGCCGGCCGGGGTCAGCCGGTTCGGCTGCGATTGACCTGGCTGTTGCTGGGCGGGATTCCGGCGCTGGCGATCGCCATGTCTCGGGTGTATCTGGGGGTGCACTGGCCGACGGATGTCACGGCCGGGATGCTGCTGGCGTTTTTCACCTGCGCCGCGAGCCTTGCCTTCGTGCAGAACAAGAAGCCGTTGGAGGCGCTGCCAATCAAGGTGTGGTGGCTGGTGCTGCCGGCGATGGTGGCGCTGTTCGGCGGGTTCGGTCTGCACTCGTTCCCCCACGGTTTGATCCGCTACCAGTACTGACGCGACGTGCATGCGGCCCGGCGGGGTAACGAGCCGGGCTGCGAGCAACATCTAGCATCAGGCCTGCATGTCGCCCTGCATTTCGTCGAGCAGGTCCTGAATCGCATCAAGCCGTTCTTCGGCGTCTTCGATTTCCAGCAGCTCGATCTTGTCTTCTTCCGCGAACGGCAACAGGTACGCCAGTTGATTGGCCAGCGAGTGCTGACCGCTGGCGGTGAGGCCCATGTTCAGCGCGGCCACCATCGGGTGTTCAGCCAGCGCAGCGAGCAACGCGACCAGATCGTCGTCCTCTTCCTGCAGCGGTTGCTCCTGGGGATCGTCCAGCCACTCGACTTCGCCGACCAGCAGGTTGTCGCGCTGGGTGCTGTAGTCCTTCACCCGAAAGCGTCGAGCCCCCACAACGCGAATGCCGAGCAGGCCGTTATCCTGCTTCTGGAAATCGGTCACCCGTGCTTCGCAGCCGATCAGCGAGAAACCGTCCGGCACGTCGCCCGTCTCACTGCCTTCAGTGATACAGACCACGCCGAAGCCTTCGCCCTGCTTCATGCAGCGGCCAATCATGTCGAGGTAGCGCGCCTCGAAGAGCTGCAGATCGAGCACGCACCCCGGGAACAGCACGGCATTCAGTGGAAACAACGGCAACGACATAAACCCATCCTCAAGCAACCAGAGACACCGCCAACGGCAGGAACAAGGCCGTGGCGACACCCATCAAACTCATTGCCAGCGCCGCGAAGGCGCCGCATTCCTCACTTTCCTGCAGGGCCGCCGACGTACCCACCGCGTGGGCCGTCAGCCCGAGGGCCATGCCTCGCGCTTCCGGGCTGGTTACCCGCGCCAAGGTCAGCAGACCGGGGCCGAATATGCCGCCGATCACCCCGGTTATCAACACAAACACCGCGGCCAGCGCCGCCACGCCGCCAATCTGCTCGGCCACCAGCATGGCGATCGGCGAGGTGACAGACTTGGGCGCCATAGTCATCAGGATCATGTGATCCGCGCCGAGCAACCAGCCCAGGCCCACGCACAGCCCGGTGGCCAGCACGCCACCCACCACCAGCGTAGTCAATACCGGCCAGAACAGTTGCCGGATGCGCCGCAGATTCAGATAAAGCGGCACCGCCAACGCAACCGTGGCGGGGCCCAGCAGAATGCTGAGGATTTCAGTGCTCTTGCGGTACTCGACGTAGGACAGTCCGCAGCTCACCAATACGCCAATCACCACCAGCATGGAGATGAGCACCGGTTGCAGAAACACCCAGCGGGTTTTCTCGTAACCGGCCAGCACCAGTTGATAAGCGCCCAGCGTGATGGCGATGCCGAACAAGGGGTGATGAATCACCGACAGCCAGGCGCCGTGCCAGTCCAGACTCATAATGGCTCCCGGCGATTGGCCTGGCGGTCGATGAGTTTCTGCATCAGCCAGCCGGCGAAGGTCAGCGAGACCATCAGAGAAATCACCAGCGAGCCGACGATCGCCCAGAAATCTTCGGCGATCTGGTCCGCATACACCATCACGCCCACGGCAGGCGGTACCAGCAGCAGCGGCAGGTAGCGCAGCAGGCTGCTGGCCGCCAGGCTGATGGGTTCGCTGACTTCGCCGCGGGTCATCAGGTAGATCATCAGCAGCACCAGCCCGATGATCGGGCCGGGCAGGATCGACAGAAACAGGTGATTGAGCGCGGTTCCGATCAGTTGGAACAGCACAAGCCAGGTCAGGCCTCTTAGCAACATAGAAAACTCCAGCAGATTCGCGCCGACATTATAGGCACGCCACCCGCTCTGCCTATGGGATGGCATTCGCCAGTTGACGGAACGTTGACCCGCGCGGTGCGGCGTGCTGATCTTCAGTGCCAAGCAATAACAGCGCCGACGCCACGCTGCCTGTGAAGATCGCGCGCAAAAACAATAACTGACAAGGAGAGTAACGATGCCCCACGTACCCGTTGCAGAACTCAAACGCTATGAAGGCAAGGACCTGGGATGCTCCGAATGGCTGACCATCGATCAGGCGCGCATCAATCTGTTCGCTGAGGCCACCGGCGACTTTCAGTTTATCCACGTTGATCCGGTGAAAGCGGCGCAAACCCCGTTCGGATCGACCATCGCCCATGGCTTTCTGTCGCTGTCGCTGATCCCCAAGCTGATGGAGTCCCTGATGGTCGTGCCCGAAGGCATGCAGATGGCGATCAACTATGGCCTGGACAGCGTGCGATTCATTCAGCCGGTGAAAGTGAATTCGCGCGTTCGTCTAAAAGTCACGCTGGCGCAGGTCACCGAAAAGAAGCCCGGCCAATGGCTGCTCAAAGCCACGGCAACGCTTGAAATCGAAGGCCTGGACAAGCCCGCGTTCATTGCTGAACCGCTTTCGCTGTGCTTCGTATAACCCCGCCGTCCCTCTACAAAGCCTCTGCAAACCTTCCAGAAACATGAAACAGTCGTAACAGACTGTTTCATGAGCGTTCCTCGCTGCGGCATACTCGCTGCGGCTGTGTGAGCGACTCGATACACGTACGCGATCAGATCACGCCGAAACATCTTTTTTTCGGGATTTACCATGCGCGCGTTTGCTCCTTTGGCCCTGACCTTCCTTCTTACCGCTTGCGGCGACGGCGAATCGCTGTTGCCCCCGGACGCTCGCCTGCCCGACGGCGGACGCTATCGCGGCGACGTGATCAATGGCGTGCTGCAAGGCAAGGGCCGGATCGATTACCCCAATGGCAGCTGGTACGCCGGGGAATTCAAGAGCGGGCAATGGAACGGCCAGGGCGAGTGGCACGCCAGCAACGGTGACGTGTACCGCGGCGGTTTTCAGGACGGGCTTTTCCATGGCCAGGGCTCGCTGACGACCAGCGCCGGCAGTTACGTCGGCGGCTACAAGCTGGGGCGGCGCGACGGGGAAGGCACGCTGAAAGAGCACGGCATGAGCTATCGCGGCGAGTTCAAGGCCGACCTGTACGACGGCGCCGGTCATCTGGAACTGGACGACGGCAGCGAGTATCAGGGCCAGTTCGCCCACGGCAAACCCAACGGCGAAGGCCAGCGCAACGATTCGGCGGGCAACCAGTTCAGCGGCAAGTTCGTCGATGGCCAGCTTGAAGGCACGGGCAATTTCGACAGCGCCGATGGTGATCAGTACGTCGGCGGCTTCCATAACAACCAGCTCAATGGCCGCGGTCGCTACGAAAACGCCGATGGCGATGTCTGGTCGGGGCAGTTCAAGGATGGCGCGTTCACCGGCAAGGGCGAGTTGATCGGCTCCGATGGCACCCGCTATCAAGGGGAGTTCAAGAACTGGCGCTTCGCAGGCTCAGGCAGCCTGAAGCTCCCGGACGGCAGCGTGTACATCGGCCAGTTCGAGAACGATAACTATCAAGGCAGCGGCGTGCTGACCACGGCGGACGGCGAAGTCCAGAGCGGCACCTGGTCCAACGGCCAGCGCGTGCGCGATGCGGCCGGAAAGCTGCTGCCGGACCCGCTGGAAATGGGCCTGCTCGCCCAGGGCGCCCTGGTCGAAAAAGCCCTCGCCGCCGTGCCCGCCTCCACGCCGGCCATCGAGCTGTACAGCCTCGTCGTGGGTGGCGATGGCAAGCAGAGCGTGTTTCTGCGCGAGGCCGATTACGTGAACAAGCTGCTCGCCACGCGCTTCGGTGCGTTTGGCCAGATCACGCTGGTCAACCATCGCGATCACATGGCCGATCGCCCGCTGGCAACCCGCGAAACCATCAGCCGCGCCGTGCAGACGTTGGCCAAGCGCAGTGGTCCGGAAGATTTGATCTTCATTTACCTCACCAGTCACGGCACCCATGAACACGAGCTGGTGCTGGATCAGCCGCGCCTGGAGCTGTCCGACCTGCCCGCCAACGAGATGGCCGGCGTGCTGGCGCCGCTGAAGAATCGCGATAAGGTGGTGGTGATTTCCGCGTGCTATTCGGGCGGTTTCATTCCGGCGATCAAGGACGAGCGGACGATGGTGATTACCGCATCCCGTGAGGACCGGGTGTCCTTTGGCTGTTCTGAAGAGGCGGATTTCACCTACTTCGGCGAGGCGCTGTTCGGCAAGGCGCTGGTGGAAACCGACGATCTGGTGCAAGCGTTCAATGAGGCGAAAGACATCGTCGCCCAGCGTGAGACGGACGAAAGCTTCGAAGCCTCCGAGCCGCAGATGTGGGCACCGAAAGGCGTGGTCAACCATTGGCGGCAGCTGCGCAAAAGTCAGGCAGAGCGCGCGCTGAATACCGTTCGACGCTGAGTCCCATCGCACCCAATGCAGGATCGGCTTCAACCGGGAAGGGGCCGGGCGGGTCCGCCTGCAAACCGGTTCCGACAGATTGATCCAGGCTCAAGTGCGGGATGCGCGAACATTTCATGTGTTTTTGTGAAACCCTCCCGCTACGCCCGCAGTCTGTTCCGGTACAGCGCCTATGCTTGTGGCGTATCAAGGGAGAAAGATCATGTACTTGACGCCTCAGCACATTTTGCTTGCCGGAGCTACCGGATTGACTGGCGAGCACTTGCTCGACCGCCTGCTCAACGAACCCACTGTCACCCGCCTCCTCGCCCCCAGCCGTCGCCCCCTGGCTGAACACCCACGTCTGGAAAACCCGGTCGGCGATCTCCAGAGTTTGCTGCCCACCCTCGAAGGTCCTGTGGACATCGCCTTCTGCTGCCTGGGCACCACGATCAAACAGGCCGGTTCCCAGGATGCCTTCCGGGCCGTCGATCTGGACATGGTCGTGGCATTTGGCAAACGTGCTCGCGAGCTGGGGGCGCGTCATCTGCTGGTGATCAGCGCAGTGAACGCGGACCCGCAATCGAGCATCTTTTACAGCCGTGTGAAAGGCGAGATGGAAGAAGCGCTGAAGCTTCAGGGCTGGCCGCAGCTGACCATCGTCCAGCCGTCGTTGTTGATTGGCGAGCGGCAGGATCAGCGTCTGATGGAGCAGCTGGCCGGGCCGATTGCCAAGCTGATTCCCGGCAAATACGGCGGCATCGAAGCCTGCAACCTCGCCCGCGCGCTATGGCGCCTGGCGCTGGAAGAGCAGGACGGCGTGCGGGTGGTTGAATCGGATGATTTGCGGCGGCTGGGGAAGTAGCGCCAAGCTGATCCGGCTGACGACACAAACGGTGTAGGAGTGAGCTTGCTCGCGATCAGGTTCTGACAGTCACCATTAATGGAACGGTCAGACCGCAATCGCGAGCAAGCTCACTCCTACAGGGATCGCCGTTCTGAGTTACATCCCGCCCGTCGCCTGAAACCCCACACCCAGCGCGGTCAGAATCGACAATGGCAGCAGCAGCGTGTCGAGGAGCGCGCTGCCGGGCAGGTCGAGCATCGGGTGTTTCGGCGCCTCGGTGCCAAAGCGATCCTTCTCGCAGCAGCCCCCTTCAATGGCGTACAGATCCAGTCGCGTGCCGGCATAAACGACCGGCGCGCCGGGCTGATTGGCGTCGAGAGTGCGCACGGTCGAGCAGCCTGTCGTCAGCAACAGGCCCAAGGCAATGACGACGAGCTTATTCATCGGCGCCAAAATGATGCTCGCCCCAACGCGGCAGCATGTCCTGCGGGATGTTGAGCAGGTTCAGAATCCGCGCGACGACGAAATCCACCAGATCGTCGATCGTCTGCGGCTGGTGATAGAAACCGGGCGACGCCGGCAGAATCACCGCGCCCATGTGCGACAGCTTGAGCATGTTCTCCAGGTGGATGCTGGAGAACGGCGCCTCGCGGGGCACCAGGATCAACTGCCGGCGCTCCTTCAACGTCACGTCTGCGGCGCGCTCGATCAGGTTGTTGCAGGCCCCCGTGGCGATTGCCGACAGCGTACCGGTCGAACACGGCACCACCACCATCGCACTCGGCGAGCCTGAACCGGACGCCACTGGCGACATCCAGTCTTCCTTGCCGTACACCCGAATCTGGCCCGCTGTCGCGCCGGTGTATTCGTTGAGGAAGGCCTGCATCATCTGCGGTTTGGGCGGCAGATTGACGTCGGTCTCGGTGGCCATGACCAACTGCGCGGCTTTGGAGATGAGGAAGTGTACTTCGCGGTCCTCGCGCACCAGGCAGTCCAGCAGGCGCAGGCCGTATTGCGCGCCGGACGCGCCGGTCATCGCCAGGGTAATGCGTTCCGGGCCGCTCATTGCAGGGCCTCCGCGAGTTTGCCGTGCAGGCCGCCGAAGCCGCCGTTGCTCATGATGACCACGTGGGTACCGGGCTCTGCCTGGTTTTTCACAAGCTCGATAATGCCGTCGAGGCTGTCGCACACCAACGATGGAATGGTGCACTCCGCGGCGGTTGCCGCCAGATCCCAACCCAGATTGGCCGGCGCATACCAGACCACCTGATCCGCCTGGACGACGCTTTCCGGCAGGCCGTCGCGGTGGGCGCCGAGCTTCATGGAGTTGGAACGGGGCTCGACGATGGCGATGATCGGCGCATCGCCAACCTTTTTGCGCAGTCCATCCAGCGTGGTGGCGATGGCGGTCGGGTGGTGGGCGAAGTCATCGTAGATAGTGATGCCGCGCACTTCGGCGACCTTCTCCATGCGCCGCTTCACGCTCTTGAACGCACTCAGCGCGTCGACGCCCTGCTGCGGCACCACACCAACGTGGCGGGCAGCGGCGAGGGTCGCCAAGGCATTCGCCACGTTGTGCTGGCCGGTCATGCCCCAATCGACGACGCCTTGGACCGCACCTTCGAATAGCACTTCGAATTTCGAGCCGTCTTCGCTGAGCAGGTTCGCCTGCCATTGACCGCCCTCGCCCGTGGTTTGCACCGGCGTCCAGCAGCCCATTTGAATCACGCGCTCAAGGGCGGGCTCGGTGGTCGGGTGAATGACCAGGCCTTCGCTCGGGATGGTGCGCACGAGGTGGTGGAACTGCCGTTCGATGGCCGGGAGATCGGGGAAGATGTCGGCGTGATCGAATTCCAGGTTGTTGAGGATGGCGGTGCGCGGGCCGTAATGGACGAACTTGGAGCGCTTGTCGAAGAAGGCGCTGTCGTATTCATCCGCCTCGACGACGAAGAATGGCGTTTCGCCCAGGCGCGCCGAGACATCGAAGTTCTGCGGCACGCCGCCAATCAGGAAGCCCGGGGCCATGCCAGCGTGTTCCAGCACCCAGGCGAGCATGCTGCTGGTCGTGGTTTTGCCGTGGGTGCCGGCGACGGCGAGCACCCAGCGACCGCGAAGGACGTGATCGGCCAGCCATTGCGGCCCGGAAACGTAGGGCAGGCCCTTGTTCAGGACATGTTCGACCGCGGGATTGCCGCGCGACATGGCGTTGCCGACCACCACCAGATCCGGTGCCGGTTCGAGGTGCGAAGGGTCGTAACCCTGCATCAACTGAATGCCCTGCGCTTCGAGCTGCGTGCTCATCGGCGGGTAGACGTTGGCATCGGAGCCCGTGACTTTATGGCCCAGATCCTTGGCGAGCACCGCCAGCGAACCCATGAACGTGCCGCAGATACCCAGAATATGAATGTGCATGACCGACCTCTTAGAACATGGGCCGCAGGTTAGCGTAGAAGGCAGTGGATGCGCACGGGGGAATTGAGGGTGCTCGATCAGACTGGTTGAAGGGGACCACGGTTGAAGGGGACTGATTTATTTACAACGCTTCACCGTAAATTAATCTGTCCCCGTTTCAGACAGGGAAGACGTCAGATCGCACACTGCAGAATTGATGGCGCTCAAACCGGCCTCTTCCCGGCTGAAGCCGGTCCTACATGGGACCGCATGCACACGCAGAATTGCGAGCATTCACACCGGTTTCATCCACCCAGAACTTCAGCGGTTGATCCCATGCTTGCGCAGCTTTCTGTACAGCGTATTCCGGCTCACCCCCAATTCCCGGGCGGCGTGGGTCATGTGCCAGCGCTGGGTGTCCAGGGTGGCGATGAGCGCTGCGCGTTCGGCGTCGTCCAGCGGCGAGTGGACCTCATCGGGCTTTGTCTGCGCACTCCCCTGCCGAATCGCCGCCGGCAGATCTTCATAACCAATCCGCCCCTCATCACACAGCGCCGCCAGGGTCCGCAGCACGTTGCGCATCTGCCGCACGTTGCCGGGCCAGTTGAAGTCGAGCAGCGCCTGCCTCGCCTTCGCCTCAATCACAATCGAAAGCCCATCCGCCTCTTGCTTCAGCAACAACTCCAGCAACTGCGCCTTATCACTCCGCTCTCTCAACGGCGGCAAGGCGATTTCCAGGCCATTAAGCCGATAAAACAAATCTTCACGAAAGCTGCCGTCCTCCACCCGCTCCAGCAAATTCCGGTGGGTCGCGCTGATCAGTCGTACATCCACCGCTTGCGGCTCGCCGCCAATAGGCACCACCAACCGGTCTTCCAGCACGCGCAGTAAACGGGTCTGCAAGGCCACCGGCATGTCGCCGATCTCATCCAGAAACAACGTACCGCCATCGGCCTGCTGCAACTTGCCGCGCATGCCTTCCTTGCGCGCACCGGTAAAACTGCCGCCGCGATAGCCGAACAGCTCGCTCTCGATCAGGCTTTCCGGAATGGCCGCGCAGTTCAGCGCCACGAACGGCTTGGCGGAGCGCTGACTCGCCTGATGCACTGCCTTGGCAAACGCCTCCTTGCCAGAGCCGGTTTCACCGTTGATCAGCAACGGTACGTCGCGCTCGAATACCTTCAGCGCCCTGCGGAAATCAGTTTGCAGCGACGCATCGCCCAGGCAGATGTCGTGCGAAGAAAACGGCACAGCCAACGTGCTGACCACCGGCGCAACAAGGCCCTTCAGCTCGGCACGCGATTGCCCACGCAATACGGCGAAGAGTCCCCGCCCGTCCCGCGTGCGCAGCGGCCAACTGGCGGCGGCGTCCGGCGAAGCGCGGCTCAGCAGCTCATCCAGCGAGCAGTCAAACAACGATTCCACGCCCTGCCCGACCAGTTCGTCACGGCTCAAGCCGAGCAGATTCAGCGCGCTCTGGTTCAGCGCACTGACGCGGCCCTCGCCGTCTAACGCCAAAAGCCCTTCGCTGAACAAACCGACTGCACCGGCCTGAAGGTGAAAACGCAGGAGCCACTGACTGTCGAAGTGGCGCAGGAAATAACTGCTTTCGATCATCTTCGCCGACAGATTCACCAGCGCCATGGTGTGAAACTGGCTCTGGCGGGACACGTCGTGACGGGCCGATGAAACGTCGAGCACCGCAAGCAGATCGCCATGGGGATCGAACACCGGGCTCGCCGAACAAGTGAGGCCGGTGTGACGGCCGCGAAAATGCTCGTCGCGATGGATCGTCACCGACTGACGCTCGACCAGGCAGGTGCCGATGCCGTTGGTGCCCTCTCGCGCCTCGCTCCAGTCGGCGCCCAGCCAGAGGCCGGCGCGCTCAAAAATCCGTCGATCCCCTGGCTCGGTCACGCAATTGAGGATGATCCCGCGGGCGTCGGTCAGAAGCACCGCGCTGCCGCCGGCAAGCTGACGGTGCAGGCTGTTCATCTCGTCGCCGGCGATGGTCAGGACTTGCTGCAACTGCTCGCGACTCTCCAGCACGCGCGCATGCTCCAGCACGGTGGGCGCCATGGCCTGCGCAGGGTCGAGGTGGTAGTCCTCCAGGCACCGCAGCCAGGAGCGGGCAATGGAAGGGTCGGCGCCGGGGCCGTATTGATGGGGGATTTTGCCTTGAGTAACGGTCAGCACTTGTTCGGCGTGACGCGCCAGGTGATTGCTGTGCATTTTTATTCTTCATCCTGAGCCAGGGCTCTGCGGAGGATTTGCCGATCAGCATCCTCCTCGCCCCGATTCATTGCAATGCTGCGAAAGGCGGGGTCCGCCAAGCTGTCACGCAAAGGGTACAAAGTGTCACCCTTGCCGCCCCGCCGTTGATACACCACTCGGGCATGACCACAGGATTCATCGACAAAACCCCGATAAACAGGGCGCCGGACGGCAGTGGCCCGCGCTTTGCTCTACGCTCTACCCATGCGACCTAGTCATGCGCCGCAACGCGTTATCCCCAGACAATCACAAGAGCAAGGAGATATTCACCATGCGTTATGCCCACCCCGGTACTGAAGGCTCAATCGTTACCTTCAAGACCCAGTACGGCAACTACATCGGTGGCGAATTCGTGCCGCCGGTCAAAGGCCAATACTTCGAAAACATTTCGCCGATCACCGGCAAGCTGATCGCAGAATTCCCTCGCTCCACCGCCGAAGACATCGACAAAGCCCTCGACGCCGCCGATGCCGCGGCCGATGCGTGGGGTAAAACCTCGGTGCAGGAACGCTCGCTGACCCTGCTGAAAATCGCTGACCGCATCGAACAGAACCTGGAATTGCTGGCCGTCACCGAGACCTGGGACAACGGCAAAGCCGTGCGCGAAACCCTCAACGCGGACATCCCCCTGGCAGTCGACCACTTCCGTTATTTCGCCGGCGTGCTGCGGGCCCAGGAAGGCTCCGCTGCAGAGATCGACGGCAACACCGTGGCGTATCACATTCACGAGCCGCTGGGCGTGGTCGGGCAGATCATCCCGTGGAACTTCCCGCTGTTGATGGCCGCCTGGAAACTCGCACCCGCCCTCGCCGCCGGGAACTGCATCGTCCTCAAACCCGCCGAGCAAACGCCACTGGGCATCACTGTGCTCATGGAACTGATCGGCGATCTGCTGCCAAAAGGCGTGCTCAACGTGGTGCAGGGTTATGGCCGCGAGGCCGGTGAAGCGCTGGCCAGCAGCAAGCGTATCGCCAAGATCGCTTTCACCGGTTCGACGCCGGTGGGTTCGCACATCATGAAACTGGCGGCCGACAGCATCATCCCGTCCACCGTCGAGCTGGGCGGCAAGTCGCCGAACATTTTCTTCGAAGACATCATGCAGGCCGAACCGGAGTTTATCGACAAAGCCGCTGAAGGCGTGGTGCTGGCATTCTTCAACCAGGGCGAAGTCTGCACCTGCCCGTCCCGCTGCCTGGTTCAGGAATCGATCTACCCGCAGTTCATGGAAGTCGTGATGAAGAAGGTCCTGAAGATTCAGCGCGGCGATCCGCTGGACACCGACACCATGGTGGGTGCGCAGGCGTCGCAGCAGCAGTTCGACAAGATTCTTTCGTACCTCGAAATTGCTCAGGGCGAAGGCGCCGAGCTGCTGACCGGTGGCAAGGTCGAGAAGCTCGAAGGCTCGCTGGCGACCGGCTATTACATCCAGCCGACGCTGCTGAAAGGCAACAACAAGATGCGCGTGTTCCAGGAAGAAATCTTCGGCCCGGTAGTCAGCGTGACCACCTTCAAGGACGAAGCGGAAGCCCTGGCCATCGCTAACGACACCGAATTCGGCCTGGGTGCCGGCGTCTGGACCCGCGACATCAATCGCGCCTATCGCGTGGGCCGCGCAATCAAGGCCGGTCGCGTCTGGACCAACTGCTATCACTTGTACCCGGCCCATGCTGCCTTCGGCGGCTACAAGAAATCCGGCGTCGGCCGCGAAACCCACAAGGTCGCGCTCGAGCACTATCAGCAGACCAAGAACCTGCTGGTGAGCTACGACATCAACCCGCTGGGCTTCTTTTGATTTAGCGTAAACGAGCGACAAGCAACGGCCTCTTCGGAGGCCGTTTTTGTTGGCAGATAGCGACTATGCACCCTGTAGGAGCGTGGCTTGTCCCGCGATCTGGCGCGCAGCGGCAGCAATCCGGCCAATGCGGGCTATCCATAATCGCGCGGCGGCAGGTTTACGACTGCTTCGCAGCCGATCGCGGGGCAAGCCACGCTCCTACCGGTTCGTACCCGCCGCTGACACGTAGCAGACGCAAACCCTGCGGGAGTGAAAGGGGGCGGCATGTCGAGCGCCATAATTGCATTGCATGCCTCTATAATGCCGCGCACATTTCCCCTCTTCGCCCCGCACGACCCGGATCGGGTCTCAAAACCAGGTGCCTACATGGATTTCAATCCGCTTGATCTGATTATTCACCTCGACGTTTACCTCGACCTGCTTGTGACCCAATACGGCACCTGGGTGTACGCGATCCTGTTCCTGGTGATCTTTTGCGAAACCGGCCTGGTGGTCATGCCTTTCCTGCCAGGCGATTCGCTGCTGTTCATCGCGGGCGCCGTCGCGGCCGGTGGCGGCATGGACCCGGTGTTGCTGGCGTGCCTGCTGATGGCGGCGGCGATACTCGGCGACAGCACTAACTACATCATCGGCCGCACGGCCGGCGACAAGCTGTTCAGCAACCCGAATTCGAAAATCTTCCGTCGCGATTACCTGACCAAAACCCAGGAATTCTACGGTCGCCACGGCGGCAAGACCGTCACCCTCGCGCGCTTCCTGCCGATCATCCGCACCTTCGCACCCTTCGTGGCCGGTCTTGGCCGCATGCCTTACCTGCGCTTTCTCGGGTTCAGCTTGCTGGGCTCGGTGCTGTGGGTCGGCGGGCTGGTCACTCTGGGCTTCTTCTTCGGCAATATCCCGTTTATCAAGAAGAACCTCACGCTGCTGGTGCTGGCGATCATTCTGATCTCGCTGCTGCCGATGATCATCGGTCTGATCCGCAGCCGCGCAGGTCGCTCCGCCGAGGCGCGCTGAGGCCATGTGGTCGTTCCGGGAATGGCGCAAACGGCGCACGCTGGCCCGCCATCCGGTCGATCTGCAACTGTGGGAGCGCGTACGCCAGCGCTTGCCGATCCTCGACGGGCTGACGGCCGATGAGGACCGCTACTTGCTCGACGGTTGCGTGCTGTTTCTGCAAGCCAAACACCTGACCGAGCTGGAAGGGGTCGAGCTGGATGATGAATCGCGTCTGTTTCTGGCTGCTCAGGCGCAGCTGCCGTTGCTCGCCCTGGGCGATCTGAACTGGTACCAGGGTTTTCACGAAATCATCCTCTACGGCGACGATTTCATCAGCCCGCAACGCCACCGCGATGCCAGCGGCGTCGAGCACGAATGGGATGGCGAGCACAGCGGTGAGGCGTGGTCCCAGGGCCCGGTGATTCTGGCCTGGCCCGGTGTGCTGACCAGTGGCGGGTGGGACGCCTACAACCTGGTGATCCACGAACTGGCGCACAAGCTGGACATGCTCAACGGCGAAGCGAACGGCCTGCCGCCGCTGCACCCCGACATGCGCGTCAGTGACTGGGCCAGCGCCATGCAGAGCGCGTACGACGATCTCAACCGGCAACTCGACGCCAACCCGGACGCTGAGACGGCCATCGATCCGTATGCCGCAGAAAACCCCGCCGAGTTTTTCGCGGTCATCAGCGAATACTTCTTCAGCGCCCCGGATTTGCTCGTCGACGCCTATCCCGCCGTCTACGGGCAGCTGAAAGCGTTCTATCGGCAGGATCCGTTGGCGCGGCTGACGGCATTCCAGCGTGGCACTTTAGACTAGGACGCCGGTCTATCAGGCTCAACACGACGCCTGAAGCCCGCCGTCACGCATGGCAACGCTTCAGGAATGTGCCTATAATCCGGGCCACTTTTTGGCGTTGCATGCCAGATTCTGAATGGTCAACCAAGGGGGCAAAGCCCAATGAGCTACAGCAAGATTCCGGCCGGTAAAGACCTGCCGAATGACATCTACGTCGCAATCGAGATCCCGGCCAACCACGCGCCGATCAAGTACGAAATCGACAAAGAAAGCGACTGCCTTTTCGTTGACCGTTTCATGGCCACCCCGATGTTCTACCCGGCCAACTACGGTTTCATCCCCAACACTCTGGCTGACGACGGCGACCCCCTCGACGTGCTGGTCGTGACCCCTTATCCGGTCACCCCGGGTTCCGTGATTCGCGCCCGTCCGGTCGGCGTGCTGAACATGACCGACGACGGCGGCGGCGATGCCAAAGTCATCGCAGTCCCCCACGACAAGCTGTCCCAGCTGTATGTGGACGTGAAGGAATACACCGATCTGCCACCTCTGCTGATCCAGCAGATCGAGCACTTCTTCGCGAACTACAAAGACCTCGAAAAAGGCAAATGGGTGAAGATCGAAGGTTGGGCTGGCGCTGACGCCGCTCGCGAAGCGATCACCAAATCGGTAGCGGCCTACAAGGGCTGATCCGGTTGCGCCCCGCCGAAGCGCTCGCCGCTTCGACGGGGCCATGTTTGACCCGCATGTCCCCGCCTTCTGCTTTTTGAATACCCCTCCCCCGTACATCCCGCTTTTTTTGTCCTCTGTCGTTTCGCAAATGTTTAAAACTCGTCTCGTGCACACAGAGTGTTTAATTGCGTCGTATGATTTTCTTCTTTGAACACGATCGGGCGTTTGAAACTTCTCTGGCAGCCGCTTTAATCAGGCCGCTGTGTCCGTTAATCGCCCAAGCCCAAGAAGGACAACGGTTTCAGCCATTGTTGACGCAAACGAAAACAGTGAAAGAAACGGCCTACAAAAACAGCCGAAAGTTGTAATCCTTACATTCACGCCCAGGCATGACGGCGTGCTCATTTGAACACTTCGTTCATTTAAACGAGCTTCAACCCGCCGTAAACTTCGGCCCATGAATACATCAGGTGATCGACTGCGCGGCCTTTTGCGAGAGTGCCATCTCTCCGCAACAGACTTTGCCGCCAACCGAAAGGTTACGCCGCAACACGTGAACAACTGGTTCAAGCGCGGCATCCCCATGGCGCGCATTGAAGAAGTCGCTGAACTGCTGAGCGTCAACGCGCGCTGGCTGCGCAGTGGCGAGGGACCCAAGCACCCTGGACACGATCGGGACACTGGCCAGAAGGCAGAGACTCAACCACCCCGGCCCGAGCGAAACGTACGCGAAGAACTGGAAATGCCGGTCTACACCGAACTGGAGACGCAAAGCTCCGGGCGGACCGCGGTGGGCGAGATCCACAACCACAAAGTGCGCTTGTCCCGGCGCGTGCTCGAAACCATGGACGTGGAGCTGCACAACGCGATCTGCGTGGCGATGGTCGGCAACAGCATGGCGGACAAGATCCAGGACGGTTCGCTGATTGGCATTGATCGCGGGCGCGTGCAGATCATCGATGGCGAAATGTACGCCCTCGAGCACGACGGCATGCTGCGGGTGAAATACCTGTATCGCCTGCCGGGCGGCGGTTTGCGTCTGCGCAGCCACAATTGCGCCGAGTACCCGGACGAGATCTTCAGCGCCGAACAGGTGCAGGCGCAGCACATTCAGATCCTGGGGTGGATCTTCTGGTGGTCGACGCTCAACAACCGCCGCCATCCGGCCACATTGCGGTGAGGCTAGGAATGAGCGTGTTTCGGAACTGGGCAGACGCGAACAACATGGGTATCCTGCACGCCTTCGTTTCAGCACCCGTCGGCCACACGCGGATGGGTGATCGACCTGGCACCGTCTCCGTGACCTGCCCGGTCTACCTTACAAGCGCCTCCTCGCAGCGCGCACTTTTGCGGACGGGTGCGGTTAGCCAAAAACTAACCAAACCCGTCACCGAGAAGCCGGCCACAAGCCGGCTTTTTAATGTCTGAAGCCCTTATAAAATAAGGCCCCAACTACAGGACCACCCTCAGCCCATACCTCAGCCCATGCCCAGCCTTCAACCTTCCTATATCAATATGGCAAGCTCTAGGCTGTGGCGAATCGGACAGTTGCTGCTAATAAGTTCCGGTTGACCACAAGCAGAACCTCAAACTTTTACCGATCTTGCATTGCCTGAGGCATGTTGGCAGTTCAACGGGTTAAACTCGGCTTTTTTCGATTACCCCAAGGAACTGTCGCGTGAACACGGAAAATCATTCCCAAACGGCCGCCTTTCTCTGGTCGATTGCCGACCTGCTGCGCGGGGATTTCAAACAGTCCCAGTACGGCCGCATTATCCTGCCGTTCACGCTGCTACGACGTATGGAATGTGTGCTCGCACCAACCAAGGCTGAGGTGATCAAACAAACCTTCGCTCAGGAAGGCCGTCCGGACCAAGTGCGTGAGATGATTCTGCTCCGCGCTGCCGGTCAGCAGTTCTTCAATGGCTCGCCGCTGACCCTTGGGACACTGTCCGATACCCAGACCGCTGCCGATCTGATGAGCTACGTACAGGCGTTCAGTAAGGATGCTCGCGAGATTTTTGAGCATTTCCACTTTGAAGATTTCGCTCAGCAACTGGAAACCGCCAACTTGCTGTATCAGGTGGTGCAGCGCTTCGCCGCCACCGATCTAAGCCCCGAGTTCATCAGCAACTTCGGCATGGGCATCATCTTTGAAGAGCTGATTCGCAAGTTCGCCGAAAGCTCCAACGAAACCGCAGGGGAACACTTCACCCCACGCGACATTGTGCACCTCACCACATCCTTGGTGATCACCGATCAGGACCACAAGCTCGCGCCCAACAGCATCGTCACCATCTATGACCCAACCGCGGGTACGGGTGGCTTTCTGTCTGAGGGGGATGAGTACATCCAGTCCATCAGCGAAAAGGTCAGCGTGTCACTGCACGGCCAGGAGCTCAACCCCGAGTCTTACGCCATCTGCAAGGCGGACATGCTGATCAAGGGCCAGGACGTGGCCAGCATCAAGCTCGGCAACACCCTCTCCAACGACCAACTAGCTGACAAGCGCTTCGACTTTATGCTCAGCAACCCGCCGTTCGGCGTGGAATGGAAGAAGGTGCAAAAGCAGATCACCGACGAGCACACGGTGAAGGGCTTCGACGGCCGCTTTGGCCCAGGTCTGCCACGGGTGTCTGACGGGTCGCTGCTGTTCCTCCTGCACCTGGTCAGCAAGATGCGTGACCCGCGAGAAGGCGGCTCGCGCATCGGCATCATCCTCAACGGCTCGCCGCTGTTTACCGGCGGTGCGGGCTCGGGTGAGTCGGAGATTCGCCGCTACCTGCTGCAGAACGATCTGGTCGAAGCCATCGTCGCGTTGCCCACCGACATGTTCTACAACACCGGCATCGCCACCTATGTATGGATACTCAGTAACCACAAGGCCGCTGCGCGCCAGAACAAGGTGCAATTGATCGATGGCAGCCAGTACCACGCCAAAATGCGCAAGTCGCTGGGCAGCAAGCGCCAGTACATCACCGAGGATCAAATCAGCGAGCTGGTGCGCCTGTATGGCAGCTTCGAGCAAACCGCCCAGAGCAAAATTTTCCCCATCGACGCCTTCGGCTACCGCCGTATCACCGTCGAGCGCCCGCTACGTCTAAACTTCCAAACCAGCGCCGAGCGCATTGCCAAAGTGCTGGAAGAAAAAGCCCTGCAGAAGCTCGACAGCGCCGCTCACCAGCAACTGCTGGCAGCCCTGCAAACGATGGACGCCAGCGTGTTGCACCGCAACCGCGAGCAGTTCAGCAAGCAGCTGAAAAAAGCCCTCACCGCACACAGCGTCAGCCTCAGCACACCGGAACTCAAAGCCCTGATGAGCGCCCTAAGCGAT
This sequence comes from Pseudomonas sp. W5-36, assembly GCF_046540455.1. Classification (NCBI taxonomy): domain Bacteria; kingdom Pseudomonadati; phylum Pseudomonadota; class Gammaproteobacteria; order Pseudomonadales; family Pseudomonadaceae; genus Pseudomonas; species Pseudomonas sp. W5-36. The sequence goes on along the minus strand of NZ_JAXCIQ010000013.1, from coordinate 105,033 downwards.
CGCGACCCCGAGGCGGATATCTGCACCACCAAAGGCCAGCCGGAAGCGGACGCTGGCCTGCGGGATAACGAGAATGTGCCGCTTGGCGAATCGGTGTACGAGTACTTTGCGCGCGAAGTCATCCCCCATGTGCCGGATGCCTGGATCGACGAAAGCAAAACCGATGCGCAGGACGGCGAAGTTGGCATCGTCGGCTTCGAGATTCCCTTTAACCGACACTTTTACGTGTTCCAGCCGCCGCGCCCCTTGGCCGAGATCGATAGCGACCTGAAAGCCTGCACCGACAGCATCAAGCAGATGATCGAGGGGCTCTCGGCATGAGTTTTTCAGCTTATCCGGCGTACATGGATGCTGGTGTCGATTGGTTGGGCAAGATACCCGAGCATTGGCAGCAAAAATGGTTAGGGCTTCTTGCTGTGGAGTCACGCACAGCATTCGTAGATGGCCCTTTTGGTTCTGACTTGAAAAGCAGTGATTACCAGGAAGAAGGTGTTCCTTTAATACAGCTAAATAACATCAGGGATGGCCATCACGTTCTTCGGAACATGAAATTTATCAGTGAAGAAAAAAGAAACGAACTATCCCGGCACTCTGCTTTTCCAGGCGACATAGTCATTGCAAAAATGGCTGACCCTGTTGCGCGTTCAGCCATCGTTTCTGATACGTTCGCTGAGTATGTGATAGTTGCTGATTGCGTGAAAATGACTCCTGATTTGGCCTCAGTTGATCTGAGCTTCCTAATTTGGGCAATAAATTCTGACTGCGTACGAATTAGCGCAGAGCTCATGTCCTCCGGTGTCACGCGGATACGCATCAATCTTGGTCAAGTTAAGAAGCTCAAGATTCCTTACCCTCCTATTTGTGAACAAAACCAAATCGCCCGCTTCCTCGACCACGAAGCCGCCCGCATCGACGCGCTGATCGAAGAGCAGCAGCGCCTGATCGAACTGCTCAAGGAAAAGCGCCAGGCCGTGATCTCCCACGCAGTCACTAAAGGCCTCGACCCCACGGTGCCGATGAAAGACTCCGGCGAGGAGTGGCTGGGCGAGGTGCCGGCGCATTGGCCCTTGCCAAAACTTGGCCACTTAGCAAGGGTGTTGAATGGCTCAACCCCGAGTCGGGAGAATATGGATTATTGGCGTGAAGGAGATATCCCTTGGGTCGCGTCCGGTTCACTCAACGACTATCGAATTGACTTGGCATCCGAATTTATAACTAGGAAGGCTCTCAAAGAGTGCTCTGTAGAAATGATTCCTCGCGGGGCGATATTGGTTGGCCTGGTTGGACAAGGTAAAACTAGAGGGTTGGCTGCATTACTAAACATCGAAGCTACGATAAATCAGAATGTTTGCGCAGTTGTACCTAATAAAGAGAAGGTGCTTTCTGGTTTCTTGCACCTCTACTTGCACTGTATCTACGAAACTTTGAGGGATTTTGGTCGAGGAGCAAACCAAGCAGCGCTTAACTGCGAGCTGGTTTCGGCGGTGCGTATTCCATTGCCTTGTATGGAAGAGCAAAGTCGGATTGTTAAGTATGTTGAGAGCAAGTTGAACGAGTTTGATGCTTTGGAAGATTACGCGCAGCGCTCTATCGCTTTTATGCAAGAACGCCGCTCCGCCCTAATCTCCGCTGCCGTCACTGGCAAAATCGACGTGCGCGACTGGCAGCCACCCGCCAGCGCGCCAACTCCCGAATTAGCACAAGAGGCCGTGTAATGGCGGACAGCAAGGAAGCTCAGTTTCAACAAGACATCATCGACGCCCTGGCCGCCCAAGGCTGGTTGGTCGGCACTGCCAGCGGCTATGACCGCCGTACCGCGTTGTATACCGAGGATGTGCTGGGCTACTTCAAGGATGCCTGGCCGGAGCGTTGGGATAAATTCGCCAAGGCCAACCCGAATAACCCGGATGATGTGCTGGTGCAAAAGCTGGTACGCGAGCTGGAACAGAGCGGCACACTCGATGTGCTGCGCCATGGCTTTAAGCTGCCGGCGGTAAAGGTGGAGCTGTGCAGCTTCCAGCCCGACCACGGCATGAACCCGGATACCCTCAAACGCTATCAGTGCAACCGCCTGCGCGTGGTGCCGGAGGTGTCCTACTCGCCGCATGCGCGTGAGGCTGGCAGCAGTGGCCAGAGCTATAACCCACGGCTGGATCTGGTGTTGTTCGTCAACGGCATCCCCACCGCCACACTGGAGCTGAAAAGCGAGTTCAAACAGTCGGTGGAAAACGCCAAGCGCCAATACCGCCAAGACCGCCCGGTGAAAGACCCGCTCACGCGCAAGCCCGAGCCGCTGCTGATCTTCAAACGCGGCGCGCTGGTGCACTTTGCCGTGGGCCAGAACGAAGTGGCGATGACCACCAAGCTGGCGGGTAAAGACACGCTCTTCCTGCCGTTCAACCTCGGCAGCGCGGAAGGCGGCGCGGGCAACCCCATGCCGGAGGATGACAGCCAGTACGCCACCGGCTACCTGTGGCAACGCGTGCTGCAGCCGGATGCCTGGCTCAAAGTGCTGGGGCGCTTTTTGCATCTGGACAAGAAAACCAGCGAAGGCCTCGACGGCACGCCGGTGACCAAGGAAACGATGATCTTCCCGCGTTACCACCAGTGGGAAGTGGTCAACACGTTGATCAACACCACCCGCGCCGAGGGGCCGGGCAAGCGTTATTTGATCCAGCACAGCGCCGGCTCTGGAAAATCCAACTCCATCGCCTGGACGGCCCATCAACTGGCCTCGCTGTACGACGATGCCGGCCAGCGCCTATTCAATTCGGTGATCGTGATTACCGACCGTACCGTGTTGGATAAGCAGCTGCAGGACACCATCTACCAGTTCGAGCATGCCCAGGGCGTGGTCAAGCAGATCAACCGTGAAACCAGCAGCCAGAGCAAATCCGAGCAACTGGCCGAGGCGCTAGCCGAGCAGACGCGCATCGTCATCGTCACCATCCAGACCTTCCCGGCACTGTTCGATGCCCTGGACAAATACCCCAAGCTGGCCAGCGGGCGCTATGCGGTGATCGCCGACGAGGCGCATTCCTCGCAAACCGGCTCATCGGCCAGCAAGCTGAAACAAATTCTCGGCAGTGATGCCCTGGAAGGGGAAGAAGTCAGCGCCGAAGAGCTGCTGGACGCCGCCGTGCAGGCGCGCCAACCGAATGAGCGCATCAGCTACTACGCCTTTACCGCCACGCCCAAGGCCAAGACTCTGGAGCTGTTTGGTCGCCCAGCCGACCCAGCGCTGCCGACCAGTGCCGGCAACAAGCCCGCGGCTTTTCACCTGTACTCCATGCGCCAGGCCATTGAGGAGGGTTTTATCCTCGACGTGCTGCGTAACTACACCACCTACAGCACCGCCTGGAAGATCGCCCATCCGGATGGCGAAGACGACGAGGTGGATAGCAAGAAGGCGCGCATCAAGCTGGCGCGTTGGGTGCGCTTGCACCCGTACAACATCAGCCAGAAGGTTGAGGTGATCGTCGAGCACTTCCGCGCCAATATCCGTGGCCTGCTGAATGGTCAGGCCAAGGCCATGGTCGTCACCAGCAGCCGTCAGGAAGCGGTGCGTTACCAGTTGGCGCTGAAGGCTTACGTGCAGCAGATGGGTTACAACGATGTGCACCCGCTGGTGGCGTTCTCCGGCAGCGTGTTGCCGGATGAGGTAATCCCCGAAGAGGTGACGGAAAGCAGCAGCCTGCTCAACGCTGGCTTGAATGGCCGCGACCTGGCGCAGGCGTTCGACACCCAGGACTTCAACGTGATGATCGCCGCCAACAAGTACCAGACCGGCTTCGATCAGCCCAAGCTGTGCGCCATGTACGTGGACAAAAAGTTGCAAGGTGTAGACTGCGTGCAGACCCTGTCGCGGCTGAACCGCACCTTCGGTGACACCAAGGAAACCTTCATCCTCGACTTCTTCAACGAGCCGCAGGACATCCTCGACGCCTTCTTGCCGTACTACACCAAGGCCGAGCTGACCGACGTGACCGACCCGCAGATCATCTATGACCTGCAGAAGAAGCTGGATGCCGAGGGCATCTATCACTGGCAAGAGGTCGAGGCGTTCGCTATGGCCTTCTTCGACCCCAAGGCGGCCGCCAGCAAGCTCAGCTACTACTGCACGCCGGCCAAGGAGCGCTTTGCCAAGCGTTATGCCTTCTCCGTTGAGTCGCGCCAGCAGGCGCTGGACTTCAAACGCACCGCCGAGGCCAATGGCGACAGCGCCGGCCTGAAAAAGGCCGAGCACGCACTGAAAGAGGCCGGCGAGCAGGTGGATCAGCTCGACCTGTTCCGCAAGAACCTGCAGAGCTTTGTGCGCCTGTATGAGTTCCTCTCGCAAATTGTGCCTTATGAGGACCGCGAGCTGGAGCAGCTGTGTGTGTATGCCAAGCACCTGCACCCGCTGCTGCGCGTGGATCGCCTGCAAGAAGACGACGTGGACGTGGGCGAGCTGCAACTTAGCCACTATCGCCTGAGCAAGCGAGCCGAGCACCAGCTGCGGCTAAGTGAGGGGGAAGGCGAATACAAGCTAAAGCCGGGTAGCGATGTGGGCAGCGGTAAGCCGCATGACCCGGAGAAGAAGCGCCTGTCGGAAATCATCGACGCGCTGAACGATATCTTCGGTGCCGAGGTGAGCGATGACGACCAACTACAGTTCCTCACCGGTATCGCCCAGCGCATCAGCCGTCAGGAAGATGTGATGGCTCAGGTGAACAACCATTCGGTGGAGCAAGTAATGCACGGCCTGTTCCCCAAGCGCGTGCTGGATACCGTGTTGGACGCCATGACCGACCACGAGAAGCTGTCGCTGGAAGTGTTGGATAACGAGACGAACAGTCGTGCGTTCGCCTTGGTGATCCTGAAGATGCTGAAGACGGCATCAGGTCGCGATCACAGCGACTTGAACGGTATCTGAAAACAGACTCGAGAGTAACGATGTGCCGAGGGCTTCCTATTTCCCTCGCCCCTCTGCGGAAAAAGGGGCGTGGCTCTGCACTTCACAAGTGCTTGTTCAGTGCATGCCGACCAGTAGGGGCAGCACCACTGGCAAAGATTTCCTCTTCAAAGATTCTGAAAATCTCGGGATAGCATAGTAGATGCCAGTGACGGTTCCACAGCTTGATCGCCGGCAAACTGCTTAGCTGCTGCAAACCCTTCTCGGCGGAATCTTGCCAGCATTTCGTCGTAGTTGGTCAGCGCTCGGGTATTGAACCTTAGCCGCAAAGCAGTTCCTTGGTAAGAGGTCACCCGATCATGCTTGCCCGCGCTATCGAGCAGGATTCCAGCACCATTGCTTGCTATGAAGAAGCTACCGCCTGCACGACAAATACGGCTAGTCATGTACAAGCCGAAACCGGAGTTTTGCCAAGCATCGTTGGACCGCCTCTTTACACCACGATACATTTTGCCCGAGATCCCCGGTAGCAGAGCCATATGTAGTGCGTCACGGTCGCAGGTGATGCTTAGGTATGGGTTGTTGCGCAAACCGTGACGAACGCCCTGCCCTACATCAAGAATCGCTACCTCCACCATGCCCTGGCTCGGCCAATACTGGCCACAGTACTCGATGAACCCCGAGCCGGAATGCTCGACCACGTTGCGCATTATTTCGCGGATAGAGAAAGTTAGCGTATCAACGAGATTACTCTCGGGCTGTCTGGTCAGCAGTTGCGCTATCAGGGAAGCTTTCTCCTCAATGACATCACCGGGATTAACAGAACGCTGGGCGGCTTCATGCTCAATCTCGGCAACATCTAGGAGAGTGAGTGGAAGGTATGTGCTGCTACCGTTGGCTTGCCCAGGCGTATTTCCATGGGTCAGACCGAACGCCTGAAAAAACCCCATGTGGGCCGCGTATGTATGGTCCTTGAAATTGAGCGCACTGAAAGGCACCGCCTCTTTGCTTTGACGGAAGCGCTTCATCTCATTCGCCACATAGGCCATCGTGAAAGGCTCTACCCTTCCCATTCGGTGGAAATCAAACTCGTAAATCGTGTCTTGCGGCAATTCCCATAGCCGGTTACAAAAATTGATCGCCTCAGTCAGCGATAGGTTTTGAGGCACTACGATTTTAGTCAAAAAGCTTCACCTTGTATCACATCGGGCAGCCGCAATATCTCAATGATGGCATAGTGCTTCGGCGAAAATCACGCCCGACATAAAATTGTCATTTGGAGACGAGCAGCACCTACTGCCAGGACATTGCCAAGGGCCAACACACCCCAAATTATTCATTCGTTTTCCGGTGTGCAGACTCAGCACGCGTTGAATAGCATGGGCTGATATTCTGACGAACCTGACCCCTCTAGCATCGCTGTTGCAAAGTTACCGCGAAAGCGCCCCAACGAGGCGATGGCGGTCAAAGGATCCCAGTGAGCTCCTGCCATAAGATCCGGGAAGACTGAGCGGCTTATCCAGCCCTGATGCCAGCGCGCACCTTCGCGGCGCAGTTCAGGTTGAATATCCGGCAGCTCAACTGCGTTGCTGTCGCTCTAACGCTCTGAGAATCTCATACGCATCCGCGTCCAAATGCCTACAGACTTCTAAGAATTCGATCACGTCAAGACGACGCTCTCCACGCTCGTACTTGGAGACGAACGACTGCGGCCGGCTAAGCGCCTTGGAGAGCTGTTCCTGCGTGATGCTCGACTGCTTACGCTGCTTGATCAGTAATACGAGCAGCCGTTGATACGGTTCCGAGTGGATGGATTTCAAGATATGTCGCCAGGAAAAGGACTGGCGAATTAAATAAACCTCTTTTGGGATTATCCCAAAAGAGGTTTTTAGGTATTATTCGGCACCGTTTGCCTGAGCGTGTAGGGCAACGGACCTACTGAAAGTCGAAAAAGGATATCTCCGTGCTCAACAAAGCGTTGATTTTTGCCACCACCGTACTGCTTTCAGCCCCAACACTTGCGCAGGTCAAGGCAGACTGCTCGACAAAAATGAATGGCAGTACCCGCTGTGAGTTCATGAACAGTGGCTCGAAAAAGGACAGCGCTTGCGTGATCGTGGAAGTGTCTCGGGACTATGACGCCGATGTATACAGTGTTCGATCAGCCGGCGGTAAGGGGGCGGTGTTAGCTTCTGAAAAGATCTGTTCAGGACTCGTCGACCCGCAAGACATTCGTGAGCGTACACCCACTGGGTCGTTTACCGCTGGCGGACGAGCTATGACGCCTTTCGAGTTTTGCCAGTCAGATAACCCATGGTTCAAAGCTCCTTCCAACTGCACCATGACAACCAAAGTCGTTGCGAACTGACCGTGACTAAAGGACTGAACATGCGGGTGATCGTTGAAGCAAAGCATCGGAAAATACCGGGACTGGTCGCTGCCATGCTGCTTTTGACAGGGTGTAGCTATGGCTTAACCCAGCGAGGTATTGACTCGTCTCCAGTGACCAAAACTGTCACGGTGAAAGGGTCAGTGAAACAAGTCTATCAATCTCTCGCTAACGAGATGCAAGGCCCGGGCTGCCCCCCCGATCCATTCTAGTCAACTCTATGTAAACGGTGATGGCTTCGTCGTGTACTTTGGCGAGCACTTCATTGGGCACAGCTATATATGGGACGGAGCCTATGGCAAGAAAGATGGGGATTCAGTCATCGTCGCGATCAGGGACCAGAGTTATACGCCCCAGAGCGATTTCGTTGATGAGATCGAGCACTTCCTGAAAACCGCGTCATGCCAATGATCCTGCTGTTCCAAATTGAGGTACATTCGCAGGACTCCTGAGGGCTCTCTCAGGCAGTCTAGCCGGACTCATGAGAGGGACATCATGCGAGTTTTATCAGCAATTTTATTAGCAACGATTTGGTCAACGGGCCATGCCGCCAACGATTGCAGCACCCTCATCGAAGACAGCAAGCGGCTTGAATGCTACGACATGAAATTTCGTCCGGCGTCGACGACAACTCAGGCGTCCAACTGGGAAATACAGGAGGCTATCTCCAAGATTGACGATAGCAAGACCGTTGTTCTTCACACGACGTCCAAAGAGATGGTATCCAAGCAATACGGCGGCAGAGATACAGCGGATCTTTACATTCGGTGCTCTGAAGGAACGACATCGCTGTACTTCGTGCTAGCGGGAAATTTTCTTGCTGATACTGAGGACTACGGTCAGGTCACCTATAAGGTCGACAATAAAAAGGCCCGAACCTATAGCTTTTCATCCTCCACAGACAACAAAGCCCTGGGGCAGTGGAGCGGCCAGTATGCTGTTCCCGTGGTGAAGCATCTCCTGGATGCTCAGCAGGTGATCGTCCGTATCACCCCTTACAACGAATCACCAGTTACGGTCACTTTTCCTGTTTCAGGTCTTCGTGAGGCTATCGTGCCTTTGCAGGCAGCCTGTAAGTGGAAGTGATCAGAGGAGGGGCGAATCGGCAGGCCATGTGGCGCGTGCGGAACGACCGTACTCCCAAGACCTGATAGCCCAACGACATTTGTGATGCTTTGGAGCCCTTCAAAAACGGCCGCGCCCCCTACCTCCGTCACCGGCTTATACCGCGCTCCAGGAGCTCGACCTAGCGCTACAGTGAACTCGCCAGAGCTTCGCCAGCAATTTTCGAGCAGCATGGCGCTATGATGTTAGGATTCGTAGCACCAGGCTTTAGCAGCTATCTGAAAACCCTCCATGAGCACCTTGACTCGGTGCATGGTTGGTGCTGGCTGAGCTGAAGGAATTTCGGGTATATAAGGACATCGCATGCAACCCAGCAAAACAACAGTCATCGGCCTATTCAATTCTGATTTCCAGTATCAAATTCCCATTTTCCAGCGCGGATATGTGTGGACCCTTGAGAAACAAGTTGGCCCACTCTGGACAGATATCCATGATCAAGCTGAGGCGGTACTGTCTCGACAGGCCGCCCCGGTCACTATCCCTGCGCAAACCCTCAAGCCTGCTCCCAAGCATTTTTTGGGTTCGATAGTGATGACGCCTGTGCCTAGCACGTTTGGGCGAGTGGGTGCTTTTGAGGTAATCGATGGTCAGCAACGCTCCACCACATTGCAATTGCTGCTCCTAGCGCTCCGACAAGCTTCACCGAGCCTGCCCGATAGTCCGATACCTAAAATGTTGGAGTATCTCGTTCGAAATCGAGGCTCGTACTCACGAGATGAGGACTATTACAAGGTTTGGCCAACGCAGGCTGGCCAAGATGAAATACGACAGCTATATGACCCGGAAGAAACGGTCGAAGGGCTCTGCGCACGCTATCCAGCGAAAGACGGTAGGAGAAAAATCGACCGACCGTTGATGATCCAGACCTTCCCATGCGTGGGGTTGACTTAAACGACGAGGTTCCAGGAGGCAACGGAAGCACTTATAACGGTGCGCTTATCGGGAGCATACGTCGCAGTAACGAAGTCCCGATGCTAGCAGATGCGCTTCCACTGGACCCAGCGCGGGCGGAGGCCCTGTACATGGCGTTACAGGACCAGGTTCAGATAATGACCTTAACCCTGGAATCTGACGACGATCCTCAGGTCATTTTCGAGACTCTGAACGCTCGCGGGGAACCCCTGCTGGCATCCGATCTGATTCGAAACTTTGTTTTCCTTGAGGCCGCGCGGCAGATGCAGCCTGTTCAAGAGCTGTATTCAAAGTACTGGAGTCCCTTTGATATTGCGGGCGACGGCAAATCCAATGGAGCGAATGCATACTGGAGAGAGAAGGAACGGTTGGGACGTCTCGCCTCGCCACGTCTGGATCTATTCTTCTACAACTATACGATCCTTCGCAGTGGGGAAAGCGTTCTCACAAGCCACGTGTTCCAAGCCTTCAAAGCATGGTGGCAAAAAGGTCAGCCACGGAGCCTTTCAGATGAGCTCGGTCGGATCGTCCGCGCGAGCGAGCATTTTCAAGAGCTTGTTTCACCATATGGAACCGGATATGTGGCCGAGTTTGCAAGACTGATCAAATCCCTTGATGTCGGTACGGTGGGGCCAGTCTATCTTGCTCTTCGCGAACGTCTGGAGCCGGATAGTTTGCAGCTAAAGCAAGCTTTAGCAGACCTAGCGTCATATCTGACAAGGCGAGCAATATGCGGATTAAGTAGCAAAAGCTACGGCCATTTTTTTCTCCGCGTTGTGCAAGCGATAACAGCGGCCCCCCTTCAGCCTCATGAAGCTCTCCGACAGATCCTTCTTGCTGCCACCAGCACCAGTGAGATCTGGCCGGACGATGATAAATTTGAAGAATGTTGGCGCTCGTGCCAGGCATATCTAACACTTCGGCCCGCAAAAACTTGTGGCATTCTCCGGGCACTGGAGTATGGAGCTAGAGGAGCTCAGCAGGCGAGCAATCATGTTCCAGAGCAGTGCGATCTAACTGTCGAGCACGTCATGCCTCAGAGCTGGAAAAACGTGCCCAGCTACCAAGTTGATGAGTCGATGCAGCATATTCGGCAGGCAGAGTTGCACGGTTTTGGCAATCTGACGCTACTGACGCAACCACTCAATTCCGTCGTAAGCAATGGGCCGTATGTTGGGTCGGATGATGGTGCTTCTGAAATATCTGGAAAGCGCGCCAAGCTGGGGCAAAGTGCCCTTCTGATCAACACGTACTTCCAGCATCCTGCATGCGTCGCGTGGGATGAGGCCGCAATAGCTCGACGTTCTCGCGCCCTGCTAAAGGCAGCTAAGCTTGTGTGGCCTCGCCCTGCCAACGCCGCTGTAGGCCCTGATAAGGTCGCCTCTGCCCTATCAGGCTACTAATGGTCGTATTTTGAGTATGACCGCATGATCCGGCCCTATAGTCACGCTAGAGCAAGCGGCCGTGGGTACTGGCATCGGCCTACCGATTCGATATGCAGTAGGAGTGAGTGCCCGGGTAGATATCAGCACATATTGCGAACCAGCTGTTCAGCTACAAGGGATTCGACTTGAGCCACCTATCGATCTGATTGTAGAACTTCAATGCCTGCTGCGTTTGAGACCTACTTGAGTAAGAAGGCGAACTGATCCCGACCCCGCGTCGGGACAGGATTTCGACCGTCACTCCGGATTCCTTCACGCAGTAGCACGGCCAGAAATCGCCCTGTTGGGGTTTTTCGAGTCTCACCGCTACGTTGTTCCACCTGGATCGGTAACGCGATGCTAAAGCCTTGCGGAGGGCTTCCATGACCTCTGCAATCCGGCCCTCCGGGATACGCAAAGCACCATGGATATGCATCGGATGATTCTCCCTGAGGGCGCCATGTATGAACTCGAGATTGAAGACCAATTCGGTTTTGATGCCGAGTGCCTTTAGCTGCCTACTGATTAGTGTGGCGAGATAGTCAGCAGGGCCTCGAGGAGAGCTCAGAGCGGCCTCCGCGATGTCGTGTCCCAGTCGTATGGTTGTCGCGTAGGCGTCGGGCTGGCTCAGCAACTCACGAAGCCGGAAGAACTGCTTGATATCCTTTTCGAGAATTTTGGACCAGTTCGGAAGCCTAGTCGTCGAGAGATAGCTCCTCACTATGCCCCGGACGTGGGTGTCGATCTTTTGGAAACGCTTGATGTCTTGCTGATCTAGTTGAGGATCTAACTGACTAATAGCTACTAGCCGTTTTTCCATGCCTGCGGCGAGACTGGCGAGAACCCTTGCCTGCCCTACGGTTGCCAGGCTTTTTGAGCTCGTCCTTCGCCGTGCAATTTTTGCATTTACTCCAGCCCCTACCTCTTTGGGCACATAGGGAAAACGCGGCTCGTATTCGTTCACAGCTCGACGCTCCGAGTCTTGGTTCCGATTTTCAAAATGACCATACCGGCAGAACAGCCATGGTGGTCGATGCTTACACTGTGTTCTAAGGGTTTGACACTGACCGGTCAGGTTCCGGTCATAATTGAGTCATCGCCCTCGATCACGATGTCGTCATCTCCGCGACTCAACTGTGCCAGTCGTCTGGATGCCATCCATCGCAAGTTTTCATGCTCATCGTTGAGGCTCTGAAGATCTCCATTTCGCTCAGCTTCTTCGATGCGCTGCTGCATCCGCATCTCTGCAACATCGTCCTCCGTCATGATCCGAATCCGAAGCTCCGGTAGCTCCTCGATTTCCATCGCCTGACCGAGCTTGTCGACAGGCAACGCGCGACGAGTAACATCTTGAGTGAGCTTCAGTGCCGTCGAGGCCGCAGCGAGCCCACGGAAGGCTATGGGGTTCGTCGGATCGAGATTCTCAACCGAACTTGCTATCTTTTGCCGGATCTGCCGGACCAGCGCCAGCTCGTCGGCAACTAATGACGCAGCTGTCTGCTGAACCGCCTCCAAGGAGAACGCAGCAGTTAATAGTTCCTCTCTGGCCTTTTCAATCAGGGCCTGAGTCCCGGCGCCGGCAACCACATGATGCTTCTTCAAGAGACGCTGCACCGTGCTGACGCTTATGGCGAGCCGGTCAGCGATTGCCGATACGGTCCAACCGGCTTCTCTGAGCACCACTGCTTGTGTCTCTTGATCTGGAGTCTTCTGCTTACCTGACATAATTACGCTCCCTCCACCCTAACGGTCGCCGAAGATTTGCTGGCGCACGCCCGCTTCACTGCCGCAATCGATATTGAAAATTGTGTAGCCGTCTCCTGAATCGTTGCCTTGTTGGCCTCGCGCCAGGTCCGAACAGCCTCGTCATCGATACGCTTCGGAGCGCCCAGCTTCTGCCCTGTGGCCTTCGCTCGTGTAATACCGGCCAACTGACGGGCTTTTATGTTTGATCGCTCAAGCTCAGCGACCGCACCCAACATCGTAAGCATCGCTTTTCCGATGGGCGTTGACAGATCAAAACCTTCTCGTAGTGAAACTACTGCCACACCTTTTCCCTCTAGCGCTTGAACTGTCGTGAGCAAGTCCAAGGTATCGCGCCCCAGGCGGTCAATTGCAGCGACGACGAGGGTGTCCCCCTCTCGTGCGTATTTGAACAACTCGGCAAAACTTGGGCGCTCTAGAGCTTTCGTTGCGCCGCTGACAGCTTGATCCTCAAACCATTTACCGACGTTGTGCCGTTCAGTAATCGCGTGACGCTGAGCGTTTGTGCTTTGGTCGTCGGTACTGACTCGAACATAGGCTAGGACTGTCATGAGAACTCACCGCCATCTGGCTCAAAAGTATGGCTCAGAATATACGGCATGGCTCAGAATGAAACAACACTTCTGAGCCATCTCACCGCTCAACGTTTTCGGGGGGTACATCAATCTGGTTCTGCTGGCTAAAAAGGCACACTCTCTGAGCTAGCAACAATCGTGTGGACGAGGCCCGAGCCCCATCCACAACCATGCGGTGAGCATGAAGTCACCACTGCAAGCGCTGGAGCCTCACCTGCATCTTCACCACAGATCTGAGCAAAACCATGTACGCCTTTCCATCGGGGCTATCGAGGGTTACGCGTGCTCGCGCTAAGACGACTGACACACCTTTTCTGCTAAGTGACTGCAAAGCCCGCAGAAGCTCTTTTGGATTGGTGCCTAGGATGTCCGTTGCGGCAATGACGAATGTGTCCCCACAACTAAGCGCCCTGCGCACCTCTAGAAATTTCGGTCTTTTGAGGATGCTGACTGACCGGTTCGACGCTTCTTCTACGAACACATCATCTAGCTTTCCAATGCCGCAAGCCTGGGTAACAGCCTTAGCAATGTCGCAAGCTTGGCTAACAGTCTTGTCCTTGTTTCCGCTGAGAACGATATAACCGAAGGTCGCCATCAGAATGCTCCTCCTGCCAAGTTGCGACTGGAAGGATTACCGGAAATGCGATCCTCGACCCAACGCTCGACCGCGAGAGAGTCCCAACCCACAGCCCTGGGGCCGAGCTGAATTGATTTCGGGAAGCGACTCTGATTCATGAGGTTGTAGATGTGAGCCCGCTTGAATCCAGTGTGGAACTCAACATCTGGAAGCCTTAAAATCCGACGGCTCGGAGATGACTGTTGTGTAGGGATACTCATTGCTTGCTCCTTAGCGCTTAGTGGCGCTGCTTGGTGTGTGAGCAAGGTAAGCAATAAACAACAGCCAAAACCTCAATTGAGATTCGCCAAAATCTCAACAGGTCCTGTCAAACATCGCGGGGCAGGCACTCCTGGCGAAGGTAGGTGACAATGGTGTTTGGAGATAAAGGTGGGAGCCCCAGTCTCGCAGCCTCAGCAAGCAATATTCCCGCTAGTTTGTAATGACCCATGCTGTCCAGCCCGTTGAGCTCCACGAGCATCGCAATGAGCTTCAGCATGCTGTCTTTTTCACGCGTATCCAGAGGCCGGATCGTTGGGGGCTCGCCAACCAATAACTCGGCGAGCGAGTAAATATCAGTCGGTCTAAACCTAAGCATTGAGACTGCTCGCGGCACGCTCGCCTCCCATACACGAACCGTTTCCTCATAGTCGTCCGGCACATCCGAAAGCACAGGCCCAGCTAAAGTAAGAGAAGCGGATGCCTCGGGCCCTAGCCCCTGCAACCGTCCAATACTCACCACACGCTGATTTCCTGCGCCGAACACCACCATGGCGCGCTCCTCTAACTCATGGGCTTGTGTCAAACCTTTCAGCGGATCTCCTCCCAGGTAGGCGATGCAGTTTCCCTCCTCGCACTGACTAATCAGATCCTCAAGGCTCATGGACCAACCCGTCATAACCTTCATGCTTTCGAGCGTCTGATTTACAGTTAGAAAACTCAAGCGCTCATGATCTGGCCGCATACGCGCAAGGCGCTGCTTTCCTGAGCTTCTCGCAATTTTTTTCATGCCGACTTTCCTGAATGGATTCAACTTATGTGGGAGGCAGTGCTGTAATCAGCCCACTCCTGCATCAATGACCGACGCTTCTCGAGAAAGTCAGTCCGAGAGTATGCCCCTTCAGTTTGATTCCGCTCGTCATGTGCGAGCGCCATCTCACAGACCTCCCGAGGATGAACCGTATTTTCCGCAGCCCAATCCCGGAATGTTGATCGAAACCCGTGACGGGTAATCTCAGCATGCTTCATCTCATGCAGAAGTGTACGCACGGCATTTGCGTGCATCACCCCGCTCTTTCCTCGCCCTGGAAATAGGAATGAGCTCCCCTCAATGCGTGGGATTTTGGCTAACAGGTCTATGACCTGCTCGGAAAGCGGTATTGCAAACGCCTTCCGCGCCTTCATACGTTCAGCCGATAGCACCCAGATCTTGGAATCAAAATCGAACTCTTCCCAGCATGCGAACCGGGCCATGTGAGCCCGTGCGCCAGTCAAGATTAATAGCTGAGCAGCAAACGACGGGAGGGTGTCATCCTTTCGAAGATTCGCCATCAATACAGGTAACTCAGACCACTTCATAGCTGCAAAATGCTGGCGCTGTCGGGCCGCTTTCTTCGCATCTCTGGAGAGAAGATGCTCCAAGTTCCCCCGCCAACGCGCTGGATTCTCACCATCTCGCAAGCCTCGTGCTTTTGCAGCATCTAGCACCTGTTCGATTTGTCCCCGAACCTCGTCCGCTGTGCGAGTTTTCGCGCCCCATATGGGGTTCAAGATCTTTTGCACATGATCAACGCCGACTGACTCAGCAGGGAGGTCACCGATCAATGGAAACGCGTACTTTTCCATTTTTCGCACCCAACCCTTTCGCCACTTCTCAGAGTGCTTGCCGCTATGAGCTTGGTGGTACTCAAGGGCGAGGCTTTTGAACGAGTGACGCTTGGCTTCAGCCGCTAATTCTAAAGCTCTCTGAGCCTCGCGGGCGGTTTCTCGCTCCGAAAGAGGATCTACTCCCGCATTCAACATCCGACGAGCCCCTAGGGCATCCGTACGAGCGTCAGACAGACCGATGTCTGGGTAAGCGCCCAGCCCCATGTCACGGGACTTCCCGTTCCATTTGTAGCGAAAAATCCAGCTTCCTTTCCCATCCGCGCTGTACTTGAAATACAGGTTTCCTCCGTCACCGGCGTAGCCTCGTTTCCCAGACTTCAACAGCCCGGAAATTCCCTTCACTGTCAGCTTGACCATATCCCCACCAAAACTACAGCCCATACTTAGGCCCATACCCGGAACGGTAGATGATATTGGCGGGCACTGGCAAGCAGTAGACACTAGATAGCGTCACACCCAATATATAAGGGCTGAATCCTCAATACCCTCAGACGAGCCCGGACTTTACTGGACGTAGGAAAAGCCGCCCACAAGCCGGCTTTTTAACTTCCCATGAATACGTCGAACCGCTAATCCACGCGGCGCCTCCGCGCGCGCGTCAATCGGCAATCAATGGAATGAGCGCTTTGATCAACGAAGCAGACAACCGCCTCCGCTTTACTACAGGAAGTTCATCATGAGTTATCGCAACAAGACTTACATCGCCTTCGCCAGTGAAGACATCAAGCATTACTGGCTGATGAAAGCCTGGAAACAGAACGAGAGAATCGACTTCGACTTTTTCAATGCCCATGACTTGTTCGAAGCACGGGACAGCAGTTCGCCCGAGACCATCAAACGCCGACTGCGCGAGCGCCTCAACAACACCAAACAAGTCATCTTTCTGGGCAGCGAAGATGGCCGTCGCAAAGGCGGCGACGGGGATTCGTTTCTTGCTTATGAAGTCGAGGTGATTCTCGAACTCGACCTTCCGATCGTCATCGCCAATCTCTGCCAGAGCAGAAACATCGTCATGGATAACATTCCCCAGCCGCTGATCGATCAAAAACACTTCAATGTGTCTGTGTCCTTCCAGCCAAAAATCATTCAGTACGCGCTGGACAACTACGTCGAGGGCTACGCGAAGAGCGAGATGCAGGGTCCCCATCGGTATGTCGGAAGAATCTACAACGAGCTGGGCCTGCAATGACCATTCTTCAGGACATGCAAACGTGGCGCTTCTGGCGCCACTTCCTGGTGGCGTTGTTCGCCTGCGTCGGCGGACTGTCGACGATCATGCAGACCTTCAACGTCATTTACCCCGGCAGCCACGCGATGGAAGGCTTCGGCATCCTGATAGCGATCATCGTGGTGTCAGTTTCCGCAGCGCTTTTCAAGGCATGGCCGCGCCCGATTGCCGAGGAATACAACGCGCCGAAAACGCGGATCACCATCGTGCCCGGCGACCTTCTTAAGGAAGACGGCCATCTGGTGATTGGTACCAACGACACCTTCGACACGGAAACGCCGAACATCATTGCCACCTCCAGCCTGCAGGGTCAGGCATTGCAGGTCCTTTACGGCGGCGACCTGAGAGAACTTGATCGTCATCTGGACGACGCGCTGGTTAACACCCCCTGCGTCGGTACGCTCAACAAACCGGGCAAACAAGTGCAATACGGTGTCGGCACCATCGCCACGCTCAAGCACGCGCACCGGCTGATCTTCTTCCTGGCCTACTGCGAAATGGACGCCCAGAACGTCGCGCGCTCCACGCCGGACAAAGTGTGGAAGGGCTTGCTCGCGCTGTGGGCCGAAGTGTCCCGGCGCGGCAACGGCGGGACGATCTCGATCCCGGTGATCGGCGGCGGACAGGCGCGACTGTCCAGCGTCCTGCCCGCTCAGGACGCCATCCGCTTCACCCTGCTCTCGTTCATGTTCGCCTCCCGCAACTCGAAGGTCTGCGACGAACTGCGCATCGTCGTCCGCCCCGACGACTATTGAAAACTTGATCGTCTGGAGCTTCAGTCTTTCCTTTCGTCATTGAGGTCATCATGAGCAGGGAAACAAGCCTCGACCTGCCGGACAACCCCGACTGCGCGTTCTGCGCGTACCTGAAAGGCAAACGGCCCTACACCATCCTCTCGTGCACCACCGAAACCGCGACGTTCGTGACCCGCGAACAACGGGGTCACCCGCACGTGCTGGTGCTGCCCCAACGCCACGTGCCTTCGTTGCTGGAAATGACCGACGAGGAAGTGGCGGCGGTGGCGGTTGAAGTGCGCAATGCGGCGAGGCTGATTGAAAAGGCGTATGGGAAAGCCGGGATTGCGGTCTGGCAGAACAACGGCGTGCCGGCGGGACAGGCGATCGGGCATGTGCACTTTCATGTGGCGGGGACGCTGGAGGGCGGGGGGACGGAGTTTGGGGAGGTGCAGGAGATCTCGGTGATGGAGACGGATGAGATTGCGCGGCGGTTGCTGGAGGCGAGATAGGCCATCGCCGCAGCGTCGGCCACTTTCATTGCCGCGCACTTTTGAACACGCCCCAGAACAGCGATTTTGCGTTCCACGCGTCGTGGATCAAACCAAGGAAAATGAAGGGCTATGGATCTTTCAGTGTTGCGTGGGCCCGGTTCGGATCTGTTGGCCTGTTTGGGCAGCAGCCTGCTGCCCAATTGTCTTGGGCTTACTTAGAAACCCCGCGCAGGGGCGTCAACGGCTCCATGCTAGGGGAGTGCGAACTCGAAAACCATGAAGCAGTCTCACAGCCACCTTCTCACCTCTCATTCGGTGGAGTACACGTGCTGTTTGCGCGAGAAAAATCGGTTATCTCGCGCCACCTGAAAAGCATCTTTGACAGCAGCGAGTTGCAACGTCAGGCAGTTGTTGCAAAAAAGGCAACAACTGTCGCTGACTGCTGGTGATTCTGAAGATTTTGAAGTCGGCTGGGTTGGATACAGGCGACTACCGTAGCACTTCTTGACCCGCGAAGCGTTGCGACAGACGATCCAGTAGAGGCTTGAGGATGCATATCTCCCAATCAGAATCCGAAAAGTTTTTTTCTTCGGGTTTTGATTTCGCCGTCGAGCAATGCGCATACGGTGGTCAGGAATACATACAAATCGCCTTCGAAGTAGTCTTCGGCGAAGGAAGTATCTTGACCAAATGGAGGGTCGACGTACTCCAACCCTTCGGGCGTCATATGCCTTCGGATATAGACTTTTATTTGCCTTTTGAACAAGATCGCATGCAGCAAATCCAGAAAGCCGTCGCCGATGTATTCGCTGACTATCTGGGGCAGCGTGAGGGGTTCGAATTCTGTCTTTTCCTCCTCGGTTAGAAACTCGCCTACGGCATCGCCGACAGAAAACATGAATCCAGATAGGTATGTGTATCGCATATTCAGCCTTGGATAAATAAATAGCCTGTCAACGGCACGATTAGAGCCGAAGGAGCCTTCCTCGCCTCACCTTGATTTCGGCATCCAGCAAGACCAAGACGCTAGACAGGAAATCGTAAAGATCACCTTCAAAATAGTCTTCTGCGAAGGACGTTTCCTAGCCGAACGGAGGGTACACATACGCCAACCCGTCATCGGTCATGTATCGTCTAATGTAGGACCTAATCTGCCGCTTCAGAATTACGGCGTGGACAAGCTCCACGATCCCGCTTTTACCAAAAGATTTTCTTACGATCTCTGGAAGATTAAGCGGTTGGAACGCTGCCTTTTCTTCAGCTAATAAAAATTCGCCAACGCCTTCGCCGACCTCGTACATAAAGCTGTGCAGATGCATGTAGCTACTCATGAGCCGCCTCATAAGACCGATTCAGCAGCAACCCAGTTAACGGGACTCACCACTGCCCAGGCCGCCCTCATCACACCTTTGAAAAAAGGTTTTCAATCGCTCTACCGTCCACCGCCACTTTGGGGTACTAGGACGGCAGATCGTGTTCTGATTACCAAAGAATCCAACCTCGCGCACGGCTTCCGAAAGCGGGACCGTCTGTAACCATTCAACGCCAACGAAATACTCGCACCGTTCCAGGTCATCAAAAAACTCAGCGTGATAACTGCCGCGTGTCACCGCTTCCAGTACCGGGACGTCGACGCCATCCCTCATGACTGTAAACGCGCTAGCGGGCGCAGCCGCGGCGGCGACCCGGCATACGCCGACGTAACCTTGCTGCGGAACGTTCACCCAAACGCGGTCGCCTGGTGCAAGTACCCGCAAGGTTTTGCTGTACCAACTTCCGCCGCCACCAGAGACGAATCCGAATTCGATAGCGTCATCCCACGAGCGCGCCGTTGATACCCCGTAGGAGCAATAAAACTCACCATTCCACGGTTCGTTTTGAGACTCGCCCGTTGATGCTGCATTGACCTGAGTCTGCGCAGGATCGAGCAGCCACGACCGACTGAGCAGTTGACGCTCGCCAGCCTGAAAGATCTGGAAGCACAGGACGTTGATCGGGATGTCTCGCTCGCTTAGGTAGGAAACGATGCGCTCGCTGCTTGCATCCAGTTCTGTGGCGACAATGATCAACTGATGGCTGTTGTTCAGATCGCCTTCACCCAGCATGCGCCCAAATCGCTGACGGAAGTCATCGCCCAAGCTGCGTCCCGGCCGGAAACGTTTGTAGATCAATTCGATTTCGTCGCTGCGTAACTTTTCAATCCAGACGGCGTAATCAAGCGCCTGTGCAACGACCTCACGAGGAGTACGATCCCGTTTGAGCTCAATCAGCACTAGCGCACCGTCCGGAGCAACTGCAAGCAGGTCGATTCTTCCGCCCATGCCGGTACTTTCTTGCCGTCCGATGAGCATCCACTCGTCCGAGAGGATGTCCGGCGCACTCACGATCATCTCTTCGAGAAACTGCTCGCTTGGCAACCTACTCGGTACGAGTTTGGTGGGCGCAGCATCTACTGTCCAAATATCCGTTTTGATGGGCAAAGTCAGATCCTTCTGTATTGAAAAAAAACGCTTGAGCTACTTCATTGAGGAACTACCGAGGGTACCGGCGATTGGCCTTATTCCGCCAATACATGTTTGAAAAAACAGTCCCCTGCCGAGCGTATGATACCGAGGCACAGCATTCGGAATCCGCTAGCCAGGCAAAAGAATGTGAGGCTTGTAGAGCGCTCACATTTGGTCAGCAGGCCGCTGACCAAATTGATTGCCTTGCCGTAGCTGACCCGTTCAATTGGCACCACTCAAGCCCATCAACCCCCCGGATACCGCTCCCAAATCTCGTCATCAAACTCCCCGCTATAACCCGTAAACACCCTCGGCACCCGCTCTATATCCTCCGCCACCGCCTCAATCACCCCACGCAACTCAAGCGGCGCAAGCCAACGATCCGGGATCGCCTCCACGCCGTGCTGAATACCCAGCAGATGCCCAGCAATCAGCCCAGTGCTGTCACTGTCGCCGCTGTGATTTACGGCATTGATCACGCCGTCTTCGAACGACGTCGCCGTGAGTGCGCACCAGATGCCAATGGCCAAGGATTCCTCCGCGATCCATCCGCCGCCCAATTCCTCGATCCGCTCGGGGGTTGGGCGGTGGCCTTCGTAGCTAAAGAAGAGCACGCGCTCGACGATCGCTCGGGTTTCCTCCATTCCAGGTTTGTCCCCGTGCTCGGCCAGGCTTTTGGCAATGGCGTCATCCAGACTGTCCTGGCGGTCGACGATGCGCTGGAGAATGTCAGCGAAAAGACCGCCAGCCAGGTAGCCCGTTGGGTGACCGTGGGTCAGACGGCCGGAGTCAGCGGCGACGTCGAAGGCGTTGCGGAAGAATGCGCACGGCGCAACGCGCATGACGGCGCCACAGCCTTTGCTGTCGTTTTGAGCGAAAGAGCCAAATTCCGTACTGGCCTTCAGTGCGCTTAGACAGGTGAGGCCGGGCGCGCGGCGGGACCACAACTCGCGCTCCTCCACCAGCCAGCCATCCAGGCTGACGCTTGTGATGGCAGGCGAGTAGTCCTGAGTCATCAACCAGCGCAACAGCGCATGGTGGATGACGCCGGGTATGTGGCAAATACCGCGGGAGACACCGCGCACATGGGCGCGCAGCAGACCTTCAGCGGTGAAGAGCATCATTTGCGTGTCGTCGGTGATGGCGCCCACGCGGCCGTAAGCCGGGGCGAATTCGACGATGCCACGCGCACCGAATGTCGCGTGGATGTCGTTCCATTTGAGAAATTCAACCGGCGCACCCAGCGCATCGCCCACCGCGCCGCCGAGCAGGCAGCCTTTGATCCGTTCAAGTCTGTTCATCTGTGCTTCCTTACACTGGCTGCATTATGGTTTTGAGCGATTCGAGCGTTCTTTCAAGTGGCTCAACATAGGCTCTTTTTGCACGCGAAGTCCTGATCTTCTATGTGTTAATCCTCAAATTCAGGACCAGGATCGTGCTCACGTCGACGTGACCTCCAGCTCTTGTACCCCTCCGAAATCTCCACCTCGGTCATCACCATTCCGAACCTCGGAAAAGCCTGCTTCAGCTCCAGCTCAGCCGGAATGAAGTAATCCCCGCCCCTGATTGTTCGAACATCCCGTTGGGCACCTCACCGAAAGCGATGAGATCCGGCGCCTCAACTGGCAGCCCTTCTCCTTCGTAGGCATCGTATGCAGCCATGTAGAGCACATCATTGATATGCGCCTGAACGCTTCGGTCGCTACGCTTGAAAAAATGTACGGGTTGGAGGCTTTCTTCCCACACGTCGACGTGTCGCTGGAGCTCAGCCTGAGGCGGAATTTGCCCGCGAACATTACCCGCCAACACAAGCACTTCAAGAAGGTATCGAGCGTTGAACTGCTGCAGAAAACCCTGCACGTCGTTGGGTTTCAGACCCACAAACATCATCGCGTAGCGCGTGTCGACTTTCATGGCGAGCAGGACATGAGTCCTGCCGAATTTGGTGACGTGCAGTTGCCAGCGATTGGGCAGCGGCGGAGGGCTGCACAGCGCTGATGATCTTGCCCTTCACTTTCTTGGAGAAGAAATCAGCGGCGTGCTGGGTGCAATCAAAAATCAGCATGTCATAGGGTCCATTCGGCGATGGTCGAGGATACCGGCGATGATCCTCACCCCGCCAACACATGCCGCAAAAACAACGCCCCCGCCACCGACAAACCCTCCCTTGATCTCACACAAACGTTGAGTTCACGACTGGCCCATTCCTCTTCCAGCTGAACCACTTTCGCACCGTCCATTCGGTAAATCCCTACGCTGCCCTCGGGCATGACGCCGATGCCGACGCCTGCCTGAACCATCAGGCTCAAAGCGTCATAGCTGGCGACCTCCATGCGGATTCTCAGGGAGCGGCCGAGGTCATTGGCGGCTTTGATCAGCTGGAAATTCAGGTGGGTGCCGCTGCGCAGGGCGACGTATTCGTGGTCGAGGGTGTCGCTGAAACGAACAGATTCGCGGCCTGCCAGCGGGTGGTCGTTGGGTACGATCAATACGAGGCGATCAGTGCGGAACGGGAAGACCTCGATGTCGGCGCCATGGGGCAAGCGCGTGAATATGCCGATCTCGGCGCGGTTTTCGGCGACGGCTTTGGTGATCGCCAGGCTTTGTTGTTCTTCGAGGACGATGTTGATGAGCGGGTACAGCGCCATGAACGACTTGATCAAGCCGGGCATGAATTGGGTGATCGCGGAGATGTTCGCCAGCACGTGCACCGAGCCGCGCGTGCCGTTGGAGTAGTCGCGCATCTGCAGGACGATGTCGTTGAGGTTGTTCAGTGCGCTGCGGGCCATGAACAACAGCGACAGGCCGGCGTCGGTCGGCGTGATGCCTTTATTGGTGCGGGTGAGCAGTCGCGAGTCGAGCAGCTCTTCCAGTTCGCTGAGCCGCTTGCTGACGGCCGCCGCCGCGATGTGTTCGCGCTTGGCAGCGGCAGCGATGGTGCCTTCTTCGACGACGCTGACGAAGAGGCGCAGCGAGACAAGGTCGAGTTTCATGTGGGGTACCGGGCGTGCTGGCCTGAGTGGCCGCCATAGTACCCCGTCAGGCATCGCCTCAGAACGCGCCGGATAACAGATGGCCGGCGTTGGGAACCTGCGCTTTGAGGCCGAGGGTTTTAAGCATCTGGTAGACGGTCGCCACGGACGCGGACAGCACCGGCTTATCCAGCCGATCCTGTACGACCTGGATGGCGGGCAGCGACGGCATCTGCACGCAGCACGACAGCACGACGCCATCGGCTTGCCCGATGTTGAGCCGGTCGGCGTGGGAAACCAGATCCATCGGGTCGAGGCGACCGACTTGCAGGTTGTCGGAGACTTCCAGGCTGATGGCGTCCACCACCTCGATTCCGGCCGCTTCGATGTAGTCGATGACCTGTTGGGTGAGTGGCTTCATGTAGGGCGTGATGATCGACACTTTCTTGTAGTTGAGCATCTGCAGGCTGTCGATCAGCGCGCCGGCCGAGCTGAGCACCGGTGCGTCGGAGGCGTTGGTAGCGACGGTTTTGCTCAAGCGCTCCTGGGAGACTTTATGGTAGCCGGCGCCCTGGCACATGATTGCCACCAGGCAGGCATACGCCATGACATCGACCCGCGCATCGCTCAATTCCAGCGCGCAGCGGTCGCTGTCGATGTCCATCTTCTTCAGTTCTTCGGGGCTGACTTTCATCATGCGCATGCGGGAGGAGTGGAAGGTGAAGCGCTCGTCCGGAAACAGGGAGTACCGCGACGTGAGCATCGCCGGGATCTCGGTTTCCATGGTGGTGTTGGAGCTGGGGACGATCTGGCCAATCCGGAAATTTCTCACAGGGTCTTCTCCATTTCGCCGACGGCGAGGTCATGTGCGACCGATGCTAGGAGTGACCAAGAGTGGCGTATATCAGGCAATGACGAGCCTGCCATCGCGGCTGGCGATGGCAGGCCCTGATTCTCGTCTACGCGTGAGAAAGCACCTCGCCCCGCGCAGGCGCTTCGGCCTTGTGATTGCCCAGCATCGCCCGTGGGATGGAAAGAATCAGCCCCGCGCTGATGAACAAGCAGGCGCCCAGCACGTAGGTGCCGTTGTTGATGTTGCCGGTGAGGTTCTCGGCGACGGCGGTGATCATCGAACCGGTGAAGCCGGACAGGTTGCCGATGGCGTTGATCATGCCGATCCCCGCAGCGGCCGCGACGCCGGACAGCACGGTGCCCGGGAGGGTCCAGTAGATCGGCATCAGGCTCAGCACGCCGGACGCGGACACGCTGAGGAAGATGATCGACAGCACCACGTTGCTGGCGAAGTAGGCGCTGAGGATCAAGCCGATGCCGCCGATGATCGCCGGAATCGCTGCGTGCCACCGGCGCTCGCCAGTCTTGTTGGAGTGCCGCGCGTTGAGGGTCATGGCGATCACGGCGATGCCATAGGGAATGGCCGTCAGCAGGCCAATGTCCATCGGGTTGGAGACGCCGGCGCTTTTGATGATCGATGGCATCCAGAACGCCAGCCCGTAGAACCCGGTGTTGAACGTCAGCAGGATCAGCACCAGCAGCCACACGCGTCCGTTGAAAAACACCTCGCGCAAATTCGTCGCCTTGCCTTTGCTGTCGCTCTCGAGGTTGGCCTTGAGCATGGCCTTTTCCTGGGGCGACAGCCATTTGGCCGAGTCGATGTTATTGGCCATGAACGCCAGCACCACGAAGGCCATTACCACCGAAGGCAGGCCTTCGATGATCAGCAGCCACTGCCAGCCGGCCATGCCGTTGACGCCCTGCATTCGGGTCATCAGCCAGCCGGAAATCACACCGCCCAGCGTCAGACTGATCGGCATCGCCATCAGGAAACCCGCCATCACCCGGCTCTGCCGACGGGTAGGAAACCAGTAGTTGAGGTAAAGGATGACGCCGGGAAAGAAGCCTGCCTCACAGATGCCGAGCAAGAAGCGCAGCACGTAGAACATGGTTTCCGACTCGATGTGGAAAAACTTCGCCAGCGGCACGGTAAACGCGACGGCCATGGACACGATGGCCCAGGTGAGCATGATCCGGGCAATCCAGAACCGCGCGCCGAAGCGATGCAGCAACAGGTTGCTCGGGACTTCGAAGAGGAAATAGCCCCAGAAGAACATGCTCGCGCCGAGGGCATAGATGGTGTTGCTGAATTGCAGGTCGTTGAGCATGTCCAGCTTGGCGAAGCCGATGTTGACGCGGTCGAGGTAGGCCGCCATGTAACACAGGAGCAGGACGGGAAGGATGCGAAGGATGACTTTGCGGTAGGTGCGGTCTTCAAAGCTGGCGTGCCCGGGACCCGAGGACTCGGGCAGGCGCTGGGATACGGTTTCCATGGTGGGACCTCCAGGCACTCGAGGGCGCCTGTATTGTTGTTATGTGAGGGTCGAAACGCGGGCCGATGTTACTGACAACGGCATTGATTAGGATAATGACTTGTTTCCATTGATTGATAACGCCGCGTTATCGCCTATTGATGGGCCAGCCGCGCATTTGCCAGCAGGATCTCGGCAAATTCCGATGCAGCTCCGAGTAACGGCTCACCACGGCGGGTGAGAATTCCGTAATCCTGGGGCGCCAGTTTCAGCGGCGTATTCAGCACTTTCAGCAAACCGGAATCCAGATGCGGCTGCGCCATCGAGGCTGGCAACATGGCGATCATCGGCCCTGCCTGCAGCACCTGGAGAAAGGTCTGCATGGAGATGGTGTCGATGGTGTTCTTTGGGGTGGGGATGCCGGCTTTGGCGAAGGCCTGCTCCATCCGTGCGCGAATCGGCGTGCCCAGCGGATACAGAATCCATGGCCAGCTTCCGAGCGCTTGCAGCGGCGTCTGCGGCAATTCGATCAGCGGGTGACGACTGTTGACGACCATGCAGAATGGCTCCGGCGCCAGCGCCTGAAAGTCATACACCTGCTGTTGGTTTTCGTTGGTGTAGCGCGCCACCGCGAGATCAAGCTTCTTGTCGTCGAGCATTTCCATTAAATGGTCGCTGGTCTGCTCAACCACCTCGATCGACAGCAGCGGCCAGCGCGCTTTCAACTGCACGATGGCTTCCGGCAGCACCACCGCAGTCGCCGCGAAGATCGCCCCCACCTTCAGGAAACCATGCCCGCCCTCGCGCAGACTGCTGATCTGATCAACGAACTTGCTCGCGTCGTTCAGGGCGATCTGCGCATAGCGCACCACGTGTTCACCGAGGGCGGTCGGCGGCATGTTCCGCGGCAGACGCTCGAACACATCAAAACCCAGCAGCCGCTCGATCTCGCGCAGCATTTTGCTCACCGCCGGTTGGCTGAGGTTCATGTGTTGCGCCGCCGCGTGCATGTTGCGAGTGCGCGCGAGGGTTTCGATGAGCACCAGATGCTTGAACTTGAGCCAGTTACAGACCGTGGAAAATGAAATGTCCGACATGAGCGCGGCCTCAATAAGCGATAACCCAATGTTATCGATTCTTGAGCAGATGTCATTGGAGTTTATCGACGGCGCTGATTAGGGTCGTTTATAAATCATAAAAAGCGTTGAGGACTTCACCATGCCAATTCAGCTCACTCCCGAAAACACCCTCCCCGCCGACGGCCTGAATGGCACGCTGATCGGCCGCGCCTGGGTGCCCGGTAAAGTTGGCGGCCCGTCGCCCGTGGTGGTGCGTAGCGACGGGGTGTTCGATCTTTCGTCGAGCTTCGCCACGTTGAGCGACTTGCTGGAGGTCGACTCGCCATTGGCCGCCGTTCGCGAAGCCCAGGGTACGCGCGTCGCCAGTCTCGAAGAATTGCTGGCGAATTCGACCGCAACGCCCGATCCCAACAAACCATACTTGCTGGCACCGGCGGACCTGCAAGTGATCAAGGCCGCCGGCGTCACCTTCGCGGCGAGCATGATCGAACGGGTGATCGAGGAACAAGCGGCGGGCGACCCGGCCAAGGCGGAGAGCGTGCGCGCCATCGTGCAGAACGCGATTGGCGACAACCTGCGCAACATCAAACCGGGCTCCGAACAAGCCCGCACACTCAAGGCGCTGCTGATCGAGCAAGGCATGTGGTCGCAGTACCTTGAAGTCGGCATCGGCCCGGACGCCGAGATTTTCACCAAAGCGCCGGTGCTGGCGGCAGTGGGCAGCGGCAGCCAGGTGGGCATTCATCCGAAATCCGAGTGGAACAACCCCGAGCCGGAAGTGGTGCTGGCGGTGAACAGCCGCGGGCACATCCACGGCGCGACCTTGGGTAACGACGTCAATCTGCGTGACTTCGAAGGCCGCAGCGCGCTGCTGCTGAGCAAGGCAAAGGACAATAACGCCTCGTGCTCCATCGGCCCGTTCATTCGGCTGTTCGACGAAACCTTCTCCCTGGATGACGTGCGCAACTGCGTGGTCGATCTGCAGGTAAAAGGCGATGACGGCTACGTGATGAAAGGCTCAAGCTCGATGTCGCAGATCAGCCGCGATCCGGCCGACATTGCTGGACAGGCGCTCAACGCCAACCATCAATACCCGGACGGCTTCCTGCTGTTTCTCGGTACCCTCTTCGCCCCGACCGCCGACCGTGACCATGCCGGCGGTGGTTTCACCCACAAGTTGGGCGATCAGGTCAGTATCAGCAGCAGCCTGCTCGGCGGGCTGCACAATGAGGTGACCCACAGCAGTGACGCGGCGCCGTGGAGGTTCGGCGTCGGCGCGTTGATACGCAATCTTGCCGTGCGCGGTTTGTTGTAACGCTGAACACCTACGCAGCACACCTAATTCCAAGAGAGACCCGAACCATGTCCGACACGCCGAAACGCCCCCTTCGCAGCCAGCAATGGTTCGATGATCCGGAACACGCTGACATGACGGCGCTGTACGTCGAGCGCTACATGAACTACGGCCTGACCCGCGAGGAGCTGCAATCGGGCCGACCGATCATCGGCATCGCCCAGACGGGTTCTGATCTGGCGCCCTGCAACCGTCATCACCTTGAGCTCGCCCAGCGGGTCAAAGCCGGCATCCGTGATGCAGGCGGCATTCCGATGGAGTTTCCGGTGCACCCGATGGCCGAGCAGACGCGCCGGCCGACCGCGGCCCTGGACCGAAACCTGGCGTACCTCGGGCTGGTGGAAATTCTTCACGGCTACCCGCTGGATGGCGTCGTTCTGACCACCGGTTGCGACAAAACCACGCCGGCCTGCCTGATGGCAGCGGCGACCACCGACCTGCCGGCCATCGTGTTGTCCGGCGGGCCGATGCTCGACGGTCGCCACAAGGGCGAATTGATCGGTTCCGGCACGGTGCTGTGGCACGCGCGGAATTTAATGGCGGCCGGCGAGATTAATTACGAAGGCTTCATGGAAATGACCACCGCCGCGTCGCCGTCGGTGGGCCACTGCAACACCATGGGCACGGCGCTTTCGATGAACGCGCTGGCCGAAGCACTGGGCATGTCGCTGCCGGGTTGCGCGAGCATTCCGGCGGCGTACCGCGAGCGCGGGCAGATGGCCTACATGACCGGCAAACGCATCTGCGGTCTGGTCCGCGAAGACGTGCGCCCTTCGCAGATCATGACCCGCGAAGCCTTTGAAAACGCAATCGCGGTCGCCTCCGCGTTGGGCGCTTCAAGCAACTGCCCGCCGCACCTGATCGCCATCGCCCGGCACATGGGCGTCGAGTTAAGCCTCGACGACTGGCAGCGCATCGGCGAAGACGTGCCGTTGCTGGTCAATTGCATGCCGGCCGGGAAGTATCTGGGCGAAGGCTTCCACCGCGCAGGCGGCGTGCCGGCGGTGATGCACGAGCTGCAGAAGGCGGGCAAGCTGCATGAAGACTGCGGCACGGTCTCCGGCAAAACCATCGGTGACATCGTGCGCAACGCCGTCGCCCACGACACCGACGTGATTCGTCCGTACGAAGACCCGCTCAAACACCGCGCGGGCTTTATCGTGTTGAGCGGTAATTTTTTCGACAGCGCGATCATGAAGATGTCGGTGGTCGGCGAGGCGTTCCGCAAGACCTACCTGTCCGAGCCCGGCGCGGAGAACAGTTTCGAGGCGCGAGCGATCGTGTTCGAGGGGCCGGAGGACTATCACGCGCGGATCAACGATCCTTCGCTGGAAATCGACGAGCGCTGCATTCTGGTGATCCGTGGCGCTGGCACGGTCGGTTATCCCGGCAGCGCCGAAGTGGTGAACATGGCGCCGCCGTCTGCGCTGATCAAACAGGGCATCGACTCGTTGCCGTGCCTGGGCGATGGCCGGCAGAGCGGCACCTCGGCCAGCCCTTCGATCCTGAATATGTCGCCAGAAGCAGCGGTGGGCGGTGGCCTGGCGCTGCTGAAAACCAACGACCGGCTGCGCGTGGATTTGAACAACCGCAGCGTCAACGTGCTGGTCAGCGACGAGGAAATGGCCGCACGCCGCGCGCTGTTCGAGCCGAAGATGCCGGCCTCGCAAACCCCGTGGCAGGAGCTGTATCGGCAGTTGGTGGGGCAGTTATCCACCGGCGGATGCCTGGAGCCGGCGACGTTGCATTTGCGGGTGATTGCACGCAGCGGCGAGCCGCGGCATTCCCATTGAGCAGCCGCGCGCGCTCGTGTAGGAGCGCGGCTTGTCCCGCGATCGGCGACGAAGTCGTCGCAAAACCTGTCATCTGGGTGTGGAAGGTTTCCCGAGGTAGTCAATTTACGGCTGCTTTGCAGCCGATCGCGGGACAAGCCACGCTCCCACAGGGACATCATTGTGCCGAGAGTTGCGCCATGGACGCAGAGGGTTGGACAGCACTCACAACAACGCCGGCAACCCCTTTTCCATGCCGGCAAGGCGGTTTTTCAACAGCGAGTGCAGCTGTTGCACCGCCGGGGAAAACTGTTTGCGGTGCGGGCAGACCAGGTTGAGCGGGGTTGGCTCGCCCGGGTAATCCGGCAGCAACAGTTCCAGCCGCCCGGCGCGGACGTCCTCGCAGACATCCAGCCACGACTTGTACGCCACACCCTGCCCCGCCACCGCCCAGCGTCTCACCAGATCAGCGTCATCGGTGAGCAACGGGCCTGACACCGAGAACACCCGGCCACCGAGCCGCCACTTGTCATATACCCGGCCCGCCAGGGTGAACAGCAAGCACTCATGGCGCAGCAAGTCGTCGGAGACCACGGGTCGGCCCTTGCGCGCCAGATACTCGGGCGATGCCACCAGCACTCGGCGATTCCACGGCGCCAGCGCCAACGCGATGTAGTTAGCGTCTTCGATCACGCCGTAGCGAATCGCAACGTCCACCGGATCGCGAAACAGATCGGCCACTTGATCGGAGATAAACAGGCGCAGATTCAGCGCGGGGTGCTGACTGCGAAAATCCGTCAGCCAGGGCAGCAGCATGTTTCGCCCCAGATCCGAAGGCGCCGCCACTTGCAGCGTACCTTGCAGCTCAGCGCTTTCCCGCTGCAGCTTTTCCCGGCCATCCCGTAAGGCATCGAGCACCGTCTGGGCGGTCGGCAGGTACTGCTCGCCTTCAGCGGTGAGGCGCAGGCTGCGCGTCGAACGGGCAAACAGGCGGATATCCAGCTCTCGTTCGAGGCGCTTGATGGCCGCGGCGACTTGCCCCGGCAACAGATCCACCTCCCGCGCAGCATTGGAAAAGCTACCCAGCGCGGCGGTGCGGACGAAAAGGGTCAGGTCGTCGATGCGGATCATTTTCACTCCAGCCGTGAAAGTGTTGCCGGATTCTGCGGGTTTTTCTGCCCAACGAACAAGAACAAGATGGGTCCAACGTTTCAGCCACCTTTTGTCCACTGACTAGAGAGATCGCCATGAAAGCCATCGCCTTCACCCAGCACGGTCTGCCCATTGAAGACCCCAACGCGCTGCTGGACATGGACCTGCCCAAGCCAACGCCCGGCCCTCGGGATTTGCTGGTCGAAGTCAAAGCGATTTCGGTGAACCCGGTCGACACCAAAATCCGCGCCGGCTCTGCCGTCACCGAACCCAAAGTGGTTGGCTGGGACGCCGTCGGCGTCGTTCGCGAAACGGGAAGGGACGTCACGCTGTTCAAAGCCGGGGACGAAGTGTTCTACGCCGGCTCCATCGCCCGTCCGGGCAGCTACAGCGAATTCCACCTCGTCGACGAGCGCATCGTCGGGCACAAACCCAAGAGCCTCGACAACGCCCACGCCGCCGCGCTGCCGCTGACCTCGATCACCGCCTGGGAATTGCTCTTTGACCGTCTGGGCGTTAAAGAAGGCGGCGGCGAAGGTGACAGCCTGTTGATCATCGGTGCCGGTGGTGGCGTCGGGTCAATTCTGGTGCAACTGGCCCGCCAACTGACCAAACTGACCGTGATCGGTACAGCGTCCCGTCCGGAAACCCGCGAATGGGTCGAAAGCCTGGGCGCCCACCACGTCATCGATCACAGCCAGCCGCTGGTCGAGCAACTGAATCAGATCGGCGTCGGTCAGGTGAGCCATGTCGCCAGCCTGACCCACACTGATTCGTACTTCACGCAGCTGATTGAGGCGTTGAAACCACAGGGCCAGTTGGCGCTGATCGATGACCCGAAATCCCTCGACGTCGTCCCGATGAAACGCAAGGCCCTGTCGCTGCACTGGGAACTGATGTTCACCCGCTCGCTCTACGAAACCCCGGACATGATCGCCCAGCATGAGCTGCTCAATCGCGTCGCCGACCTGATTGACCAGGGCGTGCTGAAGACCACCCTCGGTGAGCACTTCGGCGCGATCAACGCCGAAAACCTGCGCCGCGCCCACGCCGTGATCGAGAGCGGCAAGGCCAAGGGCAAGATCGTTCTCGAAGGTTTCTAACCCTGTCCATTTTTTGAAGGGCCTGCTGCGGCAGGCCGGGAGCCGTTTGTGTCCATGAAGCAGAACATGATGTTGTCAGCGCTGGCCCTGTCAGTCGCTTTGATCAGCCAGACCGGCATCGCAGCCACGACCGCCACCGCACTACCCGCCAATGCACCGGCGGAGAAAACCATCGGTCAGCTTGAGCAGGTGTTCACCTTTCACGACGCCATGCCCACCGGCGTGACCGTGACGGAAACCGGGCGCATCTTCGTCAACTACCCGCATTGGGGCGACGACGTGCCGTTTAC
The DNA here is from genome assembly GCF_046540455.1 of Pseudomonas sp. W5-36. Classification (NCBI taxonomy): domain Bacteria; kingdom Pseudomonadati; phylum Pseudomonadota; class Gammaproteobacteria; order Pseudomonadales; family Pseudomonadaceae; genus Pseudomonas; species Pseudomonas sp. W5-36. The sequence continues at coordinate 72,441 of NZ_JAXCIQ010000013.1, read as the reverse complement.
CGTGGGCGAAATCCGTGACGGCAAGGTCGTCGCCTACCCCGATGCAGCCATCAACAAAGAAGACCCAAAAGACCCGGCCAAAGGGCTGATCAGCGTGCAGAGCGTGGTCGCCGACGGTCAGGGCCGCGTCTGGCTGCTGGACACTGCCGCCCCGAATTTCGCCGCGCCAAAAGCCGGCGGCGCCAAGCTGGTGGCGGTTGATCTGGCCAGTAACAAAGTGGTCAAAACCCTGGTCTTCCCGGCCAACGTCATCCTGCCGAGCACCTACGTCAACGACATGCGCTTTGATTTTCGCAACGGCAAGGAAGGCACGGTTTACGTGACAGATTCGTCGGTCTCCGGGCCTGGCGCGATCATCGTCATGGACATCGCCAGCGGCAAGGCGACCCGTCGTTTGAGCGGCGCTAAATCCACTTCGGCCGACCCTGACTTCAAGCCGGTGGTCGAAGGCCAGGCCGCCCTGGTCACCAAAGGCCCGGACGGCAAGCCGAAAACCATGGCCGTTGCGTCTGATGGCATCGCGCTGTCCCCTGACGGCAAAACGCTGTATTTCAGCGCGCTTTCCAGCCGCCACCTGTATGCGGTGCCCACCACCATGCTGCGTGATGCCAACGTCAGCGAGGCTCAACTGAACGCAGCGGTCAAAGACCTCGGCGAAAAAGGCGCGTCCGACGGCCTGGAAGCAGACGCCAACGGCGCGGTCTACGCCGGCGACTACGAGCACAACGGCATCCGCAAACGCCTGGCGGACGGCAGCTGGCAGACCATCGTTCACGACCCTCGCGTGCTGTGGCCGGACACGTTGTCGGTCGGGCCGGACGGCTATCTGTATTTCACCGCCAACCAGTTGCAGCGCCAGGCCGGTTTCCACGATGGCAAGGACCTGCGCGAAAAGCCCTACAGCCTGCTTCGGGTGAAGATCGACGCCGCGCCTGCGCCGACGCGTTGATCGTGCAGGCACAGTCAGTCGCGCGAAAGCGCAGATCCTGTAGGAGTGAGCTTGCTCGCGAAGACGGTATTTCAGCCGCTGAAGATTGAGCCGATGTGCGGCCCCCTTCGCGAGCAAGCTCGACTCCCAGACGCCCATCATCTGCGGCCAACATCCGCGAGGCTGATGCAATTCTTGTGGGAGTGATGCACTGCAAGCCGTCACCTGCGTACCCCTTCTCATTTGCCCCGATGCGTGCGCTCTGCTAGTGTCGCGCCGGTTTAACGTCTACCGGGATAGCCGCCATGGCCCGCAAGAAAGCTGCACTGGATTTCGAACAGTCCCTCACGGATTTGCAAACGCTCGTCGAGCGTCTGGAGAACGGTGAGCTGTCGCTGGAAGACTCACTGACCGCCTTCGAACAAGGCATCCGCCTGACCCGCGAGTGCCAGAGCGCACTGGCCCAGGCCGAGCAGAAGGTGCAGGTCTTGCTGGAGCGCGACGGCGAACTGGCCGAAGAGCCGTTCGACGCGGAACAGCCGGAATGATCGCGGCGTATCAGGCACTCAGCCAGGCTCGCGTAAATGCGGCGCTGGAGACGCTGTTCGATGCGCCCGCCCCTGAATTGACCCGCCTTTACGCCGCCATGCGCTACAGCGTCACCAATGGCGGCAAGCGCGTGCGCCCGCTGCTGGTCTACGCCGCCTGCGAAGCCTTGGGCGGCAACGCCGAGCACGCCAACGGCGCAGCCTGCGCCGTCGAATTGATCCACGCGTATTCGCTGGTGCACGACGACCTGCCGGCCATGGACGACGACGATTTGCGTCGCGGCCTGCCCACGACCCACAAAGCCTTCGACGAAGCCTGCGCGATTCTCGCCGGCGACGGTCTGCAGACCCTGGCCTTCAGCGTACTGAGCGATAACGCACTGACCCCACAGAACGCCGAGACCCGGCTGAAGATGGTCGCCACCCTCGCCCGTGCATCCGGCCCTGCCGGCATGGTCGGCGGACAGGCCATTGATCTCGGCTCTGTCGGACTCAAGCTCGACCAGACGGCGCTGGAATTCATGCACCGGCACAAGACCGGCGCACTGATCGAAGCCAGCGTCAGGCTCGGCGCCTTGGCCAGCGGCAACGCAACCCAGGTCCAGCTCGATTCGCTGCAGATTTACGCCCGCGCCATCGGCCTGGCCTTTCAGGTGCAGGACGACATTCTCGACGTCGAGAGCGATACCGCCACGCTGGGCAAACGCCAGGGCGCCGATATCGCCCGGGACAAGCCGACCTACCCCGCGCTGCTGGGCCTGGAAGAAGCCAAACATTACGCACTTGAGTTGCGCGACCAGGCCCTTGTGGCCCTGCGACCGTTCGATGCATCGGCCGAACCCTTGCGAGCCCTGGCGCGTTATATCGTCGAACGCCGCAACTGAGCGCAGGTCATAAAACTTACCGGGTGTCGGCAGCCTTGCTGCCGCTGCCTGATTTCGCCGGCAATCGTTGCCCCTGAACATCCCGTTGCTGCACATCGTGCGCAGCCGGCAATGCATCAGGTAAACTGCCGCCTCTTTTACTTATAACGATTCGCCTGATGCCCACGACGTTCAAAGAGATTCCCCGCGAGCGCCCGTCCACGCCCCTGCTCGACAAGGCAGTGACGCCGGACGGCCTGCGCCGCTTAGGTGAAGCAGAGCTTGAAGCCCTGGCTGACGAACTGCGCCTGGAGCTGCTCTACACCGTCGGCCAGACCGGCGGCCATTTCGGCGCCGGCCTCGGCGTCATCGAACTGACCGTGGCCTTGCACTACGTCTTCGATACCCCCGACGACCGGCTGGTCTGGGACGTCGGTCACCAAGCGTACCCGCACAAAATCCTCACGGGTCGTCGCGAACACATGTCGACCCTGCGCCAGAAAGGCGGAGTGGCGGCATTCCCGCGTCGCAGCGAGAGTGAATACGACACCTTCGGCGTCGGTCACTCCAGCACCTCCATCAGCGCCGCGCTGGGCATGGCGATCGCCTCCCGGCTGCAAGGCAGTGAGCGCAAGTCCATTGCCGTGATCGGCGACGGCGCACTGACCGCCGGCATGGCCTTCGAGGCGCTGAACCACGCGCCCGAAGTCAGCGCCGACATGCTGGTGATCCTCAACGACAACGACATGTCGATCTCGCGCAACGTTGGCGGGCTGTCGAATTATCTGGCGAAAATTCTCTCAAGCCGCACTTACACGAGCATGCGCGAAGGCAGCAAGAAAGTACTGTCGCGTCTGCCCGGCGCGTGGGAAATCGCCCGTCGTACCGAGGAATATGCCAAAGGCATGCTGGTCCCCGGCACGTTGTTCGAAGAACTCGGCTGGAACTACATCGGTCCGATCGACGGACACGACTTGCCTATCCTGATCGCCACCCTGCGCAACATGCGTGACCTCAAGGGTCCGCAGTTCCTGCACGTGGTCACCAAGAAAGGCAAAGGCTTCGCGCCGGCCGAGGTCGATCCGATCGGCTATCACGCGATTACCAAGCTTGACCCGCTGAACGCACCTGTCGTGCCCAAAAAGGCCGGCGGTCCCAAGTATTCCGGCGTGTTCGGCCAGTGGCTGTGCGACATGGCCGAAGCGGACGAGCGTCTGGTCGGCATCACGCCGGCCATGAAAGAAGGCTCGGATCTGGTGGCGTTCAGCGAACGTTTCCCGGAGCGCTATTTCGACGTCGCCATCGCCGAGCAGCACGCGGTGACGCTGGCGGCGGGCATGGCCTGCGAAGGCGCCAAGCCGGTTGTGGCGATTTATTCGACGTTCCTGCAACGCGGTTACGACCAACTGATTCATGACGTGGCCGTGCAGAATCTGGACGTGTTGTTCGCCATCGACCGCGCGGGTCTGGTGGGCGAAGACGGCCCGACCCACGCCGGCAGTTTCGATCTGTCGTACCTGCGCTGCATCCCCGGCATGCTGGTCATGACGCCGAGCGATGAAAACGAGCATCGCAAGATGCTCACCACCGGCCATCTGTTCAAAGGCCCCGCAGCCGTGCGTTACCCGCGCGGCAACGGTCCCAATGCCGTGATCGAGAGCCGTCTCGAACCGCTGGAAATCGGCAAGGGTGTGGTTCGCCGTCAAGGCAGCAACGTCGCCATGCTGGTGTTCGGCGTGCAGTTGACCGAAGCGCTAATCGTGGCGGAGAAGCTTGATGCGACCGTGGTCGACATGCGCTTCGTCAAACCGCTGGACGAGTCACTGGTGCGCGAAATGGCCGGCAGCCACGACCTGCTCGTGACGATCGAAGAAAACGCCATCATGGGTGGCGCGGGCGCGGCGGTCAGCGAGTTCCTGGCGCGGGAGAACATTCTCAAGTCGGTCCTGCACCTGGGCCTGCCGGATGTGTACGTCGAGCACGCCAAACCAGCGCAGATGCTGGCTGAGTGCGGGCTGGATGTTGCTGGCATCGAAGCGTCGATCAACCAGCGCCTGTTGAAGATGTAGCCTCTCGCAAGCGTGACCGAGGTGCAGTCCACCCCGGTCATGCCTGCAAGTTATGCGATCAATCAAATGACCCTTTCCCGTCTTGCCCTCGCCTTCTCCCTGATCCCCGCCACGCAGGTCTTTGCCGATCAGCCTGATCGCGAACGCGCCCTGAAGCTGGACAGTGTGCTGATCAGCAGCAATCGTCAGGTCGAGCAGCGGGACGCCAGCAGTGCGGCGAATACCGTGTTCACTCGCGCTGACATCGAGCGGCTGCAACCGAGTAGCGTCACTGACCTGCTGAGTCGTGTCCCCGGTGTGCAAGTGGCGCCCAGCGGCGGCCGGGGCAGTTTGCCGGGGATTTTCATTCGCGGGACCAAGGCTGCGCAGAGTCTGGTGTTGGTCGACGGCCAGCGCATTGCCAATGCCACGTCGGCGGACAGTAACCTGCAATACCTCGACGTCGAGCAGATCGAGCGCGTGGAAGTGCTGCGCGGTTCACGTTCGGTCATCTACGGCGCGGACGCCATTGGCGGGGTGATTCAGATATTCACCCGACGAGGCGCCGAGCAAGGGCTGCAAGCTCGGCTGCATACGGGTTTCGGCAATCGCGGCACGCAGCAGCAGAGCCTCGGTCTGTCGGGCGGCGACCAGCAAACGCATTTCAACCTCAGTACCAGTTTGGATGAAACGGCAGGCATCAACCGTACCGGCCCGTCCTTCGCCAGCGATGACGACCACGACGCCTACCGCAATAAATCCCTGAGCCTGAACCTCAGCCACTGGGTCAACGACGACGTGGAAGTGGGTATCAACGCGCTGGATAATCGGGGCAAGACCGAGTTCGACAACCCGTTCGGTCTGTTCGACCCAGTCACGTTCGACACCGTGGGTCAGCAGCAATACAGCAAGTTTGAGCTGAGCAGCCTCGGCACTTACGTCGACGCCCGCATCAACCAGACTTGGAAAACCCGTCTGGAGCTAGGCCATAGCGAAAACCGCGAGAAGACGCTGGATAAGCTGAGCGACGATCACTACGTGTTCAACACCTACCGCGACTCGGTCAATTGGCAGAACGACCTGACGCTGAACGAACGCAATAGCCTGACGCTGGGGGGCGACTGGTACGAGGACCGTGTCAACAGCAGCACGGCGTTCGAGGAGGACAGCCGCTGGAACCGCGCGGTGTTCGTTCAGCACCGTTTCAAAAGCGAGCATTTCTCCACCGAGCTGGGCCTGCGCCATGATCAGAATGAGCAGTTCGGCAGCCAGAACACCTGGAGCGGCACGGTCACCGTTCCGCTCAATGACGCCAACGACGTGCTGCTTTCCTACAGCGAAGGCTTCCGCGCGCCGACATTCAATGACCTGTATTACCCGGATTTCAGCAACACGAATCTCAAGCCCGAGCACTCCAAAAGCTACGAGCTGCAATGGCGCAGTCGTCTGAGCGAAACCGCCCGTCTTGAGGCTTCGCTCTATCGCACCGACCTGCAGGACGCGATCGCCCTCGACAGCGACTTTCGCCCCCAGAACATCGGCTCGGCACGGATCAATGGTTTCGAAGGGTCACTTGAGCAGCAACTGTTCGGCTGGACCGGCAAGCTTGCGGCGTCGGTCATCGACCCGCGTGACCGAGACACTGGGCACACGCTCAACCGTCGCGCTCGCCGCACCCTGAATCTCGATATTGATCGGCAGTTTGATCGGCTCGGCGTCGGCGCCAGCTGGCAGGCCGTCAGTGACAGCTACAACGACGAGGCCAACACCCAGCATGTCGGGGGTTATTCGTTGTTCGGTTTGCGCAGCAGTTGGAAGGCCAGCGACGACGTGAAGCTGGAGTTAAAGCTGGATAACGCCTTGGACAAACGTTACAGCCGCACGCTGTACAGCTTCGATGGCAGCAATTACGGCTATCGCGAAGAGGGCCGGACGTGGATGTTTGGCGTGACCTGGACGCCGACGCTGTAAATGTATAGCCGCCTGATTTAGCGATCTGGCGCTATCACGCTGCACACTTTCGCCACCGCGCCCACCATTTGCCCGCTGGCTCGTTCGAGGCCTTTGTCGGGCACGGCAAACAGGCGGCCGGTTTTCACCGCCTTCAACTGCGACCAAGTCTTCCATCCCGGCAACAACGCGGCATCACTGGGCAGAATCACGTCCGGGTCGCGCTGCAGCACTGACTCGAGACTGACCTGAGGCGCAGGCAGTTTGAGGTCGTCAAAAACGTTGCGTGCGCCGCACACGGTCAGTGCATCGCTGATGATCTGCCCGCCGCCTACGGTATAAAGCGGCTGGTCCCACACTTGGTAAAAGACTTTCAACGGGACATCGCGTCGATACCGCTCACGCAACGCGGCCAGTCGCTGACGGACATCCTTCGCTGCCTGTCGTCCACGGTCAGCGCGGCCAAGGCGCTCGCCCATCTCCTCGATCTGATCAGCCAGCTCCTTCAGCGTATGGGGCTCGGCGGTGTAGGTGGGAATGTTGAGGCGCTTCAACTGATCGCGCTGGGCCGCGCTGACGCTGCCGGGCCATAGCAGCAAAAGATCGGGCTGCAAACTGAGCAGGCGCTCGATGTCGAGCTGCCCGTATTGGCCCACCGAAGGCAGGCCCGCGACCTTCTCCGGGCGCGGGCCGCCATCGAGCACGCCGACCAACAGATCGGCAGCATCCAGTTCGATAACGATTTCGGTAAGAGAGGGTGCGAGGCTGACGACCCGCTGTGCAGCGCCGGCCTGAAAAGCGATCAGCAACAGCAGGCAGGCAATCAGTGGGCGCATCAAGCGCGCCCAGCCAGCGCCAGACCACGGCGCAGGCTGCCGCGTGTCATGCCGGGTCGACTTCGCTCTGATGCTCGTTGCCCATCATATGACCCAGCTTGCCGGCCTTGGTCGCCAGATAGAGCTTGTTGTGCGGGTTGTGGCCGGTGTGCAGCGGCACGCGCTCGGCGACGGTGATGCCCATGTCGGTCAGCGCTTTGACCTTGCGCGGATTATTGGTCATCAAACGCAGAGACTTGATGCCCAGGTGCTCAAGCATCGGCAGGCAAATGCCGTAATCGCGCTGGTCAGCGGCGAAGCCCAGGCGCTCGTTGGCTTCAACGGTGTCGGCACCGCCGTCCTGCAATTCATACGCGCGGATCTTGTTCATCAAACCAATGCCGCGGCCTTCCTGGCGCAGGTACAACAGCACGCCACGGCCTTCGGCGGCGATGGCGCGCAACGCCGCTTCAAGCTGGGAACCGCAATCGCAGCGCTGACTGAACAGCGCATCACCCGTCAGGCATTCGGAATGCACACGCCCAAGCACCGGGGCGCCATCGGATACATCGCCCAAGGTCAGCACGACATGCTCGCGACCGTTTTCCTGCTCGAGAAAGCCATTCATCTTGAAAGTGGCAAAGGGGGTAGGCAGCTTGGAAGCCGCGACAAATACGACGGGCACCGGGTGCTCCTGATCAGTATGAGGGCTGGAAATTCGCAACATTGTAACAGCAGGTTCCGACAGACGCTTAGGCTGAATTGTGAGCCAATCAGATCAACTCGTTTGATCAGTGGCTCTCGCCAGCGCGGGACTGAGCATCGCCTGAATCGAATGGATACGCATGCTTCCAGCGCGCGAAGATCGGCCGCAGCTTGCCGCTGCGCACCAGATCGCTCATCCGCACGTCAAACAGATCCCGCAGCGCATGGCCTCGGGGAGTATCCGCGAAGCCGAGATACAGAGGAATGGCAGTGAGGTAGGTCAGTCGATAGCGCTGCGGGTCGCTGGTTTGCGCGAGGATGAAGTCCATCTCCGGCTTGGCATCGATGTACAGATCCGCGCGCCCATATTCAAGCATCGGCACAATGTGGTCACGCCGGGCGACTTCGTTGAAGTGCATCACGTTGGGCAGATAGTGCTGATACTCGTAGCCGCGGACCCAGGCCAGACGATATTTGCCCAGCGTCTGTAGCGAAGGGGGAGGCTTCGAAGCCAGACCCAGTGTGTAAATTTCGTCTGTGTCGTAGTGCCACTTTGAATAAAGCGCGCCCTCGACCTCACCCTTGTAGGCGGCAATCCAGGCATCGGCCTCGCCGCGCTGCACCAGCCCGACCGCGCGGGTGTAGGGCTCAATGCGCTGCTCGACCTTGACGCCAGCCGGCTCGAAGATCTCCCGCATCAGGTCCCAACCCAGCCCCGTGCCGTCGATTTCGGTGTAGCGAATCCAGTGCTCGCTCACCAGCAGGATGTCGGAGGGTTTATCAGACATCGGTGCAATGGTTGCAGCGCCGGCAGTCGCCCACACACTCGTCATCATCAACGCCAGACTCAGCAGCCATACCCCGCCTGAACGCCTCATGAGCGCAGCCCCTACATCACGGCCCACAACCAGACCAGCCCTTGCATCGCCAGCCATGCGAACACACCGGCCAGCACATCATCGAGCATGATGCCGACGCCCCCGTGCACGTGCTTGTCGATCCAGTGGATGGGCCAGGGCTTGAGGATGTCGAAAAAGCGGAACACCAGGAAACCCACCAGCAGCCAGACCCAGCCTTCGGGCACCAGCCACAGGGTGATCCACATGCCGACCATCTCGTCCCAGACGATGCCTTCGTGGTCGTGGACGCGCAGGTCATCGGCCACCTTGCCGCACAGCCAGAAGCCGAACAGCATGGTCAGGCCGAGCATCAGCCAATAGCCCCAGTCCGGCAGCATTTGCCACAACGGGATGAACGGCACGGCGACCATCGAGCCCCAGGTGCCGGGCGCTTTGGGCAGTGTGCCTGAGCCGAAACCGAAGGCCAGGAAATGCCACGGATTGGTCCATACCGACGGTGGAACGTTTTCCGCCGGGACCTGATTAGGATGATCTGTCACCGTGTCTCCTGAAAATGTTGATAGCCCCGAGTCAACGGGGTGACGTCCTGCCCAAGTGGGTCAATCAGCGCCACGCCGTGACCTTCGACCACTCGACCCAGAACGAAAACAGGCAAGCCGGCAGCCTGCAGTTCAGCCAGCCATGATGGCGGCAACGTGAAAGCCAGTCTGTAGTCATCGCCCCCACTGAGCGCGGCATTCAACGCAGCGTCAGGCCCGAAAAACGTCAGCAGCGCGTCAGACATCGGCACTTTCTCGCGCTCCACCAGCAAACGCACGCCCGATGCCGCTGCGATGTGTCCACAGTCGGCGAGCAGTCCGTCGGAGATGTCCAGCGCCGCGCTGGCCCTGCCGCGTAACGCAATGCCCAACTCGAACTGCGGCTGCGGCGACCAGTAACGCGCCAGCAAGGCCTGAGTGGTAGACGCCTCGGTGCTGCGCTGGTTCAACACCAACGGCAGCGCCCCGGCCGCGTCGCCCAGCGGACCGCCCACGCACAACAAATCGCCAGGCCGCGCGCCGCTTCGGGTCAAGGCCTGCCCGGTCGGGACTGTGCCGAAGACGGTGAGGGTCAGGCTCAAGGGACCGCGCGTCGTGTCGCCGCCGATCAGGCGCAGGCCGCAGCTCTGGGCAATGGTATTCAAGCCACGGGCGAACGCTTCCAGCCAGTCGGCGGAAACCTGCGGCAGGGTCAGGGCAAGGGTGAACGCGAGGGGACTGGCGCCCATGGCGGCCAGGTCGCTGGCCGACACGCCGAGTGCGCGCTGGCCAAGCAGGAAAGGATCGCAGCCGCCGGGGAAATGCACCCCGGCGACCAGCGTGTCAGTGGAGATGGCGAGTTGCTCGCCAGCGGCCACCGACAACAGGGCGCAGTCGTCGCCGATCCCCAAGGCAACGCCTTCGCCGGGCTGCGCGCAGGGCGCAGCGGCAAAGTAGTTGCGGATCAGCTCGAACTCGCCCATGGCGGAGACGCTCAGGTTCTGGAGAAACCCAGAAGCCTCAGCGCTTGTGCGCCTTCACTTCGACTTCGCGCAGACGCGGAGCCAGCTTGTCGAGCACGCCGTTGACGAACTTGTGGCCGTCGGTCGAACCGTAGACTTTCGCCAACTCGATGCCTTCGTTGATGACCACACGGTACGGCACGTCGATGCGCTCCAGCAGCTCCCAGGTCGACAGACGCAGGACAGCGAGTTCAACAGGGTCCAGCTCTTCGATGGTCAGGTCCAGACAAGGCGCTAGCGCCGCGTCGATCTTGTCCTGATTGGCCGGGACACCGTGCAGGATGTCGTGGAAATAGCTCGCATCGACGGAGGTGAAGTCGTTGTCGACGCGGAATTGGGCTTCGATTTCGTTCAACGACTGGCCAGCCATGTGGCGCTGGTAAAGGGCTTGCATCGCCATCTGGCGAGCTGCGCGGCGCTTTTCGCTTTTGGAGGGCTTGCCGGCGTCTGCCGCACGTGGATCACGCGGGTTGAACTGATCGCTTTCGTCGTTAATCACTTGGCCTCCAACTGCGCCAACAGGCTGACCATCTCGATGGCGGACAGCGCAGCTTCGGCGCCTTTGTTACCGGCCTTGGTGCCGGAACGCTCGATCGCCTGCTCGATGGAATCAACGGTCAGGACGCCGAAGGCGACCGGCACGCCAAACTCCATGGACACTTGGGACAGGCCCTTGGTGCATTCGCCAGCAACGTATTCGAAGTGCGGGGTGCCGCCACGAATGACGGCGCCGAGCGCGATGATGGCAGCAAATTCGCTGCGTTGAGCGACCTTCTGCACAACCAGCGGGATTTCGAACGCGCCCGGTGCGCGGATGATGGTGATGTCGCTTTCGCTCACGCCATGGCGAACCAGGGCATCAACGGCACCGCTGACGAGGCTTTCGACGACGAAGCTGTTGAAGCGGCCAACCACCAGGGCATAGCGACCTTGGGGGGCGATGAAGGTACCTTCGATGGTCTTCAGGGTCATTCGGCTGAGTCTCGTGTTCTCGTATTAAAGAGCATGAAAGCGCGCATAGGGCGCGCGCTTTCAGGGATTTTAGGCCACGAATCGGGCGACTGCCGGGACAAAAACCACCAACGGCTGAATGCTGTCGGGGCCTGTCACCTGCCGGCCTTTATTCGGAGGGCACGTATTCTACAACTTCCAGATCGAAACCGGATATCGCATTGAACTTCATTGGTGAACTCATCAAGCGCATTTTGCGCACGCCGAGGTCACGAAGGATCTGCGAACCGGCACCGACGGTGCTGTAAGTGGTCGGCGTCTTGATCGGTGTGCCGCCGGCGGTTTCACGCACATGGGCCAGAACCGTGTCGCCATCGAGCGGGTGACCGAGCAGCAGCACCACGCCGCTGCCAGCCTCGGCCACAGTCTTCATGGCAGCGCGCAGGCTCCAGCGGCCGGGCTGTCTGACCATCAACAGGTCGCGCAGCGGGTCCATGTTGTGCACGCGAACCAACGTGGCTTCTTCTGCGCAGATCTTGCCCAGCGTCAGCGCCAGGTGGACATCGCCTTCAACGGAATCGCGGTAGGTCACCAGATTGAAATGGCCCAGTTCGCTGTCGAGGGGCTGTTCGGCAATCCGCTGAACGGTACGTTCGTGGATCATCCGGTAATGGATCAGGTCGGCGATGGTGCCGATCTTGATGTTGTGCTCGGCTGCGAAAGCTTCCAGCTCCGTGCGACGGGACATGGTGCCGTCGTCGTTCATGACTTCACAGATCACGCCGGTCGGCTCGAAACCGGCCATGCGCGCCAGATCGCAGGCTGCTTCGGTATGACCTGCGCGGGACAATGTGCCGCCGGCCTGGGCCATCAACGGGAAGATGTGGCCAGGGCTGACGATGTCTTCGGCTCTGGCCTCTTTGGCCGCAGCCGCCTGAACGGTGCGCGCGCGGTCGGCGGCGGAGATCCCGGTGGTGACGCCTTCGGCGGCTTCGATGGACACGGTGAACTTGGTGCCGAAGCCCGAGCCATTGCGCGGCGCCATCAACGGCAGTTTCAGGGTTTCGCAGCGCTCGCGGGTCATCGGCATGCAGATCAGGCCACGGGCATAACGCGCCATGAAGTTGATGTGCTCGGCCTTGACGCACTCGGAGGCCATGATCAGATCGCCTTCGTTCTCGCGGTCTTCGTCATCCATGAGGATGACCATCTTGCCTTGGCGAATGTCTTCAACCAGTTCTTCGATGCTGTTGAGCGCCACGCGGCACCCCCTTCGATTCAGGATTTGAGGTAGCCGTTGGCGGCCAGAAAGCTTTCAGAAATGTTGCCGCCCTGGGCCGGCGTCGGGTCGGCCGCTTTGTCACCGAGCAGCAAACGCTCGAGGTAACGCGCCAGCAGGTCGACTTCCAGGTTGATCTTACGGCCCGCGCGGTAGTCGCCCATGATGGTTTCGGCGAGGGTGTGCGGGACGATGGTCAGCTCGAACTCAGCGCCATTGACTGCGTTAACGGTCAGGCTGGTGCCGTCGACGGTGATCGAGCCTTTGTGGGAGATGTACTTGGCCAGCTCGCGGGGGGCGCGCAGGCGGAACTGGATCGCACGGGCGTTTTCTTCCCGGGACAGCACTTCGCCGACGCCGTCGACGTGGCCGCTGACCAGATGGCCGCCCAGGCGCGTGGTCGGGGTCAGGGCTTTTTCCAGATTGACCCTGCTGCCGGTTTTCAGATCGACGAACGCAGTGACGTTCAAGGTTTCGCGGCTGACGTCGGCCCAGAAGCCGTCGCCTGGCAATTCAACGGCGGTCAGGCAGACCCCGTTGACCGCGATGCTGTCGCCCAGCTTGACGTCGGAGAGGTCGAGCTTGCCGGTCTCTACGTAGACGCGGACGTCGCCGCCTTTCGGAGTGATGGCGCGGATGCTGCCGATGGATTCGATGATGCCGGTAAACATGGGTGCTCCTGGAAAACAGGGCCAGCGCTGAACGCGAAAGCCGGAATTATACGCCGGGGTGCGACGCGGGTATCGCAATGACTCGCCAGTCATCGCCGACTGCACGCATTTCAACAATCTTGAGCTCGAGCGCTTCGCTCATCTGCGCCAGCGGCAGGTCCAGCAATGGCCGCGCCGACGAGCCCATGAACTTGCCCGCCACGAAGATCTGGTATTCATCCACCAGACCGAGCCGGGTAAACGCGCCAGCGAGCTTGGGCCCGGCCTCGACCAGCACGTCGTTGACGCCGCGGGCGGCCAGTTCGACCAACAGTTTGCGCAGATCCACATTCCCGCCACTGCTTGGCAGCGCCAGCATGTCGTGACCTTCGTCGTGGTAACGCTCGCGGGCCGAGGCAGCCGCGCAGGTCACCACCAGCGCATTGCCCGCTTTAAAGAAAGGCGCATCGAGGGGCACCCGCAAGCGCCCGTCGACCAACACGCGCAACGGCGGCCGGGTTGCGGCCAGGGCAGTCAGTTCGGCGTTCAGGCCCAACTCGTCAGGCCGCACGGTGAGCCGCGCGTTATCGGCCAGCACGGTATCGGCGCCGGTCAGCACCACACTCGACTGCGCTCGCAGGCGCTGCACAGCCGAGCGCGCTTCGGGGCCGGTGATCCACTGGCTTTCACCGCTGGCCATGGCCGTGCGTCCGTCGAGGCTCATCGCCAGCTTGACCCGCACGTAGGGCAGGCCGTGTTCCATGCGCTTGAGAAACCCTTTATTCAGCCCCCGCGCTTCGCTTTCGAGCACGCCGCTCTGCACCACAATACCCGCGCTCATCAGGCGCAACAGGCCACGGCCGGCCACGTCGGGATTGGGGTCTTGCATCGCAGCAACCACGCGCGCCACACCGGCGTTGACCAGCGCGTCGGCGCACGGCGGGGTGCGCCCATGATGACTGCAGGGTTCGAGGGTGACGTAAGCGGTCGCGTTCTTTGCCTTGTCGCCCGCCTGGCGCAGGGCATGCACCTCGGCGTGGGGTTCACCGGCGCGGACGTGCCAGCCTTCACCGACAATCTCGCCATCACGCACGATCACGCAGCCGACTCGCGGGTTGGGGTGCGTCGAGTAGACGCCCTTGCGCGCCAGTTCCAGCGCCCGCGCCATATAGGCTGCGTCGAGCACGCTTTGCTCTGTGGAGGTCATGCTCACTCTTTAACCGGCTCGCGAGCCAGTCGGTCGATTTCTTCGCGGAATTCGTTGAGGTCCTGAAACCGCCGATAAACAGAAGCAAAGCGGATGTAGGCCACTTCATCGAGCTTTTGCAATTCGCCCATCACCAGCTCACCGACGATCAGCGATTTGACCTCACGCTCGCCGGTCGCGCGCAGCTTGCTTTTGATGTGGGCCAGGGCCGCTTCCAGACGTTCGACACTGACCGGGCGCTTTTCCAGCGCGCGCTGCATGCCGGCGCGCAGCTTCTCTTCGTCGAAGGGCTGACGGCTGCCGTCCTGCTTGATCAGCCGGGGCAGAACCAGTTCAGCGGTTTCGAATGTGGTGAAGCGTTCTTCGCAGGCGACGCATTCACGGCGGCGGCGAACCTGATCGCCTTCAGCAACAAGGCGCGAGTCAATGACTTTGGTGTCGTTGGCACCGCAAAAGGGACAGTGCATGGTGGCAGGCAACAAAAAAAGGGAGGGCCATGGTAGCGCATCTCGCTGGCAAGACAAGTGCGAGGCTTTGAGGTATATAGACGCGCATTCAGTGCGGTGAAACCCGCCGCACTCAGCGATACTGCGCTATCCCGTGCGTATCCCGCCCGCATTCTGCTTTTTCTGGAGCTGTTCATGACGCTACGTACGCTTGCTGTAATCAGCCTTGTGGGCCTGCTCGCTGCCTGCAGCACGGCCGAGGCGCCGAAACCTGCCGCCCCCGCCAAGCCTGCCCCCAACGCCATTACGCTGCCGGAAGGGCAAGGTCCGCTGCAGCCCTTCCAGCGCGAACTGAGCGGCCAGTTGCTGGGCGTGCCGGCCGGCGCAGAGGTCGAACTGGCGTTGCTGGTCATTGACGATCGCAACCGCCCGCAAAAGCTGCTGACTAGCACCAAACTGGTGGGAAACAACCAGTCGCTGCCGTTCCAGTTGCGCTTCAATCCCGAAGCCTTCCCGGTGGGCGCGCGCGTGGAGCTGCGTGGTCGCGCCAGCAAGTCGGGCCAGCTGATTCTGCATCTGCCGTCCGTGCTGATCACTCAACCCACCACTCAGGCGCTGGGTCAGTTGCAATTCGCTCCCGCGCCGTGACCGCTCCGCTTCACCTGCAAGCCGCATTGAGCGAGCTGCTGGGCGATGCGCAACTGGTGGCCGAAGCGCTACCGGGCACGGACCTGAGGTTGTGGCTGATCGACGCGAACAATATGGATCGCGCGTTCAGCCCCGAAGAAACCCGGCGCATTCTTGAAGACCCGCCCTACTGGAGTTTCTGTTGGGCCAGTGGCCTGGCGCTGGCGCGCTTTATTGCCGAGCAGCCGCAGTGGGTCGCGGGCAAGCGGGTGCTGGATTTCGGCGCAGGCTCGGGCGTCGCAGGCATTGCGGCGATGAAAGCCGGCGCCCTTGAAGTGGTTGCGTGCGATCTCGATCCGCAGGCCATCGAGGCCTGCCGGGCCAACGCCGAGCTGAACGGCGTGACGCTTGAGTATTCGGGCGACTTCTTCGCCGAGGAAGATCGCTTCGACCTGATCCTGGTGGCGGACGTGCTGTACGACCGCGCCAACCTTCCGCTGCTGGATCAGTTTCTCAGTCGGGGGAAACAAGCGTTGGTGGCTGATTCCCGGGTGCGGGATTTCCAGCATCCTCTGTATCGGCGGCTGGGCATTCTTGAGGCGCTGACGCTGCCCGATCTGGCCGAACCGTGGGAGTTTCGCAGGGTGAGTCTTTACCATGCGGTCAGGTCATGACTCGCTTAGCGCCTGCAATTTAGCGACAGGCATCAACCGCGCTTCCGACAATCCCCCCAGCCCTTTATAGTTCGCGCCATCAAGCCTTCTTTCGAGACCCGCGATGAGCCAGGACACGCCGTACATCTTCGATGCCACCACCGCCACTTTCGATCAGATGGTCATCGAGAATTCCTTTCACAAACCCGTGCTGGTGGATTTCTGGGCCGAGTGGTGTGCGCCGTGCAAGGTGCTGATGCCGCTGCTGCAGCAGATTGCCGAGAGTTATCAGGGCGAATTGCTGCTGGCCAAGGTCGACTGCGACGCTGAACAGGACATCGTGGCGCGCTTCGGCATTCGCAGCCTGCCTACTGTGGTGCTGTTCAAGGACGGCCAACCGGTGGATGGGTTCTCCGGCGCCCAGCCTGAATCGCAAATCCGCGCGCTGCTTGAGCCCCATGTGCAGATGCCGCCGCCAGCCGCCGCCGACCCGCTGAAAACCGCGCAGGCGATGTTTGCCGAGAGCCATTTTGCCGAAGCCGAAGCGGTCCTGCAGACCATCCTCGCCGAGGACAACACCAACGCTGCGGCGCTGATTCTGTACGCGCGTTGCCTGGCCGAACGCGGCGAGCTGACGGAAGCCCGCACGGTGCTGGACGCGGTGAAAGGCGATGAGCACAAAGCCGCGCTGGCCGGAGCGAAGGCGCAATTGACGTTTCTGGCCGAAGCCGCCGCGTTGCCTGACGCCGCCGAGCTGAAATCGCGCCTGGCGCAGAACCCGCAGGACGATGAAGCCGCGCACCAGTTGGCGATCCAGCAATTGTCCCGTCAGCAATACGAAGCCGCGTTGGAGGGACTGCTCAAGCTGTTCGTCCGCAACCGCAGCTACAACGAAGGCCAGCCGCACAAGACGCTGCTGCAGGTGTTCGACTTGCTGGGTAATGATCACCCGCTGGTGACTACCTATCGTCGTCGGTTGTTTGCGGCGCTTTACTAGCCTTCCCGGCTGAAGCTCGTCCTACATTGACGGGCCGAGCCAGTCCCATAGATCTACGCGGTCCTATGGGGATCCTGCAGGCTGTGTATCACTCAACCCAGTGATACACCGGCGTGTCGCCCTGGCTTTCCACTTTCACGTTGGCGCTGTGACGCATGCGCACCATCAGGCGTTTGCCCGCAGCGGTGCTGCCCGACAGACCTTCCAGCTGACCGAGCAGATCCGGCCCGTTCAGGTGACCTGCCTTGCGCAACAGCGCCTGAGCGATATCCCAGACAGCATCGTTGCGACTGGCGACAGGCTTGACGGGCGTATCAGTGGGCGCAGACGCTTCCCGCACCTGCGTGCCCAACTGAACACCCAGCCGAGCCCAATCGGCGTCGTCCATTTCCACAGTCAGATCCACCGGCAGATCGCCGACGGTTCCACGGATTCGCAGCATGGGGTGTGTCCTCTGATAGGGCGGACCGGCATGGTCCCACAGGAATTGGCGACCTGCACGTGATCCCTGAACCCTCCGGGACGCACCTCCAGAAGCGCTGCCTGAAAAAGTTAAGAAACGGCGCCACACATTGTTATAAGATTACATAACACATTTCAGACTCGCTTCCGGAGCTTTCCCCCATGCGTCGTTTGCTACTTGCCCTGCCCTTCGCCCTGCTGCCCCTCGCCGTCGCCTTCGCGGCCGATGAGCATGACCACGATCATGAGCATGGCAGTCTCGGCGCGCACGTCCACGGTGTCGCGCGGCTGGATATGGCGCTGGACGGCCGCACGCTGGAACTGGAACTCGACACCCCGGCCATGAATATCGTCGGCTTCGAGCACCCGGCAACCACCGACGCAGACAAAATGACCCTGGCCCTGGCCAAGGAAACCCTGCTCAAGCCCCACGCGCTGTTCAGTCTTCCGGAAGCGGCCGGCTGCACCGCCACCAGACAACGGGTGGAAAGCACGCTGTTCGGCGACAAGGATGACGACGATCACGACCACGCCGATGGCGACGCCGCCGAACACGAGCACAGCGAAATTCATGGCCACTATCAATTCACCTGCAGCGCGCCAAATGTGTTCAACAAGCTCGATCTGACCCAACTGTTCAAAAGCTTCCCGGCCACTCAGACCATTCAGGTGCAGTTGGTGACACCGAAACGCCAAATGGGCGCCGAAGTGCGTCCGAGCAATCCGGCGATCAAGTTTTAACCAACGCCGCTCCATCAGCGACCGGGCTTCCCGGTCGATCACTTTTCAGACGCACGTGTGGCCATGACTCAAGCGCTCATTGAATTGTCCGAACTCGGCTTCAGCTGGCCGGGGCATCCGCAACTGCTGGACATTCCGGCGTTTCGCCTTGATGCCGGCGAAACCCTGTTCCTCAAAGGCCCCAGCGGCAGCGGCAAAACCACACTGCTGGGTCTACTGGGCGGTGTGCAGCGCCCGAGTCGCGGCAGCGTTCGCCTGCTCGGTCAAGAGCTGACACAGCTCTCGGCCGGAGCGCGGGACCGCTTTCGTGTCGATCACACGGGCTACATTTTCCAGCAGTTCAACCTACTGCCGTTTTTGTCAGTGCGCGAGAACGTCGAGCTGCCCTGCCGCTTTTCCACATTACGCACCCAGCGGGCGACCCAGCGCCACGGCAGCGTCGACAAAGCGGCTGAAACCCTGCTCGCTCACCTCGGCTTGAAAGACCCTGAAATGCTGGGCCGCCGCGCCGACTCGCTGTCCATCGGTCAGCAGCAGCGCGTCGCTGCCGCACGCGCCCTGATCGGCCAGCCGGAACTGGTCATCGCCGACGAGCCCACCTCGGCGCTGGATGCCGACGCCCGCGAAGCCTTCATTCAGCTGCTGTTCGCCGAATGCCGCGAGGCCGGTGCCAGCCTGTTGTTCGTCAGCCATGATCAGAGCCTGGCGCCGCTGTTCGACCGCAACCTGTCGCTGGCCGAACTCAATCGCGCCGCCGTCGCTGCAGAGGTTTGAGATGTATCTTCTTCGTCTGGCGCTGGCCAGCCTCGCCAACCGCCGCTTCACTGCATTCCTCACCGCGTTCGCCATTGCCCTCTCCGTCTGCCTGCTGCTGGCGGTCGAACGGGTGCGCACCGAAGCGCGCGCGAGTTTCGCCAGCACCATCAGCGGCACAGACCTGATCGTCGGCGCGCGCTCGGGCTCGGTCAACCTGCTGCTCTACTCGGTGTTCCGCATCGGCAACGCCACCAACAACATTCGCTGGGACAGCTTCGAGCACTTCGCCAACAGCAAGCAGGTGAAGTGGGCGATCCCGATTTCCCTGGGTGACAGCCATCGCGGCTATCGGGTGATGGGCACCAATGAATCGTATTTCGAGCACTACCAGTACGGTCGTCAGCAGCATCTCGAAATGGCCGACGGCCGGCCGTTTGCCACCGACCCGTTTGAAGTGGTGCTCGGCGCGGAAGTGGCGGACGCGCTGCATTACAAGCTCGGCGACAAGCTGGTGCTGGCCCACGGCGTCGCGACGGTGAGTCTGGTCAAGCATGACGACAAGCCGTTCACCGTCGTCGGCATCCTCAAACGCACCGGCACGCCGGTGGACCGCACGCTGCACATCAGCCTGGGCGGTATGGAAGCGATTCACATCGACTGGCACAACGGCGTGCCGGCACAAGGCGCCGGTCGGATCAGTGCCGACCAGGCGCGCAATATGGACCTCACGCCCACGGCCATCACTGCCTTCATGCTCGGGCTGAACAGCAAGATCGCGACCTTTGCCGTGCAGCGCGAGATCAACGAGTTCCGCGGCGAACCGATGCTGGCGATTCTGCCGGGGGTGGCGCTGCAGGAGCTGTGGAGCCTGATGGGCACCGCTGAAAAAGCGCTGTTCGTGATCTCGTTGTTCGTTGTCTTGACCGGGCTGATCGGCATGCTGACGGCGATTCTCACCAGCCTCAACGAGCGGCGCCGCGAGATGGCGATTCTGCGTTCGGTGGGCGCGCGGCCTTGGCATATCGCCAGTCTGCTGGTGCTGGAAGCCTTTGCCCTGGCGCTGGCAGGCTCGGTCTGCGGCCTGGCGCTGCTTTACATCGGCATTGCCTCCGCGCAGGGTTACGTGCAGGCCAATTACGGTTTGTATCTGCCGCTGTCCCTGCCCAGCGCCTACGAGTGGACGCTGCTGGCAGGCATTCTCGGCGCTGCCGTGTTAATGGGCACCGTGCCCGCGTGGCGAGCCTATCGCCAGTCGCTGGCAGACGGGTTGTCGATTCGTTTATGAGGTCGTTGTGATGCGGATGGGTTGGATGCTGTTAATGCTCGTCGTGACGCCGTTGTGGGCGCAGGACCTGCGCGTGCTGACGTGGCAGGAAATGATCCCGCCTGACGCACCGCCGGTGAAGCTGATCACCGCGCCCATTCACAACCTGTCGAGCATGGCGGACACCCTGTCAGTCGAGTCGGCGCCCGCCGCCCATCAACTGGCGCCCCATGCGCCGGTGGTCAAATCGCTCGATGGCCAGCGAGTGCGGCTGCCGGGGTATATCGTGCCGCTGGAAGTCAGCGAGGAAGGCCGGGTGACAGAGTTTCTGTTGGTGCCCTACTTCGGCGCCTGCATTCACGTGCCCCCACCGCCGCCGAATCAGATCGTCCACGTGACGAGCGAACTGGGCGTCAAGGTGGACGAGCTATACCAACCCTACTGGATCGAAGGCCCGATGCAGGTCAAATCCTCGACCAGCGAATTGGCCGACGCGGGTTACCAGATGGAAGCGGACAAGATTCTGGTGTACGAAATGCCGGATGAGCAGTGAGTGGCCGTTAACAGGCACACCCTAATCGAGTTTTCATTGAGCCAAGTCAAAAACCGCGACCTAGACGCTTCGTAACATACGGCATACCTTTTTTATGCCCTTACGGAGCCCCCATGCACAAGTACCTGCTCAGCGCGCCCCTGCTCGCGCTTGCACTCGGTGTCCCCCTCGCTGCTCACGCCCACCAGGCCGGTGACTTCATCATTCGCGCCGGTGCTGCAACAACGGCGCCCAATGAAGAGAGCGGCAACCTCAAGCTGGACGGCACCAAAGTCCCGGGGACCAAAGCGACACTGGACAGCGACACCCAACTGGGCCTGGCCTTCGCCTACATGCTCACCGACCACGTGGGCCTTGAGTTGCTGGCGGCAACGCCTTTCCAGCACACCGTTGCGGTCAAGGGCCTGGGCCCGGGTCTGGATGGCAAGCTGGCGGACGTGAAGCAACTGCCGCCGACCCTGTCGCTGCAGTACTACCCGATGGATGCGACGTCGAAATTCCAGCCCTATGCCGGTGTCGGCGTGAACTACACCTGGTTCTACGATGAAAACCTGAGCAGCGAACGCAAAGGCCAGGGCATGAATAACCTGCACATCAAGAATTCGTGGGGCTGGGCCGGTCAGATCGGCGCGGACTACATGCTGACGGACAAGATCATGCTCAACGCCGCCGTCTGGTACGTGGACATCGACACCCAAGCGACGCTGGACGGCCCGTCGGCGCTGGGCGTCGGCCGGACCAAAGTGAACGTGGACGTCGATCCGTGGGTGTACATGGTTGGCGTGGGCTACAAGTTCTAAGCGCTTGCGCCCCAACGAACAGGCATAAAAAAGGCACCTCATCGGTGCCTTTTTGCTGCGCGGGTTTCAGCGCCCCAGCAGTCGCGCCAGCCCGACCTTCAGCGGCGTGGGCTCTGGCACTTTGAAGCGCTCAAGCAGACGCTGATTGCTCGCCCGGGAATGCTTGATGTCACCCGAACGCGCCGGCAGGTAGCTTACCGCTGGCAGGTTCCCCACCACCTCGGCAAGGGCGGCCAGCAGCTCATTCAGCGAAGTCGTCGCGTTCAGGCCGACATTGACCGCGCCCTCTGCCACCGTCGGCATTTCGATTCCCTGTACCACAAGGTCAACCAGGTCCTCGACGTAGAAGAAGTCGCGGGTCTGCTCGCCATCACCGAAAACGGCAATCGGCAGGCCGTTTACCGCACGCTCCGCGAAGATGCTGATCACGCCGGAGTACGGCGATGAAGGGTCCTGGCGCGGGCCGAAGATGTTGAAGAAGCGGAACACGACAGGCTCGAAACCATGCTGACGGCGATAGAAATCGAAGTAGTGCTCACCGGCCAGTTTGTCCGACGCGTAGGGAGTCAGCGGTGCTTTCGGGGTGTCTTCGGTGATGGGCTCGCCTTCACCGTTGTTGCCGTACACCGCAGCGCTGGAAGCAAACACCACGCGTTTGATACCGGCCTGGCGCATCGCTTCGCAGACATTCAGCGTGCCGATGAAATTGCTCTGGTGCGTCTTCACCGGATCATCCACCGAGGCCTGCACCGACGCGACGGCAGCCAGGTGCGCCACGGCCTGGCAACCTACCGCCGCTCGGGCCACCAGCGCGGCATCGGCCACATCACCTTCGATCAGCTCGACACGCGGGTTGTCCAGCGGCAGGTTGCTGCGCTTGCCGGTGGACAGGTCGTCGAGAATACGCACGGCGTAGCCTTTGGCGAGCAGCGCGTCCGTCAGGTGCGAGCCGATGAAACCGGCGCCGCCGGTGATGAGGACAGGAGCATCAGACATGGCGGTAATAGCGGTCCAGTAGGTTGGGCAGGCCGGCACGCCAGGCGCGTGGCTTGATACCGAAAGTGTGGAGAATTTTCTTGCAGGCGAGCACGGCGTTCTGCGGCTCCTCGCTGGCGTCCGGACGTGCGGCGTGGGCCTGCGCGGTAGGTACCTCGATCGCCAGCGGGCGCAGCAGACGGGCTTCGGTCAACACGGCCTGACCGAACGCCAGTGGCGTGGTCGCTTCGTGGCCGGCGTAGTGATAAGTACCCCACAGCGGCGCGGCGCAATCGAGCTGTTTGAGCACCGAAATGATCACCCTCGCGGCATCGTCGACCGGCGTCGGATTGCCACGACGGTCGTCTGCCAGCAGCAATTCACCAGGGGATTCGGCGCGGCTGAGAAAGCGCCCCAGTACACCTTCGGCGCTGTCGTCGAGCAGCCAGCCAAAACGCAGCAGCACATGCTGCGGACAGGTTGCCCGCACGCTTTGCTCGATGCGCCACAGGGCCTGCCCACGGGAACCCAGCGGCACGGGCTCGTCTTTTTCGCTGTAAGCCGTCGCCCGCGAACCGTCGAAAACGCGGTAGCTGGAGGGTTGAACAAGGACGATGTTGTGGTGCTGGCACAGTTCAGCGAGACGCTCCACAGAGCGTTCCTGATTATCCAGCCTGTCAGCGCTTACCCGATCCGCCTGAAACCAGTCGAAGTAGTAAGCGAGATTGATCAAGGCATCCGGGCGGGTGTCATCGAGCAGTTGCGTCAGGCTTGCCGCATCCCAACCGTCTTGCGGTGGGCGCGGCGCGAGGAATCCAATGTTCTCCTCGGCACCTAGACGAATCAACGCCTGCCCGAGGGCATTCCCGCCGCCCAATAGCATAAGGCGCATTCGCATAGAGTCAGCAGGCTCAGTCTTCAGGTCGATTAAAATTAGGTGAAAAACGTCCGCAAACATAACACGTCGACGGGCAAGTCCCAACAGCCTCGGGCGCGCGGGACTGCGTGAAGCTGTTGAGGCGCGCCGCCGATCACTTGGCCCGGTATCTGCCTCTTGCATCTGCCTGCCTGCGCCCGCATTAATTAGCGATGAACCTTCCCCAGACACCCGACCCGGTGCTCGACGCCTTTCACCCGGCGGTCAGCGCGTGGTTTCGCTCGACATTCCCGGCCATTACCGCGGCCCAGGCCCAGGCGTGGCCGCTGATCAAACGCCGCGAGTCCACGCTGATTGCCGCGCCCACCGGATCCGGGAAAACCCTGACCGCGTTTCTGGCGGTCATCGATGATCTGGTGCATCAGGGGCTGGAGCGGGGTGGCGAGCTGCCGAACGAGACCTTCGTGGTGTACGTTTCGCCCCTGAAAGCGCTGTCCAACGACATCCAGATCAATCTGCAAAACCCGCTGGCGGGCATCACCGATCAGCTGATTCAGCAAGGTCTGCCCGGGCTGCGCATCACCACTGCCGTGCGCACCGGTGACACGCCGCAGAAAGAACGCACCGCGATGCGTAAAACCGCGCCGAACATTTTGGTGACGACGCCGGAATCGCTCTACGTGCTGCTGGGGTCCGACTCCGGTCGGCGCATGCTCGCGAGCACGCAGACCGTCATCGTCGATGAGATTCACGCGATCGCGGCCGGCAAGCGCGGCAGTCATCTCGCCCTGACACTGGAGCGTTTACAGGCGCTGTGTGCAAAACCGCTGCTGCGCATCGGGCTGTCGGCGACGCAAAAACCTATCGAGCGGGTGTCGCGCTTTCTGGTGGGCAGCGACCCGGTCAGCCGGCCGTGCGCCATCGTCGACATCGGCCACGCGCGCCCCCGGGATCTGGCTATCGAAGTGCCGCCTGTGGCCCTGAGCGCCGTGATGTCAAGCGACGTCTGGCAACTGGTCTACGACCGGCTCGCGGTGCTGGCGCGTGAACATCGCACCACGCTGATTTTCGTCAACACCCGGCGCCTGGCCGAGCGCATGGCGCGGCATTTGAGCGAGCGACTGGGCAACGAGGCCGTTGCCGCCCACCACGGCAGCATGGCCAAGGAACAGCGGCTCGACGCCGAGCAGCGCCTCAAGCGCGGTGACCTGCAGGTACTGATCGCCACGGCGTCGTTGGAACTGGGGATAGACATTGGCGACGTCGATCTGGTCTGCCAGATCAGCTCGCCCCGCTCCATCGCGTCCTTTTTGCAGCGCGTCGGCCGCTCCGGTCACCACGTAGGCGGCACACCCAAGGGGCGGCTGTTCGCGGTTTCCCGAGATGATCTGATCGAGTGCGCGGCGCTGCTGGATTGCGTGCGTCGCGGCGAGCTCGACACGCTGGTCATTCCCAAGGCGCCGCTGGATGTGCTGGCGCAGCAGATCATCGCCGAGGTCAGCTGTCAGGAATGGCAGGAGCAGGACCTGCTGGCGCTGTTCCGCAAGGCTTCGCCCTACGCCGACGTCGATGAAGGCCATTATCAGGCGCTGCTGAGCATGCTCGCCGAGGGTTACAGCGGGCGTCAGGGCGTGCGCGCGGCGTACCTGCATCGCGACGCGCTGACCCGCACGTTGCGTGGCCGGCGCGGTAGCAAACTCACGGCGGTCACCAGTGGCGGCACGATTCCGGACAACGCCGATTACAGCGTGGTCCTCGAACCCCAGGCGCTGAACATCGGTACCGTCAACGAAGACTTCGCCGTGGAGAGCGCCGCGGGGGACATCTTCCAGCTGGGCAACACGTCCTACCGGATTCTGCGGATCGAGTCCGGCCGCGTGCGGGTCGAGGACGCCCACGGCATGCCGCCGAACATTCCGTTCTGGATGGGTGAAGCGCCCGGGCGCAGCGACGAGTTGTCGTTCGCCGTCGCCCGCTTGCAGGCCGACATCGACGAGCAGCTCAGCGCCCACCCCGGCAATCTTCAGGCCTGCACGGACTGGCTGGTAAAAAGCCTGGGCCTGGACCTCGCCAGCGCCGAGCAGATCATTGAATACCTCGCCCGCGCGCACTCGGCCCTGGGCGCGCTGCCGTCACAGGACACGCTGGTCATCGAGCGCTTTTTCGATCAGTCCGGCGGCACGCAACTGGTGATTCATTCCCCGTTCGGCAGCCGGGTCAATCGCGCGTGGGGGCTGGCGCTGCGCAAGCGCTTCTGCCGAACCTTCAACTTCGAGCTGCAAGCCGCCGCCAGCGAGGACGCCATCGTGCTGTCGCTGTCCACGGCGCACAGCTTTGCGCTTGACGAAGTCTGGCGTTATCTCAACGCCGCCACCGCCGAGCATTTACTGATTCAGGCGGTGCTGGATGCGCCGCTGTTCGGCGTGCGCTGGCGCTGGAACGCCGGTGTCGCCCTGGCCCTGCCGCGTTACACCGGGGGGCGAAAAGTGGCGCCTCAGTTGCAGCGGATCAAGAGCGATGACCTGATCGCCACGGTGTTTCCGGACCAGATCGCCTGCCTGGAAAATCTGGTGGGCGAGCGGGATGTGCCGGAGCATCCGCTGATCGAGCAGACCCTGGACGACTGCCTGCACGAAGCCATGGACGCCGAAAGCTGGCTGAAATTGCTGCGGCGCATGGAGAACGGCGAAGTGCGTCTGGTCAGTCGCGATCTGCCTGCGCCCTCGCCGCTGGCGGCGGAAATCCTCAACGCCAAGCCGTATGCGTTTCTCGACAACGCGCCGCTGGAAGAACGTCGCACCCAGGCGGTGCTCAATCGGCGCTGGAGCGACCCGGAATCCACCGACGATCTCGGCGCGCTGGATGTCGATGCGATCAAAGCGGTGGCCGATGAAGCCTGGCCGCAGCCGCAAAACGTGGATGAGATGCACGAGGCGCTCATGAGCCTGGGGTGCATCACCGGCGTGGAGGCCCGCGAGCACAGCGACTGGATGAAATGGCTGGAGAGCCTGGCCCGCTCGGGTCGTGGCACGCGCTTGCAGGTCACCCCGGAACAGGCGCTGTGGATTCCTCTGGAGCGGCTGACGTGTTTGCAGGCGATCTACCCCGCAGCTGAAATGCACCCGCCATTGGCGGCATTGGCCGGGTTCGACGGAGCGTGGACCGAAGACGAAGCGCGCGTCGAAATCGTGCGGGCGCGGCTGGGCGGTTTCGGCCCGCTTACGGTCGCTGACATCGCCGAGCCGCTGGCGCTGACGCAGAACGAAGTCGCCCAGGCACTCGCGCAGCTGGAGAACGAAGGTTACGTGCTGCGCGGTCAGTTCAACCCTGACGCCGGCAAGGAAGAATGGTGCGAGCGGCATCTGCTGTCGCGCATCCACCGTTACACGGTCAAACGCCTGCGCCGGGAAATCGAGCCGGTGTCGCTGCAGGACTTCACTCGATTCCTGTTCGACTGGCAGCATCTCTCTGCGACCACCCAGAGCCAGGGCAAAGCTGCGCTGCCGGAAGTCGTCGCGCAGCTGGAAGGTTTCTCGTCGGCGGCAGGCGCCTGGGACAGTGATCTTCTTCCGGCACGCCTGAAGGACTATTCATCGATCTGGCTGGATGACTTGTGTCGGTCCGGCAAGGTGGTGTGGATGCGTCTGACCAGTCGCAACAAGGTTGGCAGCGCTGCGTTGCGCAGTACGCCGATTGTGCTGCTGCCGCGACCGCAGGTCCGCCTGTGGACCGGGCTGACCGAACAGCCGGCGCCGACTGAATTATCCCTGCGCGCGCAGAAGGTTCACGAGGTATTGTCGAGCCAGGGCGCGATGTTTTTCGATGAGCTGACCGGCGAAGCGCACTTGTTGCGGGCCGAGCTGGAAACGGCACTGCAGGAATTGGTCGGTGCCGGGTTGGTCAATGCCGACAGCTTCGCCGGGCTGCGAGCGCTGATCACCCCGGCGAGCAAACGCAGCAGCCACACCAGTCGACGCAATCGCGGCGCTTTCATTGGCGGCATGGACGATGCCGGGCGCTGGGCTTTGTTGCGTCGCGCGCCGGCGAAAGAAGAAGGCGCGTCACAACGGATCGACAGTGACACGCTGGAGCATGTTGCCATGACCTTGCTGCGCCGATACGGCGTGGTGTTCTGGCGCCTGTTGGAGCGCGAGGCGGACTGGCTGCCGACCTGGCGCGAGCTACTGCGCACGTTGCACAGGCTTGAGGCACGCGGAGAGATTCGCGGCGGGCGCTTCGTTTCAGGCCTGGCCGGTGAGCAATTCGCATTGCCCGAAGCCATCCCGCTGTTGCGCGAGGTCCGCAACCGCCCATTGGACGGCAGTTTGATTGCCGTCAGCGGCGTCGACCCGCTCAACCTCGCCGGGACGCTGCTGCCCGGCGCGAAGGTCCCGGCGATAGTGGGCAACAAGCTGGTTTACCGCGACGGCATTCCCATCGCCGCCATCATCGCCGGCAAGCCGCAGTACTGGGGCGACGTGGATGAGGCGCTGATGTTGCAGGTGCGTGATCGGCTGTTCCGGTAGATCTCAAGCCGGGCTTTCGGACCCGTCCTTGTTCACTACCGAGGTCTTGCCGGGCAGCGCTTGTTGCTCAGCGCCCTCTTCCCCCTCAGGTGCCTGGCGATTGTGCGGGCTCATCACCAGCTGTGGATAAGTTTGCGCGAATCGCACCTCGGGTGACTTATCCACAAGTCGCTTGAGCCGATCATTGAATGCACGGCTCACCGCGTACTGCCCGCCCGATGACGTACGGAACTGCGCCGTGATGACGATCCCATTCATGTCCATGCGGTCCAGCCCGAACACCTCCAGCGGCCCCTGCAGTTTGCTCGCCAGCAGTAAATCGTCGCTGATCGACTGGCCCGCTTCACGAATCAGCGAGGTCGCCGCGTCCACGTCGGTGTCGTAGGTGAACTGGAACGAGAAGAAGGCGTAGGCGAACTGCCGCGACTGGTTGGTGACCGCCTTGATCTGCCCGAACGGCACCGAATGCACGAAGCCCTTGCCGTCGCGCAGACGCAACGTACGGATCGTCAGGCTCTCGACCGTGCCGGCATGGCCTGAATCCAGCACCACCCAATCGCCGATGGAGATAGTGTCCTCGATGATGATAAACAGGCCGGTAATAACGTCCTGCACCAACTGCTGCGAACCGAAGCCGATCGCCAGACCGACAACCCCCGCACCGGCCAGCAGTGGCGCGACGTTGATGCCCAGATTGGCCATGGTCGTGATGGTGCAGATCACCACGAGGATGATCTTCATCGCGTTGCGCAGCAGCGGCAGGATGGTCTTCACCCGCGTGCTCGGCTGACGCGCGGAACGTCCATTGGCCGGAGGCTTCAGGGCTTCCTGAATGGCCGTGTCCATCACCACCCATAGCAGCCAGGTCACCAACAGAATCAGGCCGATGCTGCTGAGGGAATCGCTGATCACTTTGCCCAGTGCATTGCGTTGGGCAAATTCGAACAGCGAGAAACCCCAGATCCGGCCCAGCAACTCGATGAAGCCGATCGCCAGCGCAATACGCATGACCGCGTGCAACAGGCTCAGCAGACGCTCCTTGTAAACACTATCGGTCCGCGTCTCGGTGGGCTTGAACACGTGCTGGAACAAGGTGCTGAGAAACACCGCGCCAATCAACAGGACTGTCGTCAGCAACGCGCAACGCAGGGCTTCCTGACTGCCTTCGCCGGCACCGATCAGGTTTACCGCCGAGACCAGAATCATCAGCAGGATCGGCAAATGCCACAGGCTGGAGAAGATTTTCAGCGTCTGTTGCACCGCCGGCCGCGCCAACCGGGCGGCCAGCGGACGGTTGCGGATCAGATGCGCGATCGGCCGGCGCATGCGTATGACGACCATGCCAAACATGACCGACGCCATCAGCCCGGTGAACGCCGCGATGCTGGTGGTCACGTTGCCACCGAACAGCCGGGCAATCTGTGGGCTGGTCAACGCGTCGCTCAACGCCGCGAGAAAGCCGATGATGAACAGCGGATGCGGCGCGTAGTGACGAATGATGCGCACCGCTGGCCGTTTATGGCCCGAGTTGAACAGCACAATCAGGGACAACAGCACCGAGGTGGAGAAAATCCCGCTGCTGGTCGAGTACGCCAGACACAACGCCAGCGCGCGTCCGACCGATGTCGGCATGAAGTGGCTGACGTACAGGGTCAGCGGAAGGCAGATGAGCGCCGGCACCATATAAGGAAGCACATAACCCAGCACCCCGACCACGCGATCGCGGCGAATCAAAAACCGGTGCCGCGATAGCCGGGTGACGAGGAACGCGCCGATGCGATTGAGCAGCAGGAACGCCCCCGCCCACACCAGGGACAGCATCACGAAATCGCCGGCGATCCGCCACGCTGAGCGCGACTGCGGCTTGTTGACCAGCGCGTCGATCTCGTCGGCGGCGCGGTCAGCGCGCAGACGCCAGGAGTCGAGCAGGTGGCCATCCACATCGAGCTTGTCTTGCACGCTGTCGATGCTGGAACTGATGGCGCCGAGCAATCCTCCCTTGACCAGAATCTCCGCTTTGGCGGGATCCTCCGGTGCAGAATCGGCGGGTGCTGCAGCGGCAGCGGTTGTTGCGGCGGGGGCGTCAGCGGCTTGAACATTGACGCTGCAAACGCTTAACAGCAGGCAAAGCAACAGAAAGGGTTTGAAATTCGGCAAAACGCGAGTCACTCCTTCGATCAGGGAACCGTGGAAAAAACGGCCCTCTGACACTGATCGGATTTCACCCGGCAAGTTCGCTCCGACACGCAATCGTCATGTTGGCCGTTGACGGTCCTCTTACCGACAAATGTAACGAACCTTTACCGAGCCGCTTCGTCGTAGCCTTACGAGGGCGACTGTCTCCAGTGCGCCCGCTCCGCCGAGGATCAACTCCATGTCGCTCATCCATCCCAAAGCCCATTTCCGCCCCTACACCTCTGCCGCCGGCGGTTGGGGCTCGGCGAAGTCGGTGATGGAGATCCTCTGGCGTGAGCAGGCACCGATTCGTGCAGGCCTGCCGCTGATCAAGCAGAACAAGCCGGGCGGGTTTGCCTGTGTCAGCTGCGCATGGGCCAAGCCCGGCAAACCCCACAGCCTGGAGTTCTGCGAAAACGGCGCGAAGGCCACCGCGTGGGAGCTGACGTCGCGGAAGACCGACCCGGCCTTTTTCGCCCGGCACACCCTCACCGAGTTGCGCCAGTGGCCCGATTACGACCTTGAGCAACAGGGCCGCCTCACGCACCCCATGCGGTACAACGCTGGAACTGATCGTTACCAGGAAACCACGTGGGAGGAGGCCTACCGCGACATTGGCGCGCAGCTGAAAAGCATGACGCCGGAGAGCGTGGTTTTTTATGCATCGGGGCGGGCCTCGCTGGAAACGTCGTTCATGTACCAACTGATCGCCCGTGCCTACGGCAACAACAATTTGCCCGACAGCTCGAACATGTGCCACGAGAGCACGTCGGTCGGCCTGCAGGAAAGTATCGGCGTACCGGTAGGAACAGTGACGCTGGATGACTTCGAGCACACCGATTGCATCCTGTTTTTCGGCCAGAACGTGGGCAGCAACAGCCCGCGTATGCTGCATCAGCTGCGTGAAGCGCGGCAGCGTGACGTGCCGATCATCACGTTCAATCCGATCCGCGAGCGCGGCCTGGAACGCTTCGTCAATCCGCAGTCCCCGGTGGAAATGCTCGGGCCGAAATCGACGGTCATCAGCACTCAATATCACCAGCTGGCAATCGGTGGCGACACGGCGGTGGTGCTGGGCATTGCCAAATCGCTGTTCGAAATGGACGAGGCGGCGTTGGCTAAGGGTCAGCCCGGAATCATCGATCAGGCGTTTATCGCCCAGCACACCGAAGGATTCGCCGAGTTCTGCAACTGCGCGCTCGAAACGCCTTGGGACACCATCGAGCGTCAGGCAGGACTGAGCCGCAGCGCGCTGGAGGCGGTGGCGACGGTGTATGCCAGACACGAGCGCGTGATGCTGGTTTACGGCATGGGCATCACCCAACACCGGCGCGGCGTGACTAACGTGCAGATGTTGGTGAACCTGCTCCTGCTGCGCGGCAACATCGGCAAGCGCGGCGCGGGCATCTGCCCGGTGCGCGGTCACTCCAACGTGCAGGGCCAGCGCACCGTCGGCATTACCGAAGACCCGAACAAGATTCCTGTGGATAAGATTGAGGCACTGTATGGCTTCGCGGTCCC
This sequence comes from Pseudomonas sp. W5-36, assembly GCF_046540455.1. Lineage (NCBI taxonomy): Bacteria > Pseudomonadati > Pseudomonadota > Gammaproteobacteria > Pseudomonadales > Pseudomonadaceae > Pseudomonas > Pseudomonas sp. W5-36. Next base: position 40,724 of record NZ_JAXCIQ010000013.1, on the reverse strand, counting down.
CTCGAAAAAAGGCCTGAATACCGTTGAGACCTGCGAAGGACTTCTGGACGGGAGCGTGCGCGGATTCATCGGGCTCGGCGGGAATTTTCTGCGGGCGATCCCCGACACGTCCCGCATGGAGCCGGCCTGGAATACCTTGGACCTGAACGTTCAGATCGCCACCAAGCTGAACCGTACTCACCTGGTTCCGGGGAAAAATGCATGGATCCTGCCCTGCCTCGGGCGCATCGAAAAGGATGTGCAAAACGGCGTGGAGCAGGTTTATACCACCGAAGACAGCACCGGCTGCGTGCGGGCGTGGCAGGGTAACAGCGAACCGGCCAGCGCCCACGCCCGCGCCGAAGCCGCGATCCTCGCTGGCATTGCCGAGGCAACATTATCCGGTGCCACCCGGATCGATTGGGACGCCTGGCGCCGCGATTACGCGCTGATCCGTCAGGGCATCGCTCAGGTCTATCCCGAGATTTTCCACGACATGGAAACCCGCATGTGGGAAACCGGCGGCTTTCATCGCCCCATCGCGGCAGCGAAGCGTGAATGGAAAACCGAGAGTGGCCGCGCGATGTTCATCACGCCCGAACTGCTCGAAGAAAACGATGACGTGTACCCGAACCACACACGCCGCGACGTGCTGCAACTGATGACGTTGCGCAGCAATGACCAGTTCAACACCACGATTTACGGCTACGAAGATCGCTTCCGTGGCGTCAGCGGCACCCGCGCGGTCATCTTCATGAACCGCAACGACGTCCTGCGAATGGGCTTCAAACCGGGAGACTGGGTCAACGTCACCACCGCCATCGAGCCTCAGGTCACGCGCTCGGTAGGACCTCTGCAGATCATTGCCTATGACATCCCCGAGAACTGCTGCGCGGCGTACTACCCCGAGTGCAATCCACTCGTTCCCTTGTGGCATCACGCTGAACGCAGCAAGGTGCCTGCGGCTAAATCCATCCCCGTAACGCTGGCCAAGGCTTCACCCAGTGCAGAGGATTTGAAACGCGCGCTGCCGGAGTCTGATCAGGTGCGCTGAGCCTGTTCTTGAAGGAGCGGCTTGACGCGGGAGAACGGACGTTCTACCTTCTGCGTCATGAATACATTAACGGCCAACACCCGCGAGAAAATCCTCGCGACCGCCGAACAGCTTATTTACCAGAATGGCATCCAGGCCACCGGCATGGACCTTCTGGTAAAGACGTCGGGCGTCGCGAGGAAAAGCATCTATCGCTACTTCGCTACCAAAGACGAGGTCGCGGCTGCTGCGCTCAACGCACGTGACGTACGCTGGATGGACTGGTTTCGGACTGAATCAAGCAAGGCCGACACCCCTGAAGCGCGCGTTCTAAATATGTTTGATGTGATCAAAGGCTGGTTCGAGTCCGAAGGCTTTCGCGGCTGCGCGTTTATCAATACCGCCGGCGAAGTTGGCGATCCACAGGACCCCATCCGTCTTATTGCCAAGCTGCACAAGCAGAAACTGCTGGATTACACGCTGGAGCTCTGCGAGCAGCTTGGGATTGCCGATCCGCACACTCTTGCCAGACAGCTGCTCATCCTCATGGAAGGCGCGATCACCGTCGCCCGCGTCATGGGCGACTACAGTGCTGCAGAAAGCGCCAAGGCTGTTGCCCAGTTGATGCTCGAACAGCGCTTGCGTTCCAGTTCCTAACCACACACGTCCCCACCCACCGCCGAATCATCACCGCCTGGAGGCCCATCATGTCGTCCAATGCCCAGACTCGCCCGCCACTTCCTCCTTTCACCCGAGAATCCGCCATCGAAAAGGTTCGCCTGGCTGAAGATGGCTGGAACAGCCGGGACGCTGAAAAAGTCTCGCTGGCCTACACACTCGATACCCAATGGCGCAATCGCACCGATTTTGTCGAGAACCGCGAGGAAGCGAAAAATTTCCTGATCCGCAAGTGGAACAAGGAGCTCGACTACCGCCTGATCAAAGAGCTCTGGGCGTTCACCGACAACCGCATCGCGGTCCGTTACGCCTACGAATGGCACGACGATTCAGGCAACTGGTTCCGCTCGTACGGCAACGAGAATTGGGAGTTCAATGAAGACGGCTTGATGGCGCGGCGTTTCGCCTGCATCAATGACATGCCGATCAAAGAGGCAGAGCGCAAGTTTCACTGGCCGCTGGGACGCCGTCCTGACGATCATCCCGGGTTATCGGATCTGGGTTTGTAACCCTCGAACGCGACCCAAAACAAAGCCCCCGACAACTGAGCTGTGCGGGGGCTTTTGTTTGCCGCGTTATCGCGGCTGGATCAAGCGGTGTTTAGAAAGGAATGTCGTCATCGAAGCTGTCGAAATCAGGCGCTGGCTGCGGCGCTTGTTGCGGCGCAGGGCGTGATTCACGCTGTGGCTGAGGAGCGGATTGCTGTGGGCGTGCCTGCTGCTGCGGACGCGGTGCCGAGTTCTGGGAGTTCTGATAACCGCCACCACCCTGGCCCTGAGGAGCGCCTTCGCCTTGAGGACGGCCACCGAGCAACTGCATGGTGCCTTGCATGTCGACGACGATTTCAGTCGTGTAACGCTTGATGCCGTCTTTTTCCCATTCGCGGGTCTGCAGCTTGCCTTCGATGTAGACCTGCGAACCCTTGCGCAGGTACTCGCCGGCGATTTCGGCGACTTTGCCGAACATCGAAACACGGTGCCATTCGGTCTTCTCGACCTTCTGACCGGTTTGCTTGTCAGTCCACTGTTCGCTAGTTGCCAGACTCAGGTTGGTCACGGCATTACCGTTAGGCATGTAGCGGACTTCGGGATCCTGGCCGCACGTGCCGACCAATATGACTTTGTTTACCCCACGGGCCATAACGTTCTCCTAGGCTTCACACGTTTCCGACGCTGGATTGACCACTTCGTCGAAAGACGCCCGATCCAACAGTTCTTTGTCAAATTTGATATAGATGGCAGCCTCATCGGCGACCACTACTGCATCTGTTACTCCACGTACGGCCAACACGCGATCGGCAAGGCCTGTGTCGCGTTGAGCCTCGGGCGACAACGGCAAGCGAAGGCTGGTTACGTAGGGAGGTTCGCGCATGGTAACAGCAAACGCCAGCCAGATGGCGGCCAGCCCGGCGCCGCCGAGGAACACCACATCCAGGCCGCCGTGCTGGAAAAGCCACCCGCCGAGGATGCCCCCCGCCGCCGAACCCAGGAACTGACTGGTGGAGTAAATCCCCATCGCCGTGCCCTTCCCGCCCGCCGGAGACACTTTGCTGATCAGCGACGGCAGCGACGCTTCGAGCAAATTGAATGCGGTAAAAAAGACCACAGTGCCGATGACCAGCGCCCGCAGCGTGTCTCCGAACTCCCAGAAGAATAGCTCAGTGAGCATCAGCACCAGCACGGCGCCGAGCAAGACCCGCTTCATCTGACGCTTCTTTTCGCCGTAGATGATGAAAGGGATCATCGCGAAGAAAGAAATCAGCAGCGCTGTGAGATACACCCACCAGTGCTGCTCCTTGGGCAAGCCGGCTTTTTCGACCAGCGCCAGCGGCAATGCAACGAAACTGGACATCAGCATGGCGTGCAACGCGAAGATACCCAAGTCCAGACGCAACAGGTCGGGATGACGAAGCGTCGCGCCCAATGCCTGTCGTGCCAGACCGGATTCCCGGTGCTGCAGGGTCACCGTGGACTTGGGCACGACGAAGGCAACGATCGCCACGCCCACCAGCGCCATCGCGCCGGTCGCCAGAAAAAGTCCGGACAATCCGAATGCACTGGTCAGAATGGGGCCGACCACCATCGCAACGGCGAACGACACGCCGATCGTCATGCCGATCATCGCCATGGCTTTGGTGCGATGCTGCTCGCGGGTCAGATCGGACAGCAACGCCATGACCGCCGCGGAGATAGCACCCGCGCCTTGCAGGACCCGGCCGGCGATCACGCCCCAGATCGAGGTGGACTGGGCGGCCAGCACGCTGCCGAGGGCAAACACGATCAGCCCTAAATAGATGACAGGGCGACGGCCGATGCGATCGGAAATAATGCCAAACGGAATCTGCAGGACCGCCTGTGTCAGGCCATAAGCGCCGATCGCCAGACCGATGAGTGCCGGGCTCGCGCCGGCCAGGTCCATCCCGTAAGTGGCGAGTACGGGGAGCACCATGAACATGCCAAGCATACGGAAGGCGAACACCAGCGCCAGACCGCCCGCCGCGCGGGTTTCGCTGCCGCTCATGCGCTCGCTGTGAGAATCGTGCATGAAGAAACCTCGTATGAACCGGCGGCGATTCTACCAGTCCCATCGTTTAGAGCACATACGACGGTTTGCCGCGCATCGCAGGAATATTCTTTTTTCCGAGTGAGGCGGCACGCCCTTCAATAGTGTGTATCCATCCAGTATTTCCCCGTATACTTCCACGTTTTACACGCCCGCCGTGCGAGGCCAGCTTTGGACAAGATCTTGATTCGTGGGGCTCGAACCCACAACCTGAAGAACATCGACCTGACCCTTCCACGCGACAAGCTGATCGTCATCACCGGATTGTCCGGCTCAGGAAAATCGTCCCTGGCGTTCGATACGCTCTACGCCGAGGGCCAGCGCCGCTATGTTGAATCGCTGTCCGCCTACGCGCGTCAGTTTCTATCGATGATGGAGAAGCCGGACGTCGACACGATTGAAGGCCTCTCCCCGGCCATTTCCATCGAGCAGAAGTCAACGTCCCACAACCCGCGCTCGACCGTGGGCACCATCACCGAAATCTACGACTACCTGCGCCTGCTCTATGCACGAGTGGGCCAGCCGCGCTGCCCGGATCACGACATTCCTCTGGAGGCGCAGACCGTCAGCCAGATGGTCGATCTGGTGCTGGCACAACCCGAAGGCACGAAACTGATGCTACTTGCTCCCGTGGTTCGGGAGCGTAAAGGCGAGCACCTGGCGGTTTTCGAAGAGCTGCGCGCTCAGGGTTTCGTACGTGCCCGGGTCAACGGCCGTCTGTGCGAGCTGGACGAGCTGCCGAAGCTCGACAAGCAGAAAAAGCATTCGATCGACGTCGTGGTTGACCGCTTCAAGGTACGCTCAGACCTGCAACAGCGTTTGGCCGAATCCTTTGAAACCGCGCTGAAGCTGGCAGATGGCATTGCGCTGGTCGCGCCGATGGACGATGAGCCAGGCGAAGAGATCATTTTCTCCGCGCGCTTTGCCTGTCCGATCTGCGGTCATGCGATCAGTGAGCTGGAGCCAAAGCTGTTCTCGTTCAACAATCCTGCCGGCGCATGCCCAACCTGCGACGGCCTGGGCGTGAAGCAATTCTTTGACACCAAGCGGCTGGTCAATGGCGAACTCACGCTGGCAGAAGGCGCGATCCGTGGCTGGGACAGGCGTAACGTCTACTACTTCCAGATGCTCGGCTCGCTGGCCAAGCATTACCGCTTCAGCCTCGAGGTGCCGTTCAAGGAGCTCCCTGCCGATCTGCAGAAGGTCTTGCTGGGCGGCAGTGGCAAGGACAGCGTCGACTTCCGTTACTTGAACGACCGTGGCGACATCGTCAAACGTGCGCACCCGTTCGAAGGCATCGTTCCCAATCTGGAGCGCCGTTACCGGGAAACCGAATCGACCACAGTCCGCGAGGAGCTGGCGAAATTTCTCAGCACCCAGCCCTGCCCCGAGTGCCGCGGCACGCGGTTGCGCCGTGAAGCGCGTCACGTGTGGGTCGGCGAGAAGACACTCCCCGCCGTGACCAACATGCCTATTGGCGACGCTACCCATTATTTTGGCGAGTTGAAGCTGACAGGCCGCCGCGGTGAAATCGCTGACAAGATTCTCAAAGAGATTCGCGAGCGCCTGCAGTTCCTCGTTAATGTCGGGCTGGACTATCTGACACTGGACCGTAGCGCCGATACGCTCTCTGGCGGTGAGGCGCAGCGGATTCGTCTGGCCAGTCAGATCGGTGCCGGGCTGGTCGGCGTCATGTACATCCTCGATGAGCCTTCAATCGGCTTGCATCAGCGCGATAACGATCGTCTGCTGGAGACGTTGCGACACCTGCGAGACATCGGCAACACGGTGATCGTGGTTGAGCACGACGAGGACGCCATCCGACTGGCCGACTACGTAGTCGACATCGGTCCGGGCGCAGGCGTGCATGGCGGCAAGATCGTCGCGGAAGGCACGCCGCAGGAAGTGATGGATCATCCGGACTCGTTGACGGGTAAGTACCTGTCGGGCCGGGTGAAGATCGCTGTGCCTGCCAAGCGCACGCCGCGTAATAAAAAGCTGTCGCTCAAACTCAAAGGCGCGCGCGGCAACAACCTGCGCAACGTCGATCTGGAAATTCCAATTGGCCTACTGACCTGCGTGACCGGTGTATCGGGCTCGGGCAAGTCGACGCTGATCAACAACACCCTGTTCCCTCTCAGCGCCACCGCACTCAATGGCGCAACGACGCTCGAGGCTTCGGCACACGACAGCATGGACGGCCTGCAGCACCTAGATAAAGTCGTCGACATTGACCAGAGCCCAATCGGGCGTACACCACGGTCGAACCCTGCGACGTACACCGGGCTGTTTACACCCATCCGTGAGTTATTCGCGGGCGTGCCTGAATCAAGGTCACGGGGTTACGGGCCTGGCCGATTCTCCTTCAACGTGAAAGGGGGTCGCTGCGAAGCGTGTCAGGGTGACGGTCTGATCAAGGTCGAGATGCATTTCCTGCCTGACATCTACGTCCCTTGCGATGTGTGCAAGAGCAAGCGATACAACCGTGAGACGCTTGAGGTCAAGTACAAGGGCAAAAACGTCCACGAAGTACTGGAGATGACGATCGAAGAGGCGCGGACGTTCTTTGACGCCGTACCTGCTCTCGCCCGGAAGTTGCAGACGCTGATGGATGTGGGTCTTTCCTATATCAAGCTGGGTCAGTCGGCGACCACGCTTTCCGGTGGCGAAGCCCAGCGTGTGAAGCTGTCTCGCGAGCTGTCCAAGCGTGACACCGGCAAGACCCTGTACATCCTCGATGAGCCCACCACGGGTCTGCATTTCGCGGATATCCAGCAATTGCTGGACGTCCTGCATCGCCTGCGAGATCACGGCAACACGGTCGTCGTGATCGAGCACAACCTGGACGTGATCAAGACCGCGGACTGGTTGGTCGACCTGGGCCCGGAAGGCGGTTCGAAAGGCGGACAGATCATCGCTACCGGTACGCCCGAGCAGGTGGCGGAAATGAAACAGTCCTACACCGGCCACTATCTGAAGCCGCTCCTGGAGCGTGATCGCGCCTAATCGCATGCTCCTAATAAAAAGCCCCTGTCGCGATCTGCGGCAGGGGCTTTTTTGTAGCGAGCTTTTCAGTCCTCAGAACTGCGACTGAAGGTAATTCTCGAGGCCGATGGATTTGATCAGGCCCAGCTGCTTTTCAAGCCAGTAGGTATGGTCTTCTTCCGTGTCGGCGAGCTGAATGCGGAGGATGTCACGGCTGACGTAATCCCTGTGCTGCTCACAGAGCGCAATACCTTTGCACAGCGCGGCTCGGACCTTGTATTCCAGACGAAGATCGCTGGCGAGCATCTCGGGGACCGTAGTACCCACATCAAGGTCGTCCGGACGCATGCGTGGGGTGCCTTCGAGCATCAGAATCCGGCGCATCAACGCATCAGCGTGCTGAGCCTCTTCTTCCATCTCGTGATTGATACGTTCGTAAAGCTTGCTGAAACCCCAATCTTCGTACATCCGCGAGTGGACAAAATACTGGTCGCGCGCAGCCAGTTCGCCAGTCAGCAGGGTATTGAGGTAATCAATTACATCCGGGTGGCCTTGCATCGCCGTCCATCTCCTCGTGAAAGGCGTTAGTTTGAACCAACCAGACTGGTTGGTCACCCTATGGGATAGCAAATAAAGTCAGAAATACTGCGAAATTCGGCCATTTGGTACCGATGAGGAGGGTTCCGATTATCACTTAGAGTCACCCCATATTCGAGACAATCCGGTTACCAGGGGATGATTATCGCAGGCAACAAAAAACCGGGCACTGGGCCCGGTTCTTTGTAATGACTGATGTCTTATTCAGCGGTTTCTACAGAACCACCGACAGGACGATCAACCAGTTCGACGTACGCCATTGGCGCGTTGTCGCCAGCGCGGAAGCCGCACTTGAGGATGCGCAGGTAGCCACCCTCACGAGTTGCATAACGCTTGCCCAGATCGTTGAACAGTTTGCCGACCATTTCTTTCGAACGGGTACGGTCAAATGCCAGACGACGGTTAGCAACGCTGTCAATCTTGGCCAAGGTGATCAGCGGCTCAGCAACGCGACGCAGTTCTTTGGCTTTCGGCAGGGTAGTTTTGATCAGCTCGTGCTCGAACAGCGACACCGCCATGTTCTGGAACATGGCCTTGCGGTGAGAGCTGGTACGGCTCAGGTGACGTCCACTTTTACGATGACGCATGGTTCATTCCTTACCAAACACTACGTTCGGTGATTACGACGATCAGGCAGTCGCCTTGTCGTCCTTCTTAAGACTTGCAGGCGGCCAGTTGTCGAGGCGCATGCCGAGGGAGAGACCACGAGAAGCCAGAACGTCCTTGATCTCGGTCAAGGATTTCTTGCCCAGGTTCGGAGTCTTCAACAGTTCTACTTCGGTGCGCTGAATCAGGTCGCCGATGTAGTAAATGTTCTCCGCCTTAAGGCAGTTGGCCGAACGTACGGTCAGTTCCAAATCGTCAACCGGACGAAGCAGGATCGGATCGATCTCGTCTTCCTGTTCGACTACAACAGGTTCGCTGTCACCTTTGAGGTCGACGAACGCAGCCAACTGCTGTTGCAGGATGGTTGCTGCACGACGGATAGCCTCTTCAGGATCCAGAGTACCGTTGGTTTCCAGATCAATAACCAACTTGTCCAGGTTGGTACGTTGCTCGACACGGGCGTTTTCCACAACGTATGCAATGCGACGGACCGGGCTGAACGAAGAGTCGAGCTGCAAGCGACCAATGCTGCGGCTTTCGTCTTCATCGCTCTGACGCGAGTCTGCTGGTTCATAACCGCGACCACGAGCTACAACGAGCTTCATGTTCAGGGCGCCGTTAGACGCCAGGTTAGCGATTACGTGATCGGGGTTAACGATCTCGACATCATGATCCAGCTGAATATCGGCAGCGGTAACCACCCCCGAACCCTTCTTCGACAAGGTCAGCGTAACTTCGTCTCGACCGTGCAGCTTGATAGCCAGACCTTTAAGGTTCAACAGGATTTCAATGACATCTTCCTGTACACCTTCGATGGCGCTGTACTCATGGAGCACACCGTCAATCTCGGCCTCGACTACTGCACAGCCGGGCATGGAGGACAACAGGATGCGGCGCAGCGCGTTGCCCAGGGTATGGCCGAAACCACGCTCGAGAGGCTCGAGGGTGATTTTGGCGCGGGTCGGACTGACAACCTGCACATCAATGTGGCGGGGTGTCAGGAACTCATTTACCGAAATCTGCATGGATGCACCTATTTTCTAGCCCTTACTTGGAGTAGAGCTCGACAATCAGGCTTTCGTTGATGTCGGCGGACAGATCACTGCGAGCTGGAACGCTTTTGAAGACGCCAGATTTTTTCTCAGTGTCTACTTCTACCCATTCTACGCGGCCACGTTGGGCACACAGATCGAGAGCCTGGACAATACGCAGTTGGTTCTTCGCTTTTTCACGAATTGCCACTACGTCACCAGCACGAACCTGGTAGGACGGAACGTTAACGGTTTTGCCGTTTACGCTGACCGACTTGTGCGATACCAGCTGACGCGATTCGGCACGAGTCGAACCAAAGCCCATGCGGTATACAACGTTGTCCAGACGGCATTCGAGCAGTTGCAGCAGGTTCTCACCAGTTGCGCCTTTCTTGCCGGCAGCTTCTTTGTAGTAGCCGCTGAACTGACGCTCGAGAACGCCATAAATACGACGGACTTTCTGCTTTTCACGCAGTTGAGTGCCGTAGTCGGACTGGCGACCGCGGCGTTGGCCGTGGATACCAGGTGCTGCTTCGATGTTGCACTTCGATTCGATCGCGCGCACGCCGCTCTTCAGAAAGAGATCGGTGCCTTCGCGACGAGCGAGTTTGCATTTTGGACCAATGTAACGAGCCATTCTTTACAATCTCCTGGATTACACGCGGCGCTTCTTCGGCGGACGGCACCCGTTATGCGGGATTGGCGTCACGTCGGTGATGCTGGCGATCTTGTAGCCGCAGCCGTTCAAAGCACGGACAGCAGATTCACGACCTGGACCTGGACCTTTGACGTTGACGTCGAGGTTTTTCAGGCCGTATTCCAGCGCAGCTTGACCAGCACGTTCAGCAGCTACTTGAGCAGCGAACGGCGTGGACTTGCGAGAACCGCGGAAACCCGAACCACCGGAGGTTGCCCAGGAAAGAGCGTTACCTTGACGGTCGGTGATGGTCACGATTGTGTTGTTAAAAGATGCATGGATGTGGGCGATGCCATCAACCACTGTCTTTTTAACTTTTTTACGAGGACGAGCAGCAGGTTTTGCCATGATTTAATTCCTGTCGATTCGCTGGGGCGATTACTTGCGGATCGGCTTACGCGGACCTTTGCGGGTACGCGCGTTAGTCTTGGTACGCTGACCGCGCACTGGAAGACCACGACGATGACGCAGACCGCGATAGCAACCGAGGTCCATCAAGCGCTTGATTTTCATGTTGATTTCGCGACGCAGATCACCTTCAGTGGTGAACTTCGCGACTTCGCCACGCAGCTGTTCAATCTGCTCGTCGCTCAGATCTTTGATCTTTACCGCCGGGTTAACCCCGGTAGTAGCACAGATTTTGTGTGCAGTTGTGCGACCAACACCATAGATGTAGGTCAGCGAGATAACAGTATGCTTGTTATCTGGAATGTTAACGCCTGCAATACGGGCCATTCAGTGGGACTCCAATTGACAGCTACCTACGCCCCGGAAGCCAAGAAATAGGGCGCGAGATAATATCGCTGTAATAACAAATAATCAACCCAGCAGCGCACTAGCTGCTGGGCTTTTAGCACAGATCACATTAGCCTTGGCGCTGCTTGTGACGTGGTTCCGCGCTGCAAATTACTCGAACAACACCTTCGCGGCGAATAATCTTGCAGTTGCGGCACAGCTTTTTCACCGATGCACGAACTTTCATCACCAACTCCTCGAACCTTATGGGTGCTTCAGCGCAGCATGCCGCTGCCGTAGCCCTTCAGGTTGGCTTTCTTCATCAGGGATTCATACTGGTGCGAAACGAGGTGCGATTGCACTTGGGACATGAAGTCCATCACAACCACGACCACGATCAGCAACGAGGTCCCGCCAAGGTAAAACGGCACGTTTGCAGCGACCACGAGAAACTGTGGGAGCAGGCATACGGCCATCATATAGAGAGCACCGAACATGGTCAGACGAGTCAGAACGCCATCAATATAGCGCGCCGACTGCTCACCAGGACGGATGCCCGGAATAAAGGCACCGGACTTCTTCAGGTTTTCCGCTACGTCTTTCGGATTGAACATCAACGCCGTATAGAAGAAGCAGAAGAAAATAATCCCTGCACTAAACAGCAGAATATTCAACGGCTGACCAGGTGCGATCGACTGCGAGATGTCCTGCAACCAGCCCATACCCTCAGACTGACCGAACCAGGCACCCAGCGAAGCCGGAAACAGCAAGATGCTGCTCGCGAAGATGGCAGGAATAACACCCGCCATGTTCACTTTCAACGGCAAGTGGCTCGTCTGCGCAGCGAAGACCTTACGGCCCTGCTGACGCTTGGCGTAGTGAACAGCAATACGACGCTGACCACGCTCGATGAACACCACGAAACCGATGATCGCTACTGCCAGCAAACCGATGGCGACCAAAGCGAAGATATTGATATCACCTTGACGTGCAGACTCGAAAGACTGCCCGATCGCTCTCGGAAGACCGGCGACGATACCCGAAAAAATCAACATCGAGATACCGTTGCCAACACCGCGCTCAGTGATCTGCTCGCCCAGCCACATCATGAACAGCGCACCAGCAACAAACGTGGTGACTGCAACGAAGTGGAAGCCGATATCTGCTGAGAACGCAACGCCCTGCCCGGCCAAGCCAATGGACATGCCAATGGCTTGAACCAGGGCCAGAACGACGGTGCCATAGCGGGTGTACTGGCTGATCTTACGACGACCAGCCTCACCTTCCTTCTTCAACTGCTCCAGCTGTGGGCTGACTGCGGTCATGAGCTGCATGATGATCGATGCCGAGATATACGGCATGATCCCCAGTGCAAAGATGCTCATGCGCTCCAGCGCACCGCCGGAAAACATGTTGAACAAGCTAAGAATGGTCCCCTCATTCTGTCGAAACAGGTCCGCCAGTCGGTCAGGGTTGATACCCGGAACTGGGATATGCGCACCGATCCGATAGACGATAATCGCCAGGAACAGGAAACGCAGACGAGCCCAGAGTTCGGACAACCCGCCGCTTTTGCCTAGCGCTGAGAGAGCACCTTGCTTAGCCATTTATTCCTCGAACTTGCCGCCAGCTGCTTCGATAGCCGCACGCGCACCTTTGGTGGCTGCGATACCTTTGAGGGTGACTGCGCGAGTAACCTCACCGGACAGCATGATTTTCACACGCTGTACGTTTTGGTTGATCACGTTGGCATCCTTCAGGGACTGCACAGTGACGACGCCTTCAACTTTAGCCAGCTCGGAGGTGCGAACTTCAGCACGATCCATAGCTTTCAAAGAGACGAAGCCGAACTTAGGCAGACGACGATGCAACGGCTGTTGGCCGCCTTCGAAGCCCGGAGCAATGGTGCCACCGGAGCGGGAGGTCTGACCTTTGTGGCCACGGCCACCGGTCTTACCCAAACCGCTACCGATACCACGGCCCGGACGATGCTTTTCGCGACGGGAACCCGGCGCTGGACTCAGATCATTGAGTTTCATCGATTAACCCTCGACGCGCAGCATGTAGCAAGCCTTGTTGATCATCCCACGGTTTTCCGGGGTATCAACGACTTCTACAGTGTGACCGATGCGACGCAGACCCAAACCCTTAACGCACAATTTGTGGTTAGGGATGCGGCCGGTCATGCTTTTGATCAGCGTTACTTTAACGGTAGCCATGATCAGAAGATCTCCTGGACGTTCAGGCCGCGTTTAGCAGCGATGGACTCAGGGGACTGCATGGTTTTCAAACCCTTGAACGTTGCGTGAACAACGTTGACCGGGTTAGTCGAACCGTAGCACTTGGCCAGAACGTTGTGGACGCCAGCAACTTCGAGGACGGCGCGCATTGCACCGCCAGCGATGATGCCAGTACCTTCCGACGCAGGCTGCATGTAAACCTTCGAAGCCCCATGAGCTGACTTGATGGCGTACTGCAGCGTAGTGCCGTTCAGATCAACCTGGATCATGTTGCGGCGAGCAGCTTCCATTGCCTTCTGAATCGCGGCAGGCACTTCACGTGACTTACCACGGCCGAAGCCAACGCGCCCTTTACCATCACCAACCACGGTCAACGCGGTGAAAGTGAAGATACGGCCGCCTTTAACGGTTTTTGCTACGCGATTAACTTGTACCAGCTTCTCGATGTAGCCTTCGTCGCGTTTTTGGTCGTTATTTGACATAACTTAGAACTCCAGCCCGCCTTCACGAGCAGCATCAGCCAGCGCCTTAACGCGACCGTGGTACTTGAAGCCAGAACGATCAAAAGCCACTTGCGATACACCGGCGGCTTTCGCACGCTCAGCGATCAGCTGGCCAACTTTAGTGGCCGCGTCGATGTTGCCAGTGGCGCCATCACGCAGTTCTTTGTCCAAAGTCGAGGCGTTTGCCAAGACTTTGCTGCCGTCGGCCGAGATGACCTGGGCATAAATGTGCTGCGAAGAGCGGTACACGCAGAGACGCACGACTTCGAGTTCGTGCATTTTCAGGCGTGCTTTGCGAGCGCGACGCAGTCGGGTAACTTTTTTGACGGTCATTTGCTATGCCCTACTTCTTCTTGGCTTCTTTACGACGGACGACTTCGTCCGCGTAACGCACGCCTTTGCCTTTGTACGGCTCTGGACGGCGGAAGTCGCGGATCTCAGCGGCCACTTGACCAACCAACTGCTTGTCGATACCGCGGATGACGATATCGGTTTGGTTGGGAGTCTCAGCGGTGATGCCTTCCGGCAATTCGTAGTCCACTGGGTGCGAGAAGCCAAGGGCCAAATTCAGCACCGTGCCTTTTGCTTGCGCTTTGTAACCAACACCGACCAGCTGGAGCTTGCGCTCAAAGCCTTGGCTTACGCCTTGGACCATGTTGTTTACCAACGCACGAGTGGTACCAGCCATTGCGCGAGTTTGTTGATCGCCATTGCGAGCAGCAAAACGCAACTCACCGGCTTCTTCAACAATTTCAACGGCCGAATGAATGTTCAGGTCTAGAGTGCCCTTGGCACCCTTCACCGAAAGCTGCTGGCCGACGAGTTTAACTTCGACGCCTGCTGGCAACTTAACGGGGTTCTTAGCTACGCGTGACATGCTTATCCCCCCCTTAGAACACAGTGCAAAGCACTTCGCCGCCGACACCGGCAGCGCGCGCAGCACGATCCGTCATCACACCTTTGTTGGTGGAGACGATAGACACACCGAGGCCGCCACGAACTTTTGGCAACTCATCGACGGACTTGTACTGACGCAGGCCTGGACGGCTAACGCGCTTCACTTCTTCGATGACCGGACGGCCTTCGAAGTACTTCAGCTCGATGGATAGCAACGGCTTGGTTTCGCTGCTGATCTGATAACCCGCAATGTAACCTTCGTCCTTCAGGACTTTGGCTACAGCCACCTTCAACGTGGAGGATGGCATGCTTACGACGGGCTTTTCAGCCATCTGGGCATTACGGATACGAGTTAGCATGTCCGCTAACGGGTCCTGCATACTCATGGGCTAGACGCTCCTGATACAAAAAAAATGAGCCTTACGGCTACAACCTATCGCCTTAAAATTTCGGGCACGTGCAAGCACTGGCTCTGGCGAGCCGGCAATTCTAGGCGCACCCCAGAAATGAATCAAGCCCCAAAAGGGGCTTGATTCAAATTCAGGCTCTACGCCCATCGGTTCATGGTGATCACGATGGACGCAGTGCGAGAATAGCTGCTTACCAGCTGGCTTTAACCAGACCTGGTACGTCGCCACGCATTGCTGCTTGACGCAGCATGTTACGGCCGAGGCCGAACTTGCGATATACGCCGTGCGGACGACCTGTCAGGCGGCAACGGTTACGCATGCGCGAGGCACTTGCGTCACGTGGTTGCTTCTGCAGTGCGACCGTTGCTTCCCAACGTGCTTCTGGACTTGCGTTCAGATCCACGATGATCGCTTTCAGCGCAGCACGCTTGGTAGCGTACTTGGCAACGGTGAGCTGACGCTTCAGCTCACGGTTTTTCATGCTCTTCTTGGCCATGGTCCTACTCCAATCAGTTGCGGAACGGGAACTTGAAAGCACGCAGCAATGCGCGACCTTCTTCGTCCGTACGAGCAGTGGTGGTCAGGGTAATGTCCAGACCGCGCAGGGCATCGATCTTGTCGTAGTCGATTTCCGGGAAAATGATCTGCTCTTTAACGCCCATGCTGTAGTTACCACGACCATCGAAGGACTTGGCATTCAGGCCGCGGAAGTCGCGGACCCGAGGCAGGGAGATCGACAGCAGACGATCCAGGAATTCATACATACGCTCACGGCGCAGAGTCACTTTGACACCGATCGGCCAACCTTCACGGACTTTAAAGCCTGCGATAGATTTGCGAGCGTAAGTCACAACGACTTTTTGGCCGGTGATTTTTTCCAGGTCTGCAACAGCGTGCTCGATGACTTTCTTGTCACCGATCGCTTCGCCCAGACCCATGTTCAGGGTGATCTTGGTAACGCGTGGAACTTCCATCACGTTCGAAAGCTTAAGTTCTTCCTTAAGCTTCGGTGCGATTTCTTTCCAGTAAATCTCTTTTAGTCGTGCCATGGTCTTCTACCTAGCAGTGTTCAAGCATCAACCGCTTTTTGGGTCGACTTGAAGACACGAATTTTCTTGCCGTCTTCAACTTTGAAACCAACGCGATCAGCTTTGTTGGTTGCGCCGTTGAAAATGGCGACGTTAGAAGCGTGCAGTGGCGCTTCTTTCTCGACGATACCGCCCTGTACGCCCGACATCGGGTTTGGCTTGGTATGACGCTTCACCAGGTTGATCCCACCAACGACCAGACGGTCGTCAGCGAGAACCTTGAGCACCTTACCGCGCTTACCTTTGTCTTTGCCGGCGATCACGATGATCTCGTCGTCACGACGAATCTTTTGCATGTCGGATCTCCTTACAGCACTTCTGGGGCGAGCGAGACGATCTTCATGAACTTCTCAGTACGAAGTTCACGGGTCACTGGCCCAAAGATACGGGTGCCGATCGGCTCTTGCTTGTTGTTCAACAGAACAGCAGCGTTGCCATCAAAGCGGATGATGGAGCCGTCTGCGCGACGAACACCGTGGCGAGTGCGGACTACTACGGCAGTCATCACTTGGCCTTTCTTCACCTTACCGCGCGGAATTGCTTCCTTGACGGTAACTTTGATGATGTCACCGATACCAGCGTAACGACGATGAGAGCCACCAAGCACCTTGATGCACATAACGCGGCGTGCGCCGCTGTTATCGGCCACATCGAGCATGGATTGAGTCTGAATCATATAATTTCTCCGACCCCTAGCCCTTAGACTTCCACAGCGCGTTCGAGAACATCAACCAGCGCCCAAGATTTAGTCTTGGCCATCGGACGAGTTTCACGAATAGTGACCTTGTCGCCGATGTGGCACTGATTGGTTTCGTCGTGCGCGTGCAGCTTAGTCGAACGCTTAACGTATTTACCGTAGATTGGGTGCTTGACGCGACGCTCGATCAGTACGGTGATGGTCTTGTCCATCTTGTCGCTGACGACACGGCCAGTCAGCGTACGGACGGTTTTTTCGGCTTCAGCCATGATTACTTACCTGCCTGCTGGTTGAGCACAGTCTTCACGCGAGCGATGTCACGCTTAACTTGCGAGAGCAGGTGAGACTGCCCCAACTGGCCAGTTGCTTTCTGCATGCGCAGATTGAACTGGTCGCGCAGCAAGCCGAGCAGTTGCTCGTTCAGTTGCTGTGCTGATTTTTCACGAAGTTCATTCGCTTTCATCACATCACCGTCCGCTTAACAAAGGAGGTGGCGAGCGGCAGCTTTGCAGCAGCCAGGGCGAAAGCCTCACGCGCCAACTCTTCGGAAACACCCTCGATTTCATACAGGACTTTGCCTGGCTGAATCTGGGCAACCCAGTACTCCACGTTACCCTTACCTTTACCCATCCGAACTTCGAGGGGCTTTTTGGTAACAGGCTTGTCCGGGAATACACGGATCCAGATCTTGCCGCCACGTTTAACGTGACGGGTCAGTGCGCGACGCGCTGACTCGATCTGACGAGCGGTGAGACGACCACGAGCAACAGACTTCAGCGCGAACTCGCCGAAGCTGACTTTGCTACCGCGCAGTGCCAGACCACGGTTGTGGCCGGTCATCTGCTTGCGGAACTTCGTACGCTTAGGTTGCAACATTTGGCGTACCCCTTACTTAGCAGCTTTTTTACGAGGCGCTGGTGCTTGCGGCTTCAGCTCTTCTTGGCGACCACCAATTACTTCGCCTTTGAAGATCCAAACCTTTACACCGATCACACCATAAGTGGTGTGAGCTTCGTAGTTGGCATAGTCGATGTCGGCACGCAGGGTGTGCAAAGGCACACGACCTTCGCGATACCATTCAGTACGTGCAATTTCAGCACCGCCGAGACGACCGCTCACTTGGATTTTGATGCCTTTGGCACCAATGCGCATGGCGTTCTGCACTGCGCGCTTCATAGCGCGACGGAACATTACACGACGCTCCAGCTGCTGAGCTACGCTCTGCGCAACCAGCATACCGTCGAGCTCCGGCTTACGGATCTCTTCGATATTGATGTGCACAGGCACACCCATTTGCTTGGTCAGGTCCTGACGCAGCTTCTCAACATCTTCACCTTTCTTCCCGATAACGATACCTGGACGAGCGGTGTGGATGGTGATGCGTGCAGTCTGCGCCGGACGATGGATATCGATACGGCTTACGGACGCGCTTTTTAGTTTGTCTTGGAGATACTCTCGCACCTTCAGATCAGCGAACAAATAGTCCGCATAAGTCCGACCGTCTGCGTACCAGACGGAGGTGTGCTCCTTGACGATTCCCAGGCGAATGCCAATGGGATGTACTTTCTGACCCATCTCTTCGACTCCGTTACTTGTCAGCAACCTTGACAGTGATATGGCAAGACCGCTTGACGATGCGATCAGCACGGCCTTTGGCACGTGGCATGATTCGCTTCAGCGAACGCCCTTCGTTGACGAAAACGGTGGAGACCTTAAGGTCATCAACGTCTGCGCCTTCGTTATGCTCGGCGTTGGCTACGGCCGACTCCAGCACTTTCTTCATGATCTCGGCGGCTTTCTTACTGCTGAAAGCCAACAGGTTGAGCGCTTCGCCCACCTTCTTCCCGCGGATCTGGTCGGCGACCAAGCGGGCTTTCTGGGCGGAGATTCGAGCGCCCGACAACTTAGCGGCTACTTCCATCGTTCCTTACCCCTTAACGCTTGGCTTTCTTGTCTGCCACGTGCCCACGATAAGTGCGGGTACCGGCAAACTCGCCTAGTTTGTGGCCGACCATGTCTTCGTTCACGAGAACAGGAACATGCTGACGACCGTTATGCACAGCAATGGTCAAACCGACCATTTGTGGCAGGATCATAGAACGGCGCGACCAGGTCTTAACTGGTTTGCGATCGTTCTTTTCCGCCGCCACTTCGATCTTCTTCAGTAGGTGAAGATCAATAAAAGGACCTTTTTTCAGAGAACGTGGCACTGTCGTATCCCTCTATTTACTTGCGACGACGGACGATCATTTTGTCGGTACGCTTATTACCACGAGTCTTCGCGCCCTTAGTCGGGAAGCCCCACGGCGATACCGGATGACGACCACCAGAGGTACGACCTTCACCACCACCATGTGGGTGGTCAACCGGGTTCATGGCAACACCACGAACGGTTGGGCGAACGCCACGCCAGCGTTTGGCACCAGCTTTACCCAGCGAACGCAGGCTGTGCTCGGAGTTCGAGACCTCGCCCAGAGTCGCACGGCATTCAGCCAGAACTTTACGCATCTCACCGGAGCGAAGACGCAGGGTCACGTAGACACCTTCACGAGCGATCAGCTGTGCAGATGCACCAGCGGAACGAGCGATCTGGGCACCTTTACCCGGCTTCAATTCGATGCCGTGAACGGTAGAACCCACTGGAATGTTGCGCAGCTGCAGAGCGTTGCCTGGCTTGATTGGAGCCAGAGCGCCTGCGATCAGCTGGTCGCCAGCACTCACGCCTTTAGGCGCGATGATGTAACGACGCTCGCCGTCTGCGTACAGCAGCAGTGCGATGTGAGCAGTACGGTTTGGATCGTATTCAATACGCTCGACGGTGGCAGAAATGCCATCCTTGTCGTTGCGACGGAAATCGACCAGACGATAATGCTGCTTATGACCACCACCGATGTGACGAGTAGTGATGCGGCCATTGTTGTTACGACCACCAGTCTTCGATTTTTTCTCGAGCAGCGGTGCGTGAGGAGCGCCTTTGTGCAGCTCCTGGTTGACCACCTTGACCACAAAACGGCGGCCAGGGGAAGTCGGTTTGCATTTAACGATTGCCATGATGCACCCCTTCCTTACTCAGCACTGCTGCTGAAATCGAGATCTTGGCCTGGCTGAAGGGAGATAACTGCCTTCTTCCAGTCATTACGCTTGCCCAGACCGCGAGCAGTGCGCTTGGTCTTACCCATAACATTCAGGGTAGTGACACGCTCTACTTTCACGCTGAACAGGCTTTCGACGGCCTTCTTGATTTCCAGCTTGGTTGCATCAGTAGCAACCTTGAAAACGAACTGACCTTTTTTGTCTGCCAGAACCGTAGCCTTCTCGGAAACGTGCGGGCCAAGCAGAACTTTAAATACGCGTTCCTGGTTCATCCCAGCAGCTCCTCGAATTTCTTCACGGCCGACACAGTGATCAACACTTTGTCGTATGCGATCAGACTAACTGGATCGGAACCTTGAACATCACGCACATCAACGTGCGGCAGGTTACGAGCAGCCAGGTACAGGTTCTGATCAACAGCGTCCGACACGATCAAAACGTCGGTCAGGCTCATGTCGTTCAGCTTGCCCAGCAGATTTTTGGTTTTCGGCGATTCAACAGCGAAATCCTGAACCACGACCAGACGATCAGTGCGAACCAGTTCAGCAAGGATGGAGCGCAGTGCAGCGCGATACATCTTCTTGTTGAGCTTCTGAGAATGATCCTGAGGACGTGCTGCGAAAGTGGTACCGCCGCCGCGCCAGATCGGGCTACGGATAGTACCGGCACGAGCACGGCCAGTACCCTTTTGACGCCAAGGGCGCTTACCGCCACCGGATACGTCAGAACGGGTCTTTTGCTGCTTGCTGCCCTGACGACCGCCAGCCATGTAGGCCACGACTGCCTGGTGAACCAGCGTCTCGTTGAATTCGCCGCCAAATGTCAGTTCGGAAACTTCGATCGCTTGGGCGTCATTTACATTTAATTGCATGTCAGCTTCCCCTTAACCGCGAGCCTTGGCTGCTGGACGTACAACCACATTGCCGCCAGTAGCGCCAGGAACAGCACCCTTGACCAACAACAGATTGCGTTCAGCGTCCACGCGCACTACTTCCAGGGACTGCACGGTCACGCGCTCAGCGCCCATATGACCGGACATTTTTTTGCCCTTGAATACACGACCAGGAGTCTGGCACTGGCCGATAGAGCCCGGGACGCGGTGGGACACGGAGTTACCGTGAGTATTATCTTGGCCACGGAAATTGTGGCGCTTGATAGTACCTTGGAAGCCTTTACCTTTGGACTGACCGGTAACATCTACCATCTGGCCAGCAGCAAAGATTTCTGCATTGATCAGATCGCCAGCCTTGTATTCGCCCTCTTCAAGACGGAATTCCAAGACAGTACGACCAGCGGCAACGTTCGCCTTAGCGAAGTGACCTGCTTGAGCAGCAGTCACACGGGAAGCACGACGCACGCCGACAGTGACTTGCACTGCACGATAGCCATCGACTTCTTCGGTTTTGAACTGGGTGACGCGATTCGGCTCGATCTCAATGACCGTAACCGGAATGGAGACACCTTCTTCGGTGAAAATACGGGTCATACCGCATTTACGACCGACTACACCAATAGTCATGTTGTAAACCTCATGAGTGTACGGGGCTTTCACCCGCTATGGCCGCCCATTTCAGAGCGTTACACGACTAAGACCCGAGTCTTAGCCGAGGCTGATCTGTACTTCCACACCTGCCGCAAGATCAAGCTTCATCAGCGCATCAACGGTTTTATCCGTTGGCTGGACAATGTCCAGAACACGCTTATGAGTACGGATCTCGTACTGGTCGCGCGCGTCTTTGTTGACGTGCGGAGAAACCAGAACGGTGAACCGCTCTTTACGGGTAGGGAGTGGAATCGGACCACGCAC
The DNA here is from genome assembly GCF_046540455.1 of Pseudomonas sp. W5-36. Taxonomy (NCBI): domain Bacteria; kingdom Pseudomonadati; phylum Pseudomonadota; class Gammaproteobacteria; order Pseudomonadales; family Pseudomonadaceae; genus Pseudomonas; species Pseudomonas sp. W5-36. The sequence goes on along the minus strand of NZ_JAXCIQ010000013.1, from coordinate 19,086 downwards.
TTGAGCACCAGTACGTTTCGCGGTTTCCACGATTTCCTGGGTGGATTGGTCGATCAGGCGATGGTCAAAAGCCTTCAACCTGATACGGATTTGCTGATTTTGCATTGGATTTCAGACTCCAGGCTACTTCCCACCGAGCGCAATACGCCCGTTTAAAGGAGGCGCAATTCTATAGACGAGCTAACAGGGTGTCAACCCAATAAAAAAGCCCCCGCAAGCGGGGGCTCTTTTTGAAGATCATCGCTTACGCGATGATTTTGGCTACGACGCCAGCGCCGACGGTACGACCGCCTTCACGGATAGCGAAACGCAGACCGTCTTCCATTGCGATTGGCTTGATCAGGGTAACGGAAACTTTCACGTTATCACCTGGCATAACCATCTCAACGCCTTCCGGCAGTTCGCAGCTACCAGTTACGTCGGTAGTACGGAAATAGAACTGTGGACGGTAGCCTTTGAAGAAAGGAGTGTGACGACCGCCTTCTTCTTTGCTCAGAACGTAGATTTCAGCTTCGAACTGAGTGTGAGGCTTGACGGTACCTGGCTTGACCAGAACCTGACCACGCTCAACGTCGTCACGCTTGGTGCCGCGCAACAGAACGCCGCAGTTCTCGCCAGCACGACCTTCGTCGAGCAGCTTACGGAACATTTCAACACCGGTGCAGGTGGTGACGGTAGTGTCACGCAGACCAACGATTTCCAGTGGATCTTGAACCTTGACGATACCGCGCTCAACACGACCAGTCACAACAGTACCGCGACCAGAGATCGAGAATACGTCTTCGATTGGCATCAGGAACGGCTTGTCGACAGCACGCTCTGGCTGAGGGATGTAGCTGTCCAGAGTTTCAACCAACTTCTTGACGGCAGTGGTGCCCATCTCGTTGTCGTCTTTGCCTTCCAACGCCATACGGGCGGAGCCGATGATGATTGGAGTGTCGTCACCTGGGAAGTCGTAAGTGCTCAGCAGATCGCGCACTTCCATCTCAACCAGTTCCAGCAGCTCAGCGTCGTCTACCAGGTCAGCCTTGTTCAGGAAGACCACGATGTACGGAACGCCTACCTGACGGGACAGCAGGATGTGCTCACGAGTCTGTGGCATCGGACCATCAGCAGCCGAACAAACCAGGATAGCGCCGTCCATCTGGGCAGCACCGGTGATCATGTTCTTGACGTAGTCAGCGTGACCCGGGCAGTCAACGTGCGCGTAGTGACGTACAGACGAGTTGTACTCAACGTGAGCAGTGTTGATGGTGATACCGCGAGCCTTCTCTTCTGGTGCGCTGTCGATCTTATCGAAGTCAACACGAGCCGAACCGAAGACTTCGGAGCAGACGCGAGTCAGAGCAGCGGTCAGCGTGGTTTTACCATGGTCAACGTGACCGATGGTGCCAACGTTGACGTGCGGAAGGGAACGATCAAATTTTTCTTTAGCCACGACAAATAACTCCTAGCCTAAAGGCGCTGAATCAGCCTTGTTTTTTGGTTACAGTTTCGACGATGTGCGACGGAGCTGTATTGTATTTTTTGAATTCCATAGAGTAGCTTGCGCGACCTTGGGACATGGAGCGAACGTCGGTCGCATAACCGAACATCTCACCCAACGGAACCTCGGCACGAATTACCTTGCCGGAGACCGTATCTTCCATACCCAGGATCATGCCGCGACGACGGTTAAGGTCGCCCATCACGTCACCCATATAGTCTTCAGGCGTAACAACCTCTACAGCCATGATCGGTTCAAGCAACTCACCGCCGCCCTTCTGGGCCAGTTGCTTGGTCGCCATGGAAGCAGCCACCTTAAACGCCATCTCGTTCGAGTCGACGTCGTGGTAAGAACCATCAAACACGGTAGCCTTCAGGCCGATCAGCGGATAGCCGGCGACAACGCCGTTCTTCATCTGCTCTTCGATACCCTTCTGGATAGCCGGGATGTATTCCTTAGGAACCACACCACCCACTACTTCGTTCACGAATTGCAGACCTTCCTGACCTTCGTCAGCAGGTGCAAAACGGATCCAGCAGTGGCCGAACTGACCACGACCGCCGGACTGACGAACGAACTTGCCTTCGATTTCACAGTTCTTCGTGATGCGCTCACGATACGAAACCTGAGGCTTACCGATGTTGGCTTCGACGTTGAACTCACGGCGCATCCGGTCAACCAGGATGTCCAAGTGCAGCTCGCCCATGCCAGAGATGATCGTTTGACCAGTCTCTTCATCAGTTTTGACGCGGAAAGACGGGTCTTCTTGAGCAAGCTTGCCCAGTGCGATACCCATTTTTTCCTGGTCATCCTTGGTTTTAGGCTCTACGGCAACCGAAATAACCGGCTCCGGGAAGTCCATCCGAACCAGGATGATTGGCTTGTCAGCGTTGCACAAGGTTTCACCAGTGGTGACATCCTTCATGCCGATCAAGGCCGCGATGTCGCCAGCGCGTACTTCCTTGATCTCTTCGCGAGCGTTGGCGTGCATTTGCACCATACGACCCACGCGCTCTTTCTTGCCCTTGACCGAGTTGATCACGCCGTCGCCGGATGCCAACACGCCCGAGTAAACACGGACGAAGGTCAGCGTACCCACGAACGGATCGGTAGCGATCTTGAACGCCAGAGCCGAGAACGGCTCGTTGTCGTCCGCGTGACGCTCCATTTCCTCTTCCTCGTTATCAGGGTTGGAACCCTTGATAGCAGGAATGTCGACTGGAGCCGGCAGGTAGTCGATCACAGCGTCGAGAACCAGGGGAACACCCTTGTTCTTGAAGGAAGAACCGCAAACAGCAAGAACGATCTCACCAGCAATAGTACGCTGACGCAGAGCAGCCTTGATTTCCTCGTTGGTGAGTTCCTCACCCTCAAGGTATTTGTTCATCAGTTCTTCGCTGGCTTCAGCCGCAGCCTCAACCATGTTGCTGCGCCATTCGTCAGCCAGCTCCTGCAGCTCAGCAGGGATAGGCTTGCGAACAGGGACCATACCTTTGTCGGAATCGTTCCAGTAGACCGCTTCCATAGACATCAGATCAATCTGACCCTGGAAGTTGTCCTCAGAACCGATTGCCAACTGGATCGGCACCGGAGTGTGACCCAAACGCTGCTTGATCTGGGCAATTACGCGCAGAAAGTTTGCGCCAGCACGGTCCATTTTGTTCACGTAAACGATACGTGGAACCCCGTACTTGTTGGCTTGACGCCATACGGTTTCGGACTGAGGCTCTACGCCAGAGGTACCACAGAAAACAACGACCGCGCCGTCGAGTACACGCAGGGAACGCTCAACTTCAATCGTGAAGTCTACGTGGCCCGGGGTGTCAATCACGTTGAAGCGATATTGGTCTTTGTGCTGCTTCTCGGAACCCTGCCAAAAGGCAGTAATAGCAGCAGAAGTAATGGTAATACCACGCTCCTGCTCCTGAACCATCCAGTCGGTGGTCGCGGCGCCATCATGCACCTCGCCCATCTTGTGGCTTTTGCCGGTGTAAAAAAGGACGCGCTCGGTGGTGGTGGTTTTACCAGCATCCACGTGAGCGACGATACCAATGTTACGGTAACGGCTGATCGGTGTAGTACGAGCCATAAAGCCCTCGCAAAATTAGTGACGCTGAAATTAGAAGCGGTAGTGCGAGAAAGCTTTGTTGGCTTCAGCCATACGGTGCACGTCTTCACGCTTCTTGACCGCAGCACCTTTACCTTCGGCGGCGTCCAACAGTTCGCCAGCCAAACGCAGAGCCATAGACTTCTCACCGCGCTTGCGCGCGAAGTCTACCAGCCAACGCATTGCCAGAGCATTACGACGGGACGGACGAACTTCGACCGGGACCTGGTAAGTAGCACCGCCTACACGGCGCGACTTCACTTCGACCAGCGGAGCGATGGCGTCGAGAGCTTTCTCGAAGATTTCCAGGGGATCGGAGTTCTTGCGTTCTTTAACCTTTTCGAGCGCGCCATAAACGATACGCTCGGCAACGGCTTTCTTGCCGCTTTCCATAACGTGGTTCATGAACTTGGCCAGAATCTGGCTGCCGTATTTTGGATCGTCAAGCACTTCGCGCTTGGCTGCTACGCGTCTTCTTGGCATGGATAAGCCCTCAAACGGTCTTCAGGTTCGCTCGGAATCAGCACCTAATGGCGCCTCCGACCTTACTCTTATCGACTCAGAAAATAAGATGATTCAGTTTTTTCAAAAAGCCGCTACTACTTAGGCTTCTTGGTACCGTACTTCGAACGACCCTGGTTACGACCTTTGACACCGGAGGTATCCAACGAACCGCGGACGGTGTGGTAACGAACACCTGGCAAGTCTTTTACACGGCCGCCGCGAATCAGTACGACGCTGTGCTCTTGCAGGTTGTGGCCTTCACCGCCGATGTACGAGGAAACCTCGAAACCGTTGGTCAGACGCACACGGCATACTTTACGCAGTGCCGAGTTAGGTTTTTTCGGCGTAGTTGTGTACACGCGAGTGCACACACCACGACGCTGCGGGCAGTTCTGCAGCGCAGGCACGTCGGATTTCTCGACGATACGCTTACGCGGCTGACGTACCAGCTGGTTGATAGTTGCCATCTACTAGCTCCACTGTTGTCTTGCGACGCTATTGTCTTACAAGAAAAGCAAAATGGCAGGACATACGTCCCGCCAGATTTAGGGGTACAAGAGTCTAAAGAGGATCCTGCCCCCAGTCAAGGCAAAGCCCCGGTGTCCACAGCCACTGGCAAGGCAAAGCCCCGGTGTCCACAGCCACTGGCAACCCATCAACCGGTTGAGACCAATGACTGTGAAAATCGGGGCCCTACTCTCAATTACTGCTTGAGTTCAACGCTTCAGTGAGCGCGGCTTCAACTTCGCTCGCACTTACACGCATCGGCTTGTCGGCTTCACGACGACGCTTGCGCTCGCTGTGATATGCCAGACCGGTACCTGCAGGGATCAGACGACCCACTACCACGTTTTCTTTCAGGCCGCGCAGATAATCGCGCTTGCCGGTAACCGCCGCTTCGGTCAGTACGCGAGTGGTCTCCTGGAAGGAGGCCGCCGAGATGAACGATTCGGTGGACAGCGACGCCTTGGTGATACCAAGCAACACACGAGTGAATTTGGAAACAAATTTCTCGTCGGTCGCAAGGCGCTCGTTTTCAACCAGGACATGCGTCAACTCCATCTGGTCACCCTTGATGAAGCTGGAGTCGCCAGACTCAGCGATCTCGACCTTACGCAGCATCTGACGAAGGATCGTTTCAATGTGCTTGTCGTTGATCTTCACGCCTTGCAGGCGGTAAACGTCCTGAATCTCGTTGACGATGTATTTCGCCAGAGCGCTGACACCCAGCAGGCGCAGGATATCGTGCGGATCGCTTGGGCCGTCGGAGATAACCTCACCACGGCTGACTTGCTCACCTTCGAAGACGTTCAGATGACGCCATTTTGGAATCAGCTCTTCGTACGGATCGGTACCATCGTTTGGCGTGATAACGAGACGACGCTTGCCTTTGGTCTCTTTACCAAACGCGATCGTACCGCTGACTTCAGCCAGGATCGATGCTTCTTTAGGGCGACGCGCTTCGAACAGGTCGGCAACGCGCGGCAGACCACCAGTGATGTCACGGGTTTTGGAGGTCTCTTGCGGGATACGGGCGATAACGTCACCCACACCCACTTGCACACCATCCGCAACACCGACGAGGGCGTTTGCCGGCAGGAAGTACTGAGCCGGTACGTCAGTACCCGGCAGCAGCAGATCCTTACCATCAACACCAACCATCTTGACCGCAGGACGAATGTCTTTACCTGCTGCAGGGCGATCTTTGGCATCCAGTACTTCGATGTTCGTCAAACCGGTCAATTCGTCCGTCTGGCGCTTGATCGTAATACCTTCCTCCATGCCCACGTAGGTCACGGTACCTTTCATCTCGGTGACGATTGGGTGAGTGTGTGGGTCCCACTTGGCCACGATGGACCCGGCGTCGACCTTGTCACCTTCCTTCACCAGAATCACAGCACCATACGGCAGCTTGTAGCGCTCGCGCTCACGACCGAACTCGTCGGCTATTGCCAACTCACCGGAACGCGACACCGCGACCAGGTGACCATCAAGACGCTCAACGTGCTTCAGGTTGTGCAGACGAACGATACCGCCGTTCTTCACCTGAACACTGTCAGCAGCAGAAGTACGGCTTGCCGCACCACCGATGTGGAACGTACGCATGGTCAGCTGGGTACCCGGCTCACCGATCGACTGAGCCGCGATAACGCCGACCGCCTCACCGATGTTCACCTGGTGACCGCGCGCCAGATCACGGCCATAGCACTTGGCGCAGATACCGAAACGTGTTTCACAGCTGATCGGAGAGCGTACGATCACTTCGTCGATGCTGTTCAGCTCGATGAATTCAACCCACTTCTCGTCAACCAGTGTGCCGCCTGGAACGATGACATCTTCAGTGCCAGGCTTGAATACGTCGCGGGCGATCACTCGACCCAATACGCGTTCGCCCAACGGCTCTACGACGTCGCCACCTTCAATGTGCGGCGTCATGACCAGACCGTGTTCAGTACCGCAGTCAACCTCGGTAACGACCAGATCTTGTGCCACGTCTACAAGACGACGAGTCAGGTAACCAGAGTTCGCGGTTTTCAACGCGGTATCCGCAAGCCCCTTACGAGCACCGTGCGTCGAGATGAAGTACTGAAGAACGCTCAAACCTTCACGGAAGTTAGCAGTGATCGGTGTCTCGATGATCGAGCCATCCGGCTTGGCCATCAGACCCCGCATACCTGCCAACTGACGAATCTGTGCTGCGGAACCCCGCGCACCCGAGTCAGCCATCATGTACATCGAGTTGAAGGATTCCTGATCAACGGTCTCACCGTGACGATCGACAACCTTCTCTTTCGAGAGGTTCGACATCATCGCCTTGGAGACTTCATCGTTGGCCTTGGACCAGAGGTCGATCACCTTGTTGTACTTCTCGCCCTGGGTAACCAGGCCGGAGGCGTACTGACTCTCGATTTCTTTCACTTCATCGGTTGCTGCGTCGATGATGCGAGCTTTTTCATCAGGGATAACAAAGTCGTTAACGCCGATGGAGACACCCGAGATCGTCGAATAGGCAAAACCGGTGTACATCAGCTGGTCAGCGAAGATTACAGTCTCTTTCAGGCCAACCACGCGGTAGCACTGGTTGATCAGCTTGGAGATTGCCTTCTTCTTCATCGGCTGATTGACGACGTCGTATGACAAGCCGGCCGGAACCACTTGGAACAGCAGCGCACGGCCGACGGTTGTGTCGACGATACGAGTGTTCTTGACGCTGCCACCGTCACGATCATTGATCGTTTCGTTGATGCGCACTTTCACTTTTGCATGCAGAGCGGCTTCGCCCGCACGGAATACACGGTCCACTTCCTGCAGATCCGCGAATACACGACCTTCGCCTTTGGCGTTGATCGCTTCACGAGTCATGTAGTACAGACCCAATACAACGTCCTGCGAAGGAACGATGATTGGCTCACCGTTCGCTGGCGACAGAATGTTGTTGGTCGACATCATCAGCGCACGGGCTTCGAGCTGGGCTTCCAGCGTCAGCGGCACGTGAACAGCCATCTGGTCACCGTCGAAGTCGGCGTTGTATGCCGCACAGACCAACGGGTGCAGCTGGATCGCTTTACCTTCGATGAGAACCGGCTCAAACGCCTGGATACCCAGACGGTGAAGCGTCGGCGCACGGTTCAGGAGCACCGGGTGTTCGCGAATGACTTCGGCGAGAACGTCCCAGACTTCTGGCAGCTCGCGCTCGACCATTTTCTTGGCAGCTTTGATGGTGGTAGCGAGACCACGCATCTCGAGCTTGCCGAAAATGAACGGCTTGAACAGCTCCAGTGCCATCTTCTTGGGCAGACCGCACTGATGCAGACGCAGGGTCGGACCTACGGTAATTACCGAACGGCCAGAGTAGTCAACACGCTTACCGAGCAAGTTCTGACGGAAACGGCCCTGCTTACCCTTGATCATGTCAGCCAGGGATTTCAGAGGACGCTTGTTCGAACCTGTGATGGCGCGACCGCGACGACCGTTATCAAGCAACGCATCCACAGCTTCCTGCAGCATGCGCTTTTCGTTGCGCACGATGATGTCAGGAGCAGACAGATCGAGCAGGCGCTTCAAACGGTTGTTACGGTTGATCACTCGACGATAGAGATCGTTAAGGTCGGAAGTCGCGAAACGACCACCATCCAGCGGGACCAGTGGACGCAGATCTGGCGGCAGAACCGGCAGGACGGTCAACACCATCCATTCTGGAAGGTTGCCGGAACCCTGGAAGGCTTCCATCAACTTCAGACGCTTGGACAGCTTCTTGATTTTGGTCTCGGAGTTGGTTTGCGGAATCTCTTCGCGCAGCCGCCCAATCTCGTGTTCCAGATCAATAGCGTGCAGCAGCTCGCGGACAGCCTCGGCACCCATACGGGCGTCGAAGTCGTCACCGAACTCTTCGAGAGCTTCGAAGTATTGCTCGTCGTTAAGCAGTTGCCCTTTTTCGAGCGTGGTCATGCCCGGATCGATAACGACATAGCTCTCGAAGTAGAGAACGCGTTCGATATCACGCAGGGTCATGTCCATCAGCAAGCCGATACGGGACGGCAGCGATTTCAGGAACCAGATGTGAGCGACCGGCGAGGCCAGTTCGATGTGAGCCATGCGCTCACGACGGACTTTGGCCAGCGCGACTTCAACGCCACACTTCTCGCAGATGACGCCACGATGCTTCAAGCGCTTGTACTTACCGCACAGGCACTCGTAATCCTTGACCGGGCCAAAGATCTTGGCGCAGAACAGGCCGTCACGCTCAGGTTTGAACGTACGGTAGTTGATGGTTTCCGGCTTTTTAACTTCACCGAACGACCACGAACGGATCATCTCAGGCGACGCCAATCCAATACGGATAGCGTCGAACTCTTCGACTTGACCCTGGTTTTTCAGCAAATTCAGTAGGTCTTTCAAGGCCTTTCCTCCTGGCGGAGCAGAGGGCAGTCATACCGACCCACCCTCGATTCGCGTCACGTGTTATTCGGTTTCCAGATCGATATCGATACCGAGCGAACGGATTTCTTTGATCAACACGTTGAAGGACTCGGGCATGCCCGGCTCCATACGGTGATCGCCGTCCACGATGTTCTTGTACATCTTGGTCCGACCGTTCACGTCGTCCGACTTCACTGTGAGCATTTCTTGCAGAGTGTACGCCGCGCCATAAGCTTCCAGCGCCCAAACCTCCATCTCCCCGAAACGCTGACCACCGAACTGAGCCTTACCACCCAGCGGCTGCTGGGTAACCAGGCTGTACGAACCAGTGGAACGCGCGTGCATCTTGTCGTCCACCAAGTGGTTCAGCTTCAGCATGTACATGTAGCCAACGGTGACCGGACGCTCAAACTTGTTGCCGGTACGGCCGTCGAACAGCTGCATCTGGCCACTGTCTGGCATGTCCGCCAGGCGGAGCATTGCCTTGATTTCGGATTCTTTGGCACCGTCAAATACCGGGGTAGCCATTGGAACGCCGCCACGCAGGTTCTTCGCCAGATCCAGAATTTCCTGATCAGACAGGTCATCTAGACTCTCTTGACGGCCGCCAATCTCGTTGTAGATCTCGTTCAGGAACTTACGCAGTTCAACGACTTTACGCTGCTCTTCAAGCATGCGGTTGATCTTCTCGCCCAACCCCTTAGCCGCGAGGCCGAGGTGGGTTTCCAGGATCTGACCGACGTTCATACGCGAAGGTACACCCAACGGGTTGAGGACGATATCCACCGGAGTACCGTTGGCATCGTGCGGCATGTCTTCAACCGGCATGATCACGGAGACCACACCTTTGTTACCGTGACGACCGGCCATCTTGTCGCCAGGCTGGATACGACGGCGGATGGCAAGGTAAACCTTGACGATCTTGAGTACACCTGGAGCAAGATCATCGCCCTGCTGCAGCTTGCGCTTCTTGTCTTCGAACTTGTCGTCAAGCAGACGGCGACGATCGACGATGTAAGCCTGAGCTTTCTCGAGTTGCTCGTTCAGCGCATCTTCGACCATGCGCAGCTTGAACCACTGACCGTGTTCCAGGCCGTCCAGAACTTCGTTGGTGATTTCCTGCCCCTTCTTCAGGCCAGCACCACCTTCAGCGGTACGACCCACCAGAGCGGAACGCAAACGTTCGAACGTTGCGCCTTCAACAATGCGGAACTCTTCGTTCAGGTCCTTGCGGATCTCGTCGAGCTGGCTCTTCTCGATGGACAGCGCACGAGCATCACGCTCAACGCCATCACGAGTGAAGACCTGAACGTCAATAACGGTGCCTTTGGTACCGGTAGGCACGCGCAGGGACGTATCTTTAACGTCGCTTGCTTTTTCACCGAAGATCGCACGCAGCAGCTTCTCTTCCGGGGTCAGCTGGGTCTCGCCTTTCGGAGTGACCTTACCTACCAGGATGTCGCCAGCGCCGACTTCAGCGCCTACATAAACGATACCGGCTTCATCCAGCTTGTTCAGTGCTGCCTCACCCACGTTAGGGATGTCGGCAGTGATCTCTTCAGGCCCGAGCTTGGTATCACGCGCCACACAGGTCAGTTCCTGAATGTGGATCGTGGTGAAGCGGTCTTCCTGAACAACACGCTCGGACAGGCAGATGGAGTCTTCGAAGTTGAAGCCGTTCCACGCCATGAACGCGATGCGCATGTTCTGACCCAGCGCCAGTTCACCCATATCGGTGGACGGGCCGTCAGCCATGATGTCGCTACGCTGAACGCGGTCACCCTTGCTCACCAGCGGACGCTGGTTGATGCAGGTATTCTGGTTCGAACGTGTGTATTTGGTCAGGTTGTAGATGTCGACACCGGCTTCGCCTGTCTCAACTTCGTCATCTGCAACACGAACCACGATACGGCTGGCGTCTACCGAGTCGATCACGCCGCCACGACGGGCCACGACGCAAACACCGGAGTCACGCGCAACGTTGCGCTCCATGCCAGTACCAACCAGCGGCTTGTCAGCGCGCAATGTTGGGACAGCCTGACGCTGCATGTTCGAACCCATCAACGCACGGTTGGCGTCGTCGTGCTCAAGGAACGGGATCAGCGATGCCGCGACCGATACAACCTGCTTCGGCGAAACATCCATCAGGGTGACGTCTTCCGGCGCCTTGACGGTGAACTCGTTCAAGTGACGAACAGCAACCAGCTCGTCAATCAGGATCTTCTTGTCGTTCATTGCGGCAGAAGCCTGGGCAATGACGTGATCTGCTTCCTCAATAGCCGAGAGGAAAACAATTTCGTCAGTTACCAGAGCATCTTTAACCACACGGTACGGGCTCTCGAGGAAGCCGTACTGGTTGGTGCGCGCATAGGCAGCCAAGGAGTTGATCAGACCAATGTTCGGACCTTCCGGCGTTTCAATCGGGCACACGCGCCCGTAGTGAGTCGGGTGTACGTCACGGACTTCAAAGCCAGCACGCTCACGCGTCAGACCACCAGGGCCGAGTGCAGAGACGCGACGCTTGTGAGTGATCTCGGACAGCGGGTTGTTCTGGTCCATGAACTGTGAAAGCTGGCTGGAACCGAAGAACTCTTTCACCGCCGCCGCTACAGGCTTGGCGTTGATCAGGTCTTGAGGCATCAGGCCTTCGCTTTCCGCCATCGACAGACGTTCTTTGACCGCGCGCTCAACACGCACCAGACCTACACGGAACTGGTTCTCGGCCATCTCACCTACGCAACGAACGCGACGGTTACCAAGGTGATCGATGTCATCGACGATGCCTTTACCGTTACGGATGTCGACCAGGGTCTTCAGCACAGCGACGATGTCGTCTTTGTGGAGCACGCCAGAACCTTCGATCTCGGTACGACCGATACGACGGTTAAACTTCATCCGACCTACAGCCGACAGATCGTAACGCTCTGGGCTAAAGAACAGATTGTTGAACAAGGTCTCGGCAGCATCCTTGGTAGGTGGCTCGCCAGGACGCATCATCCGATAGATTTCGACCAGGGCTTCAAGCTGATTGCCGGTCGAGTCGATCTTCAAGGTGTCGGAAATGAACGGGCCGCAGTCGATATCGTTCGTGTATAGCGTCTCGATACGGACAACCTGAGCCTTGGCAATCTTCGCCAGGACCTCGGTGTTCAGTTCGGTATTGCACTCGGCAATGATCTCACCCGTCGCCGGGTGCACGATCGCCTTGGCGCTAGTGCGGCCGATTACGTAGTCGAGCGGAACTTCAAGGGTCTTGATGTTCGCTTTTTCGAGCTGGTTAATGTGGCGAGCCGTGATACGACGGCCTTGCTCAACAATGACCTTGCCCTTGTCGTCCAGTATATCCAGAACGGCAATTTCGCCACGCAGGCGCTGAGGCACCAACTCCAGATTCAGGTTCTCGCCATGAACATGGAATACGTTGGTGGTGTAGAAGGCATCCAGCACTTCTTCAGTGGTGTAACCCAATGCACGGAGCAGAACCGATGCAGGGAGTTTGCGGCGACGGTCGATACGTACGAAGACACAGTCTTTCGGATCGAATTCGAAGTCCAGCCACGAACCACGGTAAGGAATGATGCGAGCCGAGTACAACAGTTTGCCGGAGCTGTGCGTCTTACCGCGGTCGTGGTCAAAGAACACGCCTGGGGAACGGTGCAGCTGGGAAACGATCACTCGTTCGGTACCGTTGATAACGAAGGTACCGTTCTCAGTCATCAGGGGGATTTCACCCATGTAGACTTCTTGCTCTTTGATGTCCTTGATCGCTTTATTCGACGATTCTTTGTCGAAAATGATCAGACGTACTTTTACCCGCAAAGGTACGGCGTATGTCACACCGCGGAGCACGCATTCCTTGACATCAAAAGCCGGTTCGCCCAGACGATAACCCACATACTCCAAAGCAGCATTGCCGGAGTAGCTGATGATCGGGAAAACAGATTTGAAGGCCGCATGCAGGCCCACGTCGCGGAACTGATCTTTAGTCGCTCCCGCTTGCAAGAATTCACGATACGAATCCAGCTGGATGGCCAGGAGGTAAGGCACATCCATGACGTCCGGCAACTTGCTAAAGTCCTTGCGGATACGTTTTTTCTCAGTATATGAGTAAGCCATCAGCGTTCCCCAGCTTGGTCACCTGCTTGTTTGGCTCCTCCCGACGGGAGCAGCCAGAAAAATCTTGCGAACCCCATGGTTCGCGCCACCGTTCAAGGTGGGTAGATCACGTAATCAGCGCTAACCGAATCAGCTGCCAACAACGGAAAAAGGCCGGTGGCAGAAGCCACCAGCCATCAGCCTTTCGCTTAACGCTTGGGCTGGAAACGCAAAGTCGATGCTTACTTCAGCTCGACTTTAGCGCCTGCTTCTTCCAGGGTAGCCTTGGCTTTGTCAGCAGCGTCTTTTGCTACTGCTTCCAGGACCATTGCTGGAGCGCCGTCAACGACTGCCTTGGCTTCTTTCAGGCCCAGACCGGTCAGTTCACGAACTGCTTTAATGACGTTAACTTTCTTCTCGCCCGCTTCCAGCAGCATGACGTTGAATTCGGTTTGCTCTTCAACAACGGCAGCAGCAGCAGCTGGACCAGCGGAAGCAGCGGCAGCGCTAACACCGAATTTTTCTTCGAATGCTTTGATCAGCTCTACAACCTGCAGAACGGACATTTCAGCTACGGCGTTGAGGATATCGTCTTGAGAGATAGACATGACTCTAATTCCTGAATTGGGGGACGGCCTACGCGACCATCGAAATAAACAAAAATACGCGAGAGGAAGTGCCTGCCCTTAGGCTGCAGCGGCTTCTTTCTGTTCGCGGATGGCCGCCAGTGTACGAGCGAGCTTGCTGGTAGCGCCTTGAATCACGCTCATCAGCTGCGAAATCGCTTCGTTGCGGGTCGGCAATGTTGCCAGTACGTCGATCTGATTAGGTGCGAGGAACTTGCCCTCGAACGCAGCTGCCTTGATCTCGAACTTATCCTGACCTTTAGCGAACTCTTTGAACAAACGGGCAGCAGCGCCAGGGTGTTCATTGGAGAACGCGATCAAGGTCGGGCCGGTGAACACATCGTTGAGGACACTGTATTCAGTGTCAGCAACGGCGCGCTTGAGCAGGGTGTTACGTACGACACGCACGTATACGCCAGCTTCACGAGCCTCTTTACGGAGTCCGGTCATCGCGCCTACTGTCACACCGCGGGCATCAGCCACAACAGCAGACAGAGCGTTTTTGGCAGCCTCGTTGACTTCAGCGACGATGGCCTTCTTGTCTTCGAGTTTAATTGCCACGGGTTTAACTCCTGCTTGTTACCGTTTCATCTGACCTGAGCCGGATGTCGTTTTGGTGTCTGATTCGGTAAGGAACCGGGAGCACCATCTGCGTAGGCTTGAGGTTTAAGACTTTCGCCGCCTACGGTCTTGGATAGCCCCCGCCAGGCAGGGACCCCAATTTTCGCAACGGCGCGGTTACCCGCGCCGTGCCAGTCTCACGCGTCCAACGAACCTTGGTCGATGACCAAGCCTGGGCCCATAGTGGTGCTCAGGGTTACGCGCTTGACGTAGATACCTTTCGAGGAAGCAGGCTTGATACGCTTCAAATCAGCGATCAGTGCTTCAACGTTCTCACGCAGCTTGCCTGCTTCGAAGCCGACCTTGCCAACGGAAGTGTGGATAATGCCGTTTTTATCGGTGCGATAGCGAACCTGACCAGCCTTGGCATTTTTAACGGCAGTGGCTACGTCTGGAGTAACAGTACCGACCTTCGGGTTAGGCATCAGGCCACGCGGGCCGAGGATCTGACCCAACTGACCAACAACACGCATTGCGTCCGGGGAGGCAATAACGACGTCATAGTTCAGATCGCCGCCCTTCATTTCAGCAGCCAGATCGTCCATACCAACGCGGTCAGCACCGGCAGCCAGAGCAGCTTCAGCAGCTGGACCCTGAGTAAATACGGCTACACGAACGGTCTTGCCAGTGCCGTGTGGCAGTACGGTAGCGCTACGTACAACCTGGTCGGATTTACGTGGGTCAACACCGAGGTTCACAGCAACGTCTACGGACTCGCTGAACTTCACTGTCGACAACTCAGCCAGCAGGGCAGCAGCTTCGTTGAAGTTATACGATTTGCCAGCTTCAACCTTGGAAGCGATAGCCTTTTGGCGCTTAGTCAGCTTAGCCATTACACACCCTCCACGTTAAGGCCCATGCTGCGAGCGGAACCGGCGATTGTACGCACGGCGGCGTCCATATCAGCAGCGGTCAAGTCGGCATTTTTTGCCTTGGCGATTTCTTCAAGCTGAGCACGGGTCACAGTGCCAACTTTTACGGTATTCGGACGAGCCGAGCCGCTGGTCAAGCCAGCTGCTTTTTTCAGCAGTACCGAAGCCGGGGTGCTTTTGGTTTCAAATGTGAAGCTGCGGTCACTGTAAACAGTGATGATCACAGGAGTAGGCAGACCTGGCTCAATACCCTGAGTACGGGCGTTGAACGCTTTGCAGAACTCCATGATGTTCACGCCGTGCTGACCCAGCGCAGGACCAACGGGCGGGCTCGGGTTAGCCTGAGCGGCTTTCACTTGAAGCTTGATGTAAGCGGTAATCTTCTTGGCCATGAGGCACTCCAATTACGGGTTCTAGCGCCTCGAGAGGCTCCCCGGTTACTTGCGCGTTTATCCCGGTGACGAAAAAACCCCACAGCCCAAGGCTGCGGGGTATGGGATTCTGAGATCAGTTACGCCTTTTCGACCTGACTGAACTCCAGCTCCACCGGAGTGGAGCGTCCGAAAATGAGCACGGCAACTTGGATCCGACTCTTCTCGTAATTGACCTCTTCAACGGTACCGTTGAAGTCAGCAAACGGACCGTCTGTAACACGAACGACTTCGCCCGGCTCGAACAGAGTTTTTGGCTTTGGCTTATCGCTGCCATCAGCGACGCGACGCAGAATGGCTTCAGCTTCTTTATCGGTAATTGGGGCAGGCTTGTCTGCAGTGCCGCCAATGAAGCCCATGACACGAGGAGTATCCTTAACCAAGTGCCAGGTACCTTCGTTCATGTCCATCTGGACAAGCACATAGCCAGGGAAGAACTTACGTTCACTTTTGCGTTTCTGGCCGTTACGCATTTCCACTACTTCTTCAGTAGGGACCAGAATTTCGCCGAAGCCATCTTCCATGCCTGCAAGCTTTACGCGCTCAACCAGTGAGCGCATGACATGCTTCTCGTAACCCGAGTAGGCATGCACTACGTACCAACGCTTAGCCACGGGACACCCTTAGCCGACAATCAAGGAAACAAGCCAGCCGAGCAGGGAATCCAACCCCCACAACAGCAGCGCCATCACAAGAACCACTGCAACCACGATCAAAGTGGTCTGGGTAGTCTCTTGGCGCGTAGGCCACACGACTTTACGAATCTCAGCGCGCGCTTCCTTGGCCAAAACAAAGAAAGCCTTGCCCTTCCCCGTCTGCAGCGCCACATAGGCTGCCACGGCGGCGATTACAAGCAGGGCAAGAACGCGATACAGGATTGGTTGCGCAGAATAGTATTGATTTCCAACGACACCCACGACCACCAGAAGCACTACTACAAGCCACTTCACGAGATCAAACCGGGAGTCTTGGGCTTCAGCCTTTGGATTCATCTACTAAAATCCTGTGAAAAGAAAGCCAGATACATTTGAGAATCTGGCAGGTCAGGAGGGAATCGAACCCCCAACCTACGGTTTTGGAGACCGTCGCTCTGCCAATTGAGCTACTGACCTAAAAGCAAAATCAGGCCGAACATTATGCGGACCTGACAGGAAGATTTCAACAGCAACTCGATAATGCGATGGCAAAAATCGACTCACTGCAGCACCAGCTCACCAAGAGCGTAAAGATCCCGGGATTCTTGGCGCCTAAAACAAAGGCAGATACTCACATATCTGCCTTAGTAATGGAGCTCTTGAGCGGATTTGAACCGCTGACCTCACCCTTACCAAGGGTGTGCTCTACCAACTGAGCTACAAGAGCAAAACACATTGCACAACCAGCAAACTTGGAGCGGGTAGCGGGAATCGAACCCGCATCATCAGCTTGGAAGGCTGAGGTTCTACCACTAAACTATACCCGCTGAGCTTTGCTGCTTACGCTCAAAATATGGTGGAGGGGGAAGGATTCGAACCTTCGAAGTCGTAGACGTCAGATTTACAGTCTGATCCCTTTGGCCGCTCGGGAACCCCTCCTAAGCGAGGCAGCATTCTATATCATGCCACCCTTCTGTCAACCTTTTTCTCAATAAAAACTTGAGGTTACAAGCATTGACTCTCGCTACATCAGTACGAATCAAGCGATCTGCACTGCGAAGCGGGCGCCATTCTATTCAAACTAATCTGGGGTTGCAATGCCTTCACACGACATTATTTCATTTTTTAGCATGGGAAAATCTCTACGGAGCTCGGCGATAAGCGCATCGCTCACCAGCCGCCTACTCGCAGGCGCAATTTTTAGCCAAAACACGCCGCCTTGCTGATCCAGGCGCTTTCCCAGGTGAGTATCGATATCCAACGCAACAAGGCGCTGCTTGAGAAGCGTCACCTCAGCCCGCTTGGCGGTGCCGCCCAAATAGAGGCATTTCTCTTGCTCTGCGTCCATCCGCTCCTTACCCCTACCCAATCCGGACTCGCTAAGCAGCCGAATATCCTGGCCATATGATCGATGGGTTAACAGCGGCTCGACCTCTTTCGGGCGTAGCGGCGCATCCTGCTGCTGCCAGACAAAATAAAGACCGTTCAACATGAGCAACGAAAAAAACGCCCAGGGCATAATCACCTCATAGACAACACGCATCCGAATGCATATATACCAACTCCTATCTCTACCCTAATTACCCTCGAGCCTCAGACTCACCTCCCCCCCGGCAAACTGCTCCTCACGGCCACCTACCTCCAGCCGTAGCGCTCCATCGTCACCAACTCCCAAGACCACACCCTGGGTGATCTTCGCACCCGTAGTGAGAGCGACCGCAAGGCCCTGCCATAAGTGCTTGTCTTCCCAATCTCTTCGGTAGGCCGCAAAGCCTTTCTCCTGATGACCAGCAAGATAAACGCTGAGATTTCGACTGAGCGCGCAAGCAACGCGATTCCGATCCTGAACATGCACAAGCTCCAGAGCCAATGAAGTCCAAGCCTGGTCTACGTTAATGGATTCACGCATATTTACGTTGATCCCAATACCAATCACTACATGACATACATTGGCAGGATCGCCGGTGAGTTCGAGCAGAACCCCAGCAATCTTCTTACCGCCAACCAGAATGTCGTTAGGCCATTTCAGCCCCGCAGTACCAATACCGAGCTCTCGCAGCGTATCTACCACAGCAAGGCCTACAAGAAGACTGAGGCCATCCAGGCGGCGCGTCCCGCCATCCAGACGCAAGGCGAGGCTGTAATAGAGATTTTCAGCGAAAGGACTTACCCACTGACGGCCACGCCTTCCGCGGCCAGCCGTCTGCCGCTCTGCAAGAACCAAGCAAGGAAGTTCAGCGCCTGAATTCGCTACTCGCATGGCTTCAGCATTAGTTGAGTCGATAATTTCGTGAATCCTGCACGTCCAACCCAACCCGATATGCTCCCGGCGCAGCGCCTCATAGTCCAGCAAGGACAGCGGCGACGCCAATCGGTAGCCACGACCGCGCACCTTGTAAATTTCTATGCCGAGGTCAGCCTGGACCTGCTGCAGCTTCTTCCAGACGGCGCTCCGGCTGACGCCCAGCGCAAGCCCCAGATCCTCGCCGGAGTGAAACGCACCGTCTTCAAGTAGCTTTAGCAGTGTATGCATGAGTGAGAGTGCCTAGTAGTAAGACGCGCATGATAGCCATACAGAAGACCTGCGCAAGCATACGTTTCACCACTTGGGCCGCAGGCGTGCTGCGCTTGAGCTCTAATTGGTTGGGAGGGTTAGTTGGCAGCTTTTTCCACGCGCCAAAACAAAACCCCATCTGCTTTCGCAAATGGGGTTCTGGAATTTAATCTTGACGATGACCTACTCTCACATGGGGAAACCCCACACTACCATCGGCGATGCATCGTTTCAC